>BJGE01000129.1 GCA_014190275.1 Actinomycetes bacterium | reverse complement strand
AACTATCTCAACTAACGCCGGCGCGACAGGTGCGGCTGGCGGAAGTGGCTCAATCACTATCAGCGAGGGTTGGAGCCACCAATGCGAGGCATCTTCATCGTGGTACCAAGATTACGGCCGCGGCGAATCGGAAATTTGTGCCGACGGTTGGAACCCCAGTTGGGCGCAGTGGCCAAATGTCGGCACGGGGGGATACGTCTGTACACGGGAGATCTACTGGGTCAACAGCACCCAAAGTTGGTATTCCCGCCTGTTTTCACCGAAATCACGCAAGTCATTGAAATAGCAAGTTAACGCACCGCTTGCCTTGGCCTTGAAGGTAACTTCATTTGCTAGCCTCTAAAAAGTATGGACTCCCAATTGGAGCCAGGGGCAGGGGCAGGGGTGAAAGGCACGAAGCACCGCACCTCATCGCCGGCACTGGTCGCTGCTCTCCTCCCGCCAGCCATCACCACCATCATGCTGTGGTGGTTGATCCCCTCGGGTGGCTGGAAGGTCTTCGGCATCTGGACGGTGCCATCGGTGATCGGCTGGAGCACCGGCTTCGCCGACCTCGCCTACCTCACCGCGACAGCAGACTGCATGGGGGCCGGCACCGACATCGCAACCTGCGATCCATACGGCCGCCCCTTCACCCCGTATACCGTCATCCCGTCAAGTGTCCTTAGTGCTTTAGGCCTTGGGCTGCAGCAGACCGGGGCGTTAGGTGTGGCCCTCGCGGTGATCTGGGTTGCGTTAGTTGGCGCGTTGAGTGTTCTCGTCGTAACGCGGTGGCAGCGAGTTGGCGCGAGTGGCGCGATCGGCTTGACCGCAGCCCTTGCAGCTATCACCGCGCTGGCGATCTCACCTTCGGTTCTACTCGGTGTCGAGCGTGGCACCGTCGACATTCTGATCGCTGCACTAGCCGCCGCCGGCCTGCTCGCATTCGCGCGCCCTTCGAGTGGCCCGGCACCTAAGACAATTGCAGCACTCGCGCTGTTCATCGCCTCGATCTTGAAGTATTTCGCGGTCGGAGTCTTCGCGGTATTCCTTGCCCCGAAGCGTTGGTCCTGGATTGCCGCAGCCGCTGGCGCAGCAACTATCGTGTTCTTGATCTGGAACTTCGATGATCTGCTATCAGCTCAAGGCCCCGCGCGATCAAATGTTATGTCGACCACCCGCATCATGTTCTCCAGCACCACCGGCATTGTCACTTGGCTGGTAGAAGATCCGCTCGCATTCAATCCACCCGAAGGTCAGGTGCTCAACTCCACGCTACTGAAAGTAATCGGCACGCTTATCTTCCTTGTGATCATCGCACTGTTAACCGTGCTGCTTCGCAAGAGTAAAGCGAACATCGCGCACACCGACGGAGCTCCGTGGTATCTCATCGTCGGCGGCACTTTCATCCTCGCCGTGCCGTACTTGATCGGTGACTCCAATGACTACCGGCTGCTATTCCTGCTGCTGCCATTAACTGGAATTCTCATTTGGATCGGGCAAGGTGGCCCGCAACGGTTGCTGTGGCCTATTGTCGCCGCCCTC
>BJGE01000128.1 GCA_014190275.1 Actinomycetes bacterium | reverse complement strand
CCAGTCAAGCTGCTGGGTCATCGCACCATTGTGCTGAATTGGATCACCCGGACCAATTACTGCGGTACCCGGTTTACTAAAGAGCACCGGTCGGGTCGGGAGCTCCTTGTCGGTGTCGAGTGAGCGGCTTGACTCCGCCACGTGCTCTACGTAGTTCAGGCCGACGCCAACTACCTTGCCGGGGCGAAGCGGGGCATGCAGGCGTACATCGGCTAGCGGTGAGGTAGTGCCCACGGCCCACGCACCCGCTGCCGCAGCAGCGCGCACCTTGGCGTGGAGTTCCTCCCCCGCCGCGATGTAGTCGATCAGCTTCACGGGGACGTCAACAGTGCCGGCGAGTGCCGCGCGAAGGTCGACAACGGTGTCGCCGCCCACCACGAGACCGATGCGTGGAACGGCGGGTGCCTCGGTGCTGAATGTGACAAAACGCATGCGATTTCCCTGCTGTTGGTTGGCGGACTTAGCTCTGTGTCGTTTCCGCATCAGAATCGGCACCAACGGGAGGTAGCTCACCGAAGGTGACCGACGGCTGTGGCTTGCGATTAACGTGCAACGAAAAGATATCGAATCGGTTGTAGTGACCGATGATGTCGTGCATCTGCTTTGGCTGGATGCATTTGTTTAGGTCGATGTCGGCGTAGACAATGCCTTCTTCGTCAATGAGCGGGTCGCTGATCAAACGTCCGTCTGGCCCGAAGATCCCGCTGAATGCCGAGTGCTTGCGCTCTAGCATCGCCCTGGACTCGTCGTCATGCGCGACCGCATCGACGATCTCCGGGGTGATGGCGGAGCAGGCCACCACGGTAAAAACTTTGCCTTCGAAGGAATGCGCGGCGGCCCGGACCTTTATCGCCTCCACCATGTCGTAATCCGCCGGTGCCGTCGGCAGGGCGATGTAATTGGCGGTATGGATGTTCTCCCCTTGCGCTAGTAATGCAAAGCGCGCGAGGGTATTAGTGTTCTCACCGCACGCCAAGCCACCAAGTCGACCGATAGCTGTGTCGTACACGCGCAGTGAGCTGCCATCACCCCCGGCCCAGGTGAGTTTTTCAGCCCAAGTGGGCACGAGTTTGCGGTGCACGCCGAGTACGTTTCCAACGTCGTCAATGAACAGCAGGGAGTTGTAAAGGGAGCCCATTGAATAGGGGTCACGCTCATTGACGCCGATAACCACATGGACCCCTGCATCCCGGGCGGCGATACGCAAGGCGTCGATTTCGGGTCCGGGTATGTCGATGGCAGCGCGAAAGAGTTTCTCAAACCAAGGACTGCCCTTAAGCGGGGTCATCGTCCAGTTCCAGTATGGGTAGCCCGGGACGAAGACTTCCGGGAACACCACCAACTTGGCCCCGCCAGCAGCCGCCTGCCCGATTAGCCGGCAGGCTTTGGCCACCGTGGCATCGGTGTCTAGGAAGACGGGAGCGGCCTGCACGGCCGCGGCCCGGAACCGGGGGTAAGTGACCGCCACTTTCTCGCCTTCCCGATCTAGCCGCCTCGACGCCGTCCATCGCCGCCGCGGACCTTACAATAGTGAGCCCAAAGGCCAACCGGTGGTGCAACCGGATGGCCCAAGCTGGGCGGACTTAACTGGAGGTGGGGCAAGTTGTCAAAGATCGAGGAAATCGCCGGTCGGTCCCGAGTGCACGATAATCCTGAGCTTGAAGATTTCTACGCCCGGCTGGACGCTGTTGGAACCGGTGCGCTTTGGAACGTAGCCAATGAGATCGAGCCCTGGTACCCGCAGCCCAAAAGTGTGCCA
>BJGE01000127.1 GCA_014190275.1 Actinomycetes bacterium | reverse complement strand
CCTGATCTTTTTGATCGCCTTCTTGGCATTGCCTATTGCGTCCTTCCTGCTGGTGCGCAGCCTCACCTTCGTGATGGTGGGGCTCACGGCCGCAATCGCCTTCGTTGGGGCGTTCATCAACTTCACCCATGACCGCGGGCAGCGCTGGGATTTCCTGTCACTGCAGGTCGCGGTGCTGATCGGACTGCTGCTGGTGTTTGTGGCTGCCTTCTTCTACCGGCGACGGTTGGCTGGGTCGGCTGCGGTGCCATTTAGCCGCCAAATGATCGCGGTGCTAGCACCATTCCTCGTTGGCCTTGGCTTCCTGATTTTGTCGCGCCTATGGGCAGCCCCGACCTCTGGTCTTTATACAGGTGTTGGGTTTCTGCTCGTTCGCCAAGGCGCGGAGGACAACGCCAAGTGGCTGGATTTCGCCGCGCAGATTTCAACGGGGAATCCGATTGAACAGGCTGTTGCGCTCGGCGGCCCGTTGCAATTAGTCATGGTGATGATGGCGACCTTGCTCGCTGTCATCTCTCAATTGTCATTCGGCGGGGTCAACCAGGTCTTTGTTGCAGCAAACACTGTCATCTATCTTGAGTTCGTTCTAGTAATGCTCGTGCCATTCGTCTTCGCGCCAATCGCTGAGGCGCGTTTTCGAATCGCCTCCGGTGCTAAGACTCGGGGCTTCATCCCGGCCCCACTAATCTGGATCGGCGCATTCGTCATGATGACTGCGAGTCTGGCGGTCAGCGGCCTTGGTCATATGACCTTGGAGTTCACCTTCCTGGTGCTCGGCATTTGGGCGAGCGTTTTCATTGTCGGGTCGAAGATCCCGCACGCCTATGTGTTGACAACCCTGTCGGTGGCAATCGCATCACTGGTGTGGTTCCCGCTGACCGTGATAACGATCCCGATTTTTATCGGGATGGCGGTTTACCTGGTAGTGAAATCGGCGAAAGCCCGAAGTCTTGCGAAGGTGCCCCTCGTTCCAATAGGTCTGTTAGTGCTAACGCTGGTGCTGATGTGGACTTCATTGGTGAGCGTCCTGCTGTACATGGCTGACATTCCAACGGCGGCTGACGTGCCGGGATCCGGCGGCGGTGGTGTTCGTGCCGCGGTTGCCTCGTTGCCGATCCGCGGGCTGCAACTGCTCACGAGCCAAGGTGGCACTGAAATCATCCAGCCCGCAATTGGTCTCCTCGCCGTAGCGTCCGCGGTATTGGGTGCGCTCTACCTCTCCCGGCAGCGCCGGTCGAGAACAAAATCAGGGCAGTTCATCGCCTTCATTCCGTTGTTGCTGGTGGTGGCTTTTGGTTTGAGCGTTAGCACTTTAGGAACCTGGTTCGCCGGCAGTGGCACGGCTTATGGTGGCCTGAAGTCAACTTTCACCGCGTCGATTCTGGTGCTCGCCATCACCCTGCCCATGGCTATCATGCAACTTGATCACAAGCGCGTCGGCATGACTGTAGTTCGAGTTGTCGCGATTGTCGGTGTGATCTATATGCTCACCATTGACACGATCCTGCCGCGAGCCATCACCTATATGAGCCCGGGGCAATGGCCGGTAAGCACCGGCGATAACCGCGGCTACTGGTGGCCCGCCGAGGTTCGTAACACGGCTGATCAAACCATTCTGGCCAACCCGATCGGCTGCGCCTACTACCCGCAGGGGGCGCAGGCGCCGACCGGCTTGCCCAATGGCCAGACCACCTACTCGTGCACCCGGTTGCTTGCTGGCCTTTCGGGTGAAGACTCAGGGGCGCAACAGGTTGTCGACTGGCTGCGCCGCGAATGGTTGACCAATACCCCGGCCTGGACGGCAGTCTGGC
>BJGE01000126.1 GCA_014190275.1 Actinomycetes bacterium | reverse complement strand
CGGCGGCCGACAGCAATGCGACGACCTGGGTTTGCAAATCATCAGCGGCCAGCACGACAAATGACCCGATGCCGAGGAAGCCTTCGATGCAATCCGCGGCTTCGGTGACACTCAAGGTAACCTGCGCTGGCTCACCCTGCTTGCCGGCACCAAGTGGCAAGGTGATTACCGAGCCTAGGTAAACCTGCTCCTGCACCGGCCCGCCCGGGCCGATGGCATCAATGCGCACCACCCCGGGCATCGACCGCGTGGAAATCAAGATGGTCAGCGGCCCGGCAATCGGCCGGGTGATGCGGAACTCAGCGCGGTGGCCCGGGCGGATCTCCAGCCCCCAGGTTTGCGGTGAGCCAAAGGTGCCGATCACCGCAGCATCAACCACCTTGAAATCATCGGTGCCGCGGGGCTGCCGCAGCATCGGGGTCAGGCCTTCGGTCTGCAGGTGACGCATCAGTTGATCCGCGTAGCCACTATCTGGTGCGCCCACGCCGGTTGCGAGCACATACTCACGGCCCAATTCGATGGTCGGATACATCGGCTTCCTGCCTTCACTTGAGCGTGCCTGTTCGATGTCTTGGTTGATGACGTCGGCAACATGCTGCCACGTCAGGTCGACGAACTCATCGCGGATTCGTTGTTCTAATCGCGCTCGCTGCACCGTGTCCAGGGCATCGCGCTCGATTACTTTGGTTAGGTCGGATACCCCACCGGACACAAAGTATGACGCCAGTTCACCACCGGCTTCCGCTAGCGACGAATTACGCGCCACCACCGGCACTTTGCCAAAGGCCAAACTCTCCGAGACGGGTAGGCCCCAACCTTCGTAACGACTCGGGTAGACGGTGAATTCAGCGTTGGCATAAAAAGCTGCCAGCTCTGGGTCACTAATGCTCGTCGACAGTAACGACACCTTGCCACCGAGCCCGCCTGTTTCGACATAGGTGCGCAAGAATTCGTCAGCGTGCCAGCCCAGGCGGCCGATGCAAACTAGATCAGGGACCGCGTCCGCGCCGTGGATGCCGATCAGCTCACGCCAAGTGTTGAATACCAACAGGTGATTCTTTCGCGCTTCGACCGTGCCGACGAACAGGGCGTACGGCCGCGGCCAGGGCCGCACACTGGTGTCGTACCTGCCCGGGGTGATGCCGCAGGGCAGGCCGGTGACACTGCCCGGCGGCGCCGGCGCGCCCTGCGCCGCCGCATACGAAACAAAGTCACTTCGACTTGACTGCGAGATCGCCGGCACCCGGCACGCGGTGTCAAGTACTAGGTTCAGATAACGCTCGAAGAGCCGATTGACGGCCGCGGTATGCCCGGTCTCCAGCACCGGCGTCAAGTCGTATAACAAGTAGACGAGCTTGGCCCCCTTGGCATTTGCATCGCGCGCCGCGAGCATCAGTGCATCGTTGATCCAAACCGCACCGAGAAAAACCAGCACGGTGTCGGTATCGATACGCACCGGCGGCGCGGTGCGCGCCCGGGCCAGGCAACCATTTGCCCGCTCGGCCAACTGCGCGCGGGTCGGGCTAGCACCGTCCCCAAAGCAGGCCGCCACCTCAACCCGGGTCAGGGCCACGAAAACCCCGCGCGGGCGGTCCAGTACCACCGCGAGCAGATACGGATCGGTGGCCAAGAGCAGTGGCGCCGATTCAGCGATCACCCGCTGCACCCCGGAGACCGACTCGCGGCGCTGCCAGAACTCGACTAGGTCGGTGACGTCCAACAGGGTTGAGCCGGGCGCCATTTCGACTCCGGGTAACTGGCTCACCCTCAAAACCTAGTCAAGTCCGCCGACTTGGTGGGCGGCAACCCGAACAGACTGATTTTTACTCCAACAGGACCCTAAGATGGACCCCAGGGACTTGAAGAAAAACGCAATCTGAACGAGGA
>BJGE01000125.1 GCA_014190275.1 Actinomycetes bacterium | reverse complement strand
CGTGCCCGCGGTCCTGGCATCCGGGCTGTATGAAACTACCAAGATCGGATCAGACTCCTCGGTAACGTGGGGCCCCACTATCTTGGCAACTGTCATCGCGTTCTTTGTTGGTCTTGTGGTGATCGCCTGGTTGCTCCGGTGGGTGTCCACGCGTTCATACACCCCTTTTGTAATCTATCGTTTGGTCGCCGGGGTGCTGATCATGATCTTGTTGGCAACCGGAGTACTGACCGCCTAAAGTTGCTTTACAGCCAACCGGATTTCTTGAAGGCCCTAAATAGTAAGAGGCAGGCAATACCCATCACGCCGAGGACCACCGGATAACCCCAAGGCTCGTGAAGTTCAGGCATGTAATCGAAATTCATGCCGTAGATCGCCGCAACCATGGTTGGGACTGCCGCAATTGCGACGTAGGCACTGATTTTTCGCACATCGCGGTTTTGCTGAAGATCCTGCAATGATGTCGAAGCCATCAACATTGTCATTAAGAGGTTGTCGGACGTTTCGACGGAATCCGCAACCCTTAGTAGGTGATCTCCAATGTCTTGGAAGTACGGACGTAGTTCCTCAGGTATATAGGTACGGTCCCCTTGGGCGAAGTCATGCGCGGTTGTCAATAACGGGGAGACTGCCCTGCGGATTTCGACATTTTCGCGTTTTAGTAGGTAAATCCGATTTGCGCTGCCACCGATGGCTTTTTGTGCGAACACCGCAGTTTCAGCTTCTTCGACATCGTCTGCGACGCTATCACTCACCGAGAGGTAGCCATCCACCGCGGCATCTAGAACAGAGTAGAAAACTGCAAGTGGCCCGTGCGTCCGTAGGGTCGGACTGGTTTCCAGGCGGCTTCGGATCCCATCGAGGTTGCCGATGCTCCCGTGCCGCACCGTGATGGCAAACCAGGGCCCGAGGAAGAGCGCCAACTGCCCGGTAATCACATCAGATGTCTCCTCGACGTAATCCAAGACCTTGATGATGGCGAGGCCGTGGCCGTTGCCATCAAGATCGATCTTGGCCCGCTGCATCGGATTGGCGGCATCTTCGACCTGTAAGGGGGCCAGCGCAAAGGCCTCCGCTATCAGCTCCATCTCGGTCATGGTGGGCTCAAAGAGCCCAACCCAGACAAAACTGCCCGAATTCACCTTGCACTGCGCGATCACTTCGTTCAGGGCGGTGCCCACGTAGGCATCGCCGGGCTCTTGCCAACTATGGGCCGCGGTGGTTGGAATGACGCCATCGGGTGAGTAGACACCCATGCCCTTGATCACATCCGCATTCTGCCCTAGCCGGCCCTGGCCTCTACGCTCAGCACGTGACCGTGTTGATCCTCGTCCGCCATGGACGCACCAAGGCAAATACCGACGGCCTCTTGGCCGGTTGGACCCCCGGGGTGTTTCTTGACGAATTGGGGGAGGAGCAAGCCGCCAATGCCGGTGCACGACTGGCAGTGCTGCCGTTGACGGCGGTGATTTCATCCCCATTGGACCGTACCCAGCAGACCGCGGATGCTATCTGCGAAAAACAACCTGCGACGACCGCCCGGCATACCGATGAACGGATCGGTGAATGCCAATACGGTGACTGGACCGGCAAGAAGATCGCTGACTTGGCAAAGGACCCGATGTGGCAGGTGGTGCAGGCACATCCCAGCGCAGCGGTCTTCCCTGGCGCTAGTGGTGAGTCGATGGCAACTATGCAGCATCGAGCCGTCCGGGCCGTCCGGGAATGGAACGCCCAACTTGGTGCGAAAGCTATCTACGCGGTGGTGAGTCACGGCGATGTCATTAAAGCGATCCTTGCGGATGCGCTCGGCATGCACCTTGATCAGTTCCAACGAATTCAGATAGACCCCTGCTCAATTAGTGTTATTCGGTACGCACCAACCCGACCCTTCGTGCTGCTAACTAACGACACCGGCGGCGATCTCGCCAACCTGCGTCCGCAGTCCAAAAAGGGTGGAAAGAAAGTAAATAGCTCTACAACGC
>BJGE01000124.1 GCA_014190275.1 Actinomycetes bacterium | reverse complement strand
GATGCTGAAGGTGGTGCCCGGCCAGGTCGCCACAAGAACTTCCTGAGTTAGCAGGCTCTGCGTTACATCTTCACGGGGTGCTGCCAAATCCGAGATTAGTTCCGGAAGAACCGTTAACCTCAAGTGGCGGAGCGCGTCTACCGTGGCCTGCGGGATCTGACCTGGCGCGGCGCCACCGATTGATCCGGCGATAGCGAGTAGGCGACTTTGAACGACCGAATGCAAGATGTCGGCTGCAGCCGTGCGCTGTATTCGCGCCACGTTTTGCAGAGCGAAGGTGGCGTACTCGGTTTGGAGTTCAGCTAGGTAGATGTTCCGCTGCAATCTCTTAGTCTCACTAGCCCACACCTTGCGTGCCGGGGCAAAAAGGCCAACACTCAGAGCGCAGATAAGCCCCATAAACGCCAAGCTCAACGCCTCGCCCCCGAGGGCGGCACCCCAGGCTGCGCCGGCGATTGCCCCTAGGCAGGCCACATAGGCTGCAACGAATATCCACTGTGCGGTTGTCGACCAGTTTTCCATGAGGGCGGGTCTTACCAGCAGAAACAGGATGAAAGTGCCGACGGTAATGATTGAGATATCAACGCCGGCAGCGATCCAGTTATCGATTTGGGTGAGGAGCGTTGCGACAACGACACTGAACGCGTTGAGGATTGAGATGCCGAGCCAAGGTATCTTTGCGGCGGCGGGCGGAAAGTGAAACCAATGGGTCGCTGCGTGCGACTCGCTCTTGGGCGGCGACATTGACCGCGGGCTGTAAAATACTCTGACTATCTCTTTCTCGCCATTACGGATTATCAACGTGAGGTCTTGGGAGGTGTTCAACACGACTACATCGATGGTCCCTTGGCTAGAGGCAGTTTCGTCAAGAAGTATTTCGGTAAGCGTTACGGCGACTTCACGTACCAAAGGCGGGGGCACCGGTTGCTCCCCATGGCCCGATTGAAATCTGAGTTCCACCCGGTCGCGAAACTCATTCGCCACACTATTTAGAACCGGAGTCAAGCCAAGGGCCATTCCCTGCGGGTGTAAGAGGTGCGCCAAGGATCTAATCTCGTGCTGGGCGAGCTGCTCGACATCGTCAGCGAGGTCGCGATGCGAACGTGAAACCTCAGGAGTCACCGGCACTTTTGTTGGTAAGTGGTTCCAAATCATCTCCAATTGTGGCAGCACCCGCCGTTTCAGTGACTCAGTTACCACGCGGCGCTGTCGCGAATCCATCTCCCCCGTCTCAGTGGAGCGGACGGTTAATTCGGTCAATTTCGCAGTGGTAGCAATGAGGGTGTCATTTAATTGGTCGCGCCACGAGTAGCTGAGAGCCACTATTGAGGCGACCGAAACCCAAGTCAACACAGAGAACACTAATACTGAAAGCGGGTCAAAGAATAAGGGTCGGCCCGGGATGGATACCAACTCGTATCCGATTATCAGGACAACAGCCCCGACGATGCCGACAATGGCAAAGGTTAGTAAGGCCAGCACTCCACCTGCCGCAGTTGGGGCGATGCCTAAGGCCCGCGGACGAATAATTAGTAGAGTCACTCCTTGGAGCAGCCAGGCGCAGACGTTTATGAGTAGGCCAAATCTTACCCACTCGGTCGCATACTCACCGGTGGTTACGGCTCCGACCGTGCCCACCCCGAAAAGGAGCGGCACCAGCCATGGAATTAGCCCTAACCCATGCGAACCGGGCAGTCGCTGGAGTAATACTTCAAGGCGCTGGACATGCCCGGCCTGTTGTCCTATAGCTGTCACCGGGGGGCACTTAGCATTCTCATGTATGCGATCGCAGCCGACACTCGCGGATTAAGTGCTGGATCCCGGGAGTCAATGCACAACGCATTGTTGATGGTGGTGACCGCATGCTCTACTGACTTGACCGAGACCCCAAGCTGCTTGGCTATTTCCGCATTACTTGCGCCACTTGCGAGGAGCGCAAGCACCCGTAGTTGGTGGGCGGTGAAACCAGCGGCCACAGAAGGGTTAAGGGGTTGTCCCTGCTCGGCTATCGATGGAT
>BJGE01000123.1 GCA_014190275.1 Actinomycetes bacterium | reverse complement strand
TCAATCTTTGACGGTAGCGAACCTGACGCAGGATTATCTACCCGGTGGCCCCATTCCCGCAACTGGAAATTCACCTACTCCGCGTGGCCCGTTTTTCCGGGGCCTGGCGTCCCCCGAAAGGGCCAGCTCGAGCGTCGGGGCTCTAAAATCTGGGCGTGCTAAGAATCCGAGCCGACCTGGTGACCGCCATGGTGGCCCAGGCGCGGGCTGACCACCCGGATGAGGCCTGTGGCGTCATTGCCGGGCCTATTGGCTCTGATCGCCCCGAGCGGCTCATTCCGATGCTCAATGCGGCTCGATCGCCGACTTTTTATGAGTTTGATTCCGGGGACCTGCTCGCCCTTTATCGCGAACTCGATGATCGAGGTGAAGTGCCGGTCGTGATCTATCACTCGCATACGGCCACCGAGGCTTATCCGTCACGGACCGATATCGCGTTGGCAGGTGAGCCCGAGGCCCACTATGTGGTGATCTCGACGCGCGAGACCGGTGTCGATGACGGTCCATTCGAATTTCGATCCTTTCGCATTGTCGACGGGGTGGTGAGCGAGGAGACCGTGCAGACCTTCGGGGAGCCCGAGTAATTGCTGCAAAGTACTCGCAGGTAGCCAAACCGCCTGAGAGCGCGGAATAAGCCTGCCTATGGTTGAGTTGGGAAGTAGAGAGCATCAGATCCGCGAAACGCCGAATCGACCGGAGCCAAAGTCATGCCAATTGAAGTTCGAGTACCAACTATCTTGCGCCCACTCACCGGTGGCGAAAAAGTAGTCACAGCCCAAGGTGGGACTCTGGCGGCGGTGGTGGCGGACCTCGACAATGCTTATCCGGGGTTCGGCGAGCGACTTGTGGATGACAGCGGGTTAAGGCGCTTTGTGAATGTCTACGTCAATGACGAGGATGTTCGGTTCTTGGCGGGCCTCCAGACCCTAGTTGCGGACCAAGATTCCATCACGATTTTGCCCGCGGTCGCAGGTGGCTGATCGAGCGTTCCGATTCCATGCGCTTTAACTCCTTAATCGATTCCGTCGGGCACACGCCTTTGATTGGGTTGCCCACTTTGTCGCCGTCCTCGAACGTGCGATTGTGGGCCAAACTGGAAGATCGAAACCCAACCGGCTCTATCAAGGATCGTGCCGTTCGATCGATGGTTGATCAGGCGGAGCGCGACGGAACACTGAATCCGGGCGCCACGTTACTGGAGCCAACATCGGGTAATACCGGAATCGCACTTGCCATGATCGCGAAGTTGCGTGGCTATCAACTGGTCTGTGTCATGCCCGAGAACACCTCGGCCGAACGCACCCAATTGCTCACCATGTGGGGAGCCCGCATCATTTACTCGAACGAGGTGGGCGGGTCCAATGAGGCCGTTCGCGTGGCTAAAGTGCTGGCCGGCGAAAACCCGGACTGGGTGATGCTGTACCAGTACGGCAACCCGGCTAATGCGCAGGCCCACTACGACACTACCGGTCCGGAGTTGTTAGCAGACCTGCCAACTTTGACGCACTTTGTGGCCGGGCTAGGCACGACGGGCACCTTGATGGGAGTGGGTCGTTACTTAAGGGAGCATCGGCCCGACGTTAAAATCGTGGCAGCTGAACCGCGTTACGGCGAACTGGTGTACGGCTTGCGCAATCTAGATGAGGGTTTCGTTCCTGAGATCTATGACGAGTCACTTTTGAGTTCGCGATTCTCGGTGGGAGCAAGGGATGCGATCCGCCGCACCCGCGAACTCATGGATCTTGAGGGTATTTTTGCGGGCTTTAGCACAGGTGCAATTTTGCATGCGGCACTTGGTATAGCCGAGAATGCGCAGCGAGCCTGCGAGAGCGCTGATATTGCCTTCATCGTGTGCGATGGTGGCTGGAAGTACCTGTCCACCGGCGCGTACGAAGGCTCCTTGGACGACGCCGAGTCCGCCCTGGAAGGGCAGTTGTGGGCCTGATCGCGCCGTCGGCTCGGCGGCTGCCTGGTTGACCGTAGAATTACGATGTTATGGCTGATGCGCCCATTGGGATAGTTGACTCCGGAGTCGGAGGTCTCACGGTTGCCCGGGCTATTTTGGACCAACTCCCGCACGAGCCCATCGTGTAACTAGGTGATACTGCGC
>BJGE01000122.1 GCA_014190275.1 Actinomycetes bacterium | reverse complement strand
CGGCCGGAAGATTTTTAATGCCCGGGATGATGAGTTCCACGAAATTGTCCAGATGAGAAGGCGGTAATTCTCCGCTCTTGATGCTGCCCTCCGAGGCGACCACTGCACCACAGTGCGTATGCCCAAGAACAACGATCAGCGATACTCCAAGAGCGGCAGCAGCAAACTCCAGACTGCCAAGACCTACGTCTTCACAGACATTGCCGGCGTTGCGCACTACGAAGAGATTACCCGGCGCGGTATCGAAGATGTTGTCTGGAACCACCCGCGAATCACCACACGACAAGATGGCTGCGAACGGCTTTTGTCCCTTCGCGGGGGTGGACCCCAGCGGCGAATAGTTCTTTGCCACCAAGTTGCCGTTGGCGCTTCGAGTGTTCCCAGCCTTCAGCCGACTTAAGGCTTCGGCCGGTGACACCAGCTCAGCGGCCCCCGCAGCACTAGCGCCCGCTAAGGGAAGTGCGGCCAAAGTGGCAGCGGAAGCTCCTAAAATCATGAAATTGCGCCGAGATATTTCCATAGTGGATCCTCTCCAGTGGTCTGGGGTTTCTGTCTCTTTGGAGTGCAGCAGTACAAATATTTACGAAATATACAAGGGGCTGAGGGTTCGGCAGCCTGAATCGTCCGGGGATTCGCTGTGGTTCAAAAATCACGGGGCTACCCCCGGACCAGAGGGCAGCGGGCACGATTTAGGCCCTCACTTATTACGCCGATCACCGAGTGCGCCCAGGCCAGCTGCCGCCGCCCCTATCGGCATCATGATCAGCATGAAGATCCAGTAGGCAAGGGTCAGCACCAGCGGATCAACGATGATCAGCCAGAACAGCCCGCGCAGCAGGCTAAACCCGGTGAACTCGATGAAGAAGAACGGGGCTTGACCTCCAATGAAGGCGGTGGCGGTGATCCAGATCGTCCAGATCAATAAGGCGATCCCCAGCGGGATGCCGACGATATAGGTGATCGCGCTGACATTGCGTTCTGCTTTTGATTCCATGATTCCCCCCGGATCAGAAGTCATACCCACAGCCCCTGAGGTGGTACTGCGGTTTAAGCCTCGCACCAAGGTCTGACATCGGCTCCCGGCCTCGGGCTTTCGCAGACGACCCCAAGACTGCAACTGATAGTGCAGGTCCAATATCTGTATCCTGCTCAAGGCACTGGGCCTTTGAGCCCTCGCTGTGTAATAGTTGGGCGGTGCTCGCCGGCGGGCGGACGAGTTCATGGGCGATGCCCAAAAGGTAAAGCGAGGCATGAGTCGTGAAATCAACATTGACTGCTCGACGTATTACGGGTGTTGTGTGCACGATTGCGCTCCTCGCGGGTGTGGCAGGTGTTGTTGCTCCGGCGGCTCCAGCGGTAGCTCCGGTAGCCGAGCGTTTCGAGCCGACCTTGTCCTACTTCAAGTGCCCACCTAAGTCGCTGCCTTCGGGGGTGCAGTGCGCGAAGTTAACGGTGCCATTGGATTGGCAGAACCCAAGTGATGGTCGGACGACCACCATTGATGTGCGGGTGATGCGCTCCAAGGAGGGCAAGGGTGGGTTGACCTTTAACCCCGGTGGTCCGGGTGGGTCGGGGGTTGAGGCCTTTCCGGGCGTCTACTCACTGCTCCCGGATGACGTGGCCTCCAAGTTCGATTTCGTGGGATGGGATCCGCGTGGCGTGGGCGGTAGCGGGCTGAAGCTCACCGGCCCAGCTCAGCCTTTCGTGGGACTGGGTCTAGTACCGGGTGGGTCTGGTGGGGCCGAGATTTCCGGGACCAAGCCGGGTTCACCTGCTGCCAACGCAGGCCTGGTCAAGGGCGACATCATCATCAAGGTCGGTGATCGCGTAATAAGCAACCCCGCCGATATGGTCGCGGAAATCCGCGAGTCTGTGCCGGGCGATTCGTTGGTGGTGGAATTTCGTCGTGGTGGCGCTAGTCGCGAGGTAACCGTCATTGTCGGCTCCCAAGATTCCGGTTGCCAATACGGCACCGTGGCTCCGGCTTATCCGCCGGCGACCGGCCCGGTCGATTGGCAGGTGTACTGGCAGCAGGCCGCGGATCAGCTTGCTGCGGTCAACACCGCGTGCTTAGCGGCCAACCCGGATTCCGCGCCGTACCTGGGCACCTGGC
>BJGE01000121.1 GCA_014190275.1 Actinomycetes bacterium | reverse complement strand
GCGCGGTCGATCAATGTGACGAGTTTTTGGGGCGGTATCGAGACGGGCCTGCGCCAGCGTGGCCTACCAGCACTCCTTGGCTAGGTCAGCCGCGCGAACCCACCCTGCGCCACCCCACCGGGCAGTAGTGCGACCAGGGCAGCATCGTCAAGGTGCGCGAGCTCGCCCATGACAATGGCTACGGCCTCGAAGTATTGGTCGAGCACCGCATCGGTATGGGCGATGGACGCGTAGACGCTCAGGCCGCCGAGGAACCCTTGGTCAAGGAGTCGCCCCGTGACATAAGTCTTGACGAGTAGTGGGTCCAGGCCGGTGACGGTGTAGTTGGCCAGCGCCGGCAGGCCGCCGACGGTGATGTCTAGGCCCGCTGCGGTCGCGGTCTCTTGCCAGCGCTGCTGCACGTTCACCCCGATCTGGTGCACGCGCGCGGGCGCATCCTCCTGCGTCATTGCGGCAAGAGTGGCAAGGGCGGCGGTGGGGCCGATGCGCTCGGTCCAAAAAGTGCTGGAAATAAAGGTGTTTTGGGCAGCTTGCATGATTTCGGTGCGGCCGATGATCGCGTTGATCGCGTAGCCGTTGCCGAGGGTCTTGCCGAAGGTTGCGATGTCGGGGTCGACTCCGTAATGCAGGTGCATGCCGCCAAGGGGTCGGCGAAAGCCCGAGGTGCACTCATCGAATACGAGCACCGCACCATGCTTTGTTGCAAGGGCGCGCACTCCTTCAAGGAAGCCCGGTGCCGGTGGGTCGCTGCGCTGCACCTCCAGGTAGATGACGCCAACTTCATCGTCGGACATGATCGAGGTGAGCCCGGCAAGATCGTTGAATCTAAAAGGTATTGACGATCCCCGCAGGGCCCGCGGCACCCCATTGGGCTCTAGTCCAGGTAGTAGGTGGCCATCGAGTGAATCGTCTTCGCCAAGATTGGCTGACAGATACCAATCGTGCCAACCGTGATAACCGCAGAACGCCACCTTGTCTTTGCCCGAGGCCGCACGCGCGATGCGCACCGCAACCGCGCACGCCTCGCCGCCACTGCGCGTAAAGCGCGCCATGCCGGCCCACGGGTGCAATGCGATTAGCGCCTCAGCGAGATAAACCTCTTCGGGGGCATTAAGGGTTGACAGGTTGCCACTCTTGACGGTGCCCATCACCGCCTCGTCAACCTTGGGATGGCTGTAGCCGAGGATGTTCGTGCCAACACCCATGAGGCCGACATCGAGATACGGCTTATCGTCAAGATCCCAAACCGTGCAGCCCTTCGTGCGCGAGAAGTAGGCGGGCCACCCGGCCGGTAAATACATCTCGGCCCGCTTTGAGAGCAGCATCGAGCCGCCGGGGATCAAGGTCTTGGCCTTGTCCCAAAGCTCGGGGCCGGTGGACATGGGGTAAGGCTACGCGGCGTGGTTGGGCTGTCATACCTGCCGTGTTAGGTGCGGTGAAGGGCCGGATTATGTAGGTGAAGGCAATGTCGGATAGCAAAACTGGCCATTATTATCCTTTCAGGGATAAAAAAAGTATATATTTAGCTCTAAAGTTTGCGGTATCCAAATGCTGAACGTCTTTGATTTTGGTGAGCGCAAGAGTCGACTAAACCACGACAAGCACGGCATCGATTTCTTTGAAGCGCAAGCGCTGTGGCTTGATGAGCGTTGTCTTGAAGTTCGAGCCCGATCAGAGGGGGAGCCTAGGTACTTGATTATTGGTCTGATCTCGGTTAGGCGGTCACGAGATGAGGAGGTGGATCTTTATGAAGGCGAGTGAGTTTGATTCGAAATTTGACGCGGGCGAGGATGTCACTGCTGAGCTGGATCTGGCGAGCGCGCGTAGGCCAGTCAGGGATCCGCATCGGGTAAATGTGGATTTCCCGGCTTGGATGGTGGCGTCCCTTGATCAAGAAGCTACTCGACTTGGGGTCACAAGGCAATCAGTGATCAAGACTTGGATCGCCGAACGCATTGACCAACGAGCGGGTTCGGCCTGATGCTTTAGGTCCTTCGCGCCGCAAATTTGCTGGTCCAGGCCCAGCACCACAACGCAACCCCGAAAGCCAAAACCACCGCCAGGGCGAAGTCACCGATAATCAAGACAGCCTTGGGGATGATGAAGCCGGCGTCATTTGTGATCATTGAAGAGCCGGTAAGGCAGGAGAAGACGAGTGCGGCGACGATGGGCCACA
>BJGE01000120.1 GCA_014190275.1 Actinomycetes bacterium | reverse complement strand
TTCATGTAGAATGTGATCTCAAGTCAACTAGCTTGCAATATCTATTTTTGCGCACGCCAGAACATCCGAATGCATAATGTGAATAATATAGTGTAATTTACTAATAGTATTCTGTATTATAACATGCTTATTCTATAATTTTTTTCCGGTCTTTTGCTATTTACTTTTATTATATATTTCTATTCATCTCAACAAGGATTCATCTTGTGACTGCAACATACTTATCGCTCATACGCCGATGCGTTCAACGGGGACCCCAGTTTCGGGGAACGAAATCAACCGCGGTAGCCGCGCTCATCACCATTGGGTTGGTCGTGGGGATTGCGCTAGGCCCTGGCGTGACGCACACCTCTGTCGAGGCATCCGTTGTTCGCTCCGCATTAGCTCAGGCTTCAGGCCCTGTAAAGGCATTCCGATATCCAAGGGAACTGGCATCCGAAATCGAGAAGAAAGTCCTTGCGCCTTCCGAGGCATCTGACCCCATGGGCTGGCAAGGAAGTCCGGGGGGAACTGCGTACACCTTCAAGGGCACACCTGGAGCGCGTAGCGAATACGACAACGGATCGTTAGAGGTCTATCGAGTCGATGAATATGAGGCAATTGCGCAGGACGCAATCGATGTGTTCACTCATCTGCGCCAGGTCAGTGCAGATCACCCGGAATTGCGATTAATCTTCCCGATGTCGTTGACAAACCTGGAAGCGATCAGTGGTCCCTATGGGCCACCGCCAGTTGGTGCAAACCGTTTGCGCGCGGCTGCAATGGAGTACGCCGTCCGGTTTGAATATATCGAGACCGCGGAGATCTCGGGCTACCGGTACCTGTTTGCCGGAACTCAAAACCCCTGTGCCGGGAACGGCGCGTCCGCCCGCTACGTGTACAACGGCCTGACCACCGATGGCAGGTGGTTCGTCAACCTTACGTACCCGGTGACTGTGAAGCGGCCGTTCGGCAATTTCAAGGGTGACTGGAACAATCCGGACGCATGCGACCGGCACCTCGCAGACCTTGCCACTTACATGGAAACCGTTTCTGAAAGTGAGTTGGACCCACCGCCAAGCAGCTTGGACAGCATCATCCAGACACTGGAGTTTGACTAATAGAAGTGCTATGTATTCACACTTGCGAATATTATTGATAAAGTAAATGGTGGTGCGCGTCCTGCAACTTCATATCTGGGCGAGAAACCCTATCTTGGCCGGATAAAGGAAGCGACAGATCCCATCCGTCAAGACTTGGAACCATGCATGCAATGCACTCAATGCGCCACCCCGATACGCGTCGGCGCACGCTTTTGTAGCAAGTGCGCCCACCCAGTCAGCACGACAGCCACACCGTCGAGACGCCGGCTTTATATGGGAATTGCCGGTGGAGCCACAATCGCTGCAGGGATTGGGGTTGGATACGCGCGTACGGTACGTGTCCCGTTCTGGGCCCCCGCAACTCCGACCCAGGTGCCACGGGCGACGGTCATGGCAACCACCACGGCACTCCCTCCGACAGCGACACCCGTGCCACCAACTCCAACAGCGGGACCGAGGCGCGTAGTTGTCGATGCGTCCGGTGCCGGGGACTACCGATCAATTGGTTCGGCAATCCTGGGAGTGAAGCCAGGAGACACAATCCTGATCCGGGCAGGCACCTACAAGGAGAACCTACAAGTCGACCGTGATGTGGACATCGTGGGCGAAGGCGGGAGTAGCAAGGTAATCATTGAGGGAGAAGGTGGGGGTGCGGTTGCCACGTTTGCAAACGGGTCAGCAACGGTGACCGGGTTGTCAATCCGGTTGAGCAGTGTCGGCCCGGCCGACAAGACATTCGGTGCGGTTCTGGTGCTCGCAGGCGCGCCAACCTTTGATCAATGCGACGTTACGTCATCGGCCGGAACCGCGATTTTTATCGTCGGAGCAACCGCCAAACCGGTTATCCGCAACTGCACCGTGCGCGATTCCCGTGATAACGGCATTTTCATACTTGAGGATGGTGGTGGGACAATCGAGAGGTGCCGCGTCTCCGGAAACGGCTCGGCTGGTGTCATGACCAAATCCGGAGGTGACCCAACGGTTCGGGAATGCGAACTACGGGACAACAAGCAAGCTGGAATCGCGATTCTGGAAAGCGGCCGGGGGACATTTACCGGGTGCACGATTACCGGTATCAATCCATGGGTTGTTTCGCCAGGGTCCCGCGTGGTCCGTCAAGGAAA
>BJGE01000119.1 GCA_014190275.1 Actinomycetes bacterium | reverse complement strand
CAGGGCAAAGGGGATACAAAAGGCGGTGTGCGCAAGGATTAGCGCGACATGGCCAAGTGGCACCTTGATCGTCAAGAAGAACCCGAGGGTGCCCACCGCGAGCACTATCTCCGGAATGAGGAGCGGGGCGCCCAGTAAGCCCCAGGCGAATACCCGCCCAGACCTGGCCATGCGCAACATGCCAAGGGCGGCACCGAGTGCGAGCAGGGTTGACAAAATGGTAGCGACGACCGCAACGATGAGCGAGTTCTTCAAGGCTCGAAGGATGTCGTCATTGTGAAATACGAAGTCGTACCACTTAAATGAGAACCCGGTCCAGATTTGGGCTAACCGGTTTTGATTGAATGAGTAGAACACCACTAAAAGGAGCGGCAGGTACATACCGACGAGCACCGCGATAGAGGTGCCGCGAAACAGTGGGAAGTTGCGGAGGTTGACTAGGCGCCGGCGGGGCCGCGAGGTGGTTATGGCGCTCATATGAGCCGCACCTGATCGCCGCGGGAGCGCGCTCCGGTAGTAACCATGAGGACGAACAGCACGGTGAATATGAGAAGGAACACAGATAGCGCCGAGCCGAATGGCCAGTTGCGTGCCTGACCGAAGTTGTTTGCGATGACGTTGGCGATCATGTTGGTCTTACCGCCGCCGAGCATGTCGGGCTGCAGGAATGAGCCAAGGCCGGGGATGAACACAAGGGCAATGCCGGCGATGATGCCAGGCCTGATCCCGGGGATCACGATGCGCCTAAGTACACTCCACCGCTTGGCCCCTAGGTCGTAGCCGGCCTCGGCATAGCGAAAGTCGAAGCGTTCAGCGCTGGCGTAGATCGGCAAGATCATGAACGGGATGAAGGTGTAGGTCAAGCCGATGATGGTGGCCCATGGCGTGTAGAGAATCTGATAACTGTTGCCGACGCCAATGATCTTAAGGAACCCACCGATTGGCCCGGTCTCGTCCAGAATCTGGCGCACCGCGTAAGTGCGGATTAGCACACTCGTCCAAAAGGGCAAGGTGACAGCAAGTACCAGCAGCGCCCGGAACCGAACCGGTCGAGTCGCAATCCACATTGCAACCGGAATCCCGAGTATCAAGGTGGTGATGGTGGCGATACCGGCGTAGTAGAAGGAGTTCCAAAGGACTTTTAGGTACCGGGTGTCAAATGCTGTGGTGCCATCAAGCTTTTCCTGAACGAAGATCTGACGGTAGGCATCGGTAGAGAAAACCCATTTAACGCCGGTCCCGAGCGTCGGCTGCGACAAGAATGAGTAGACGACGGTTATCAAAAGTGGCAGCAAGATGACGAGGATCAGGAAAATAAGTGTTGGGGTTGCCAGCCACGACGAGGCCTGCCCCGGCCGGCCCGGGCTCTTAGGAGCGCGTACCTTGCTCATGAACCCACCGTTCGCGCCGCCTTGGTGATCGGGCGTAGGCGGGTTTGGTCACCAACAGCCGGCACCACGACACCGTGTGATGGCAGTGCTGCGACGATTTCCTGGTCACCTGCTCGCACATGCAGGCGAATCAACCCACCGGTGAAGATTACGTCAACGACCTCGCCGACCACCGCGGCGTCGGTGTCGACCAACTCGAAGTCTTCGGGCCGGACAGCAAGTAGGCACTCACCAGCCGCTGGAACCTCGCAGTCCTCGGCGAGTAACTCCCGTGCCAGCAGGCCGCCGCCGGGGAAGGTCAACCCGCCGGCACCGACATTCACCTTTATCAAATTCGTCTCGCCGATGAAGTCAGCGACAAAGCCATTTACCGGCTTGCGATAAATATCCTGCGGTGAGCCGACCTGCACGATCTTGCCTTCGTTGAAGACGGCAATGCGATCACCCATCGTCATGGCTTCTTCTTGGTCGTGGGTGACGAATACGAAGGTAATACCGGTCTCGCGCTGCAGGCGCTTGAGTTCGACCTGCATGCCGCGCCGCAGTTTTAGGTCTAGGGCCGAAAGTGGCTCGTCGAGCAAGAGCACCTTTGGCTGTTTGGCGAGTGCGCGAGCCAACGCGACCCGTTGCTGTTGGCCGCCGGATAACTGGGTTGGCTTACGCCGGTCCAGCCCGGTCAACTTGACCTGCTCAAGGGCTGCGGTTACCCGGCTCCTTATTTCACTCTTGGGTAGGCGCTCCATCTCCAGCCCGAACGCGACATTCTGAGCCACTGACATGTGCGGGAACAGTGCGTAGGACTGAAAGACGGTGTTCACGGGCCGGTCATAGGCCGGGATGTCATCAATGCGGGAGCCGTCGAGCAAGATCTCACCACTATCT
>BJGE01000118.1 GCA_014190275.1 Actinomycetes bacterium | reverse complement strand
CCCGGCGGGCTCGGATCGACGCATGACGTACTGCAACTCTTGCCGCGCGAACCGAATGACTTCGCGTCTGGGTATTACCTTCTTGCGCACCAGTTCGCAGGCAAAGTGGTAAAGCGAGGAGCCTCTTACCAAAGTGTTGTCGAGGTCGAAGAACGCCGCCATCGTCATACCCGCATGATTTCGCGTCCTAACGCTCGAAAACACGTGGCGAGCCGAAATTTCAAACTGTTCACTTGAAGTTTGTGGACACGCCAACTGCCTGACCACGACGTGACCTGTGGGCAAGTCTTACTAATACCATGCGAGTGGCGATTGCAACGGAATCCTTCTTCCCGAGGGTGAACGGCGTCAGTAACTCGGTGGCGCAGGTGGTGAAACACCTGAGCGGTCAGGGTATCGAGACCGAGATCATCGCCCCCGGTCCTTATCCGGGCTCGGAGTTTCATGGTTCCCGGGTGCACCGGGTGCGATCGGTCACCCTGCCCGGAGTGCACGACTTTGATATTTCCATCGCCAGGACCTCGCATTTGGTGAAGATCCTGGAGAAGTTTCAGCCAACTGTCGTGCACCTGGCCTCACCATTTGTGCTCGGCAATCGAACCCTGCAGGCCGCGCGCCTGCTGAACATTCCCACCGTGGCCATATTCCAAACCGATGTTGCCGGCTACGCCCGTCACTACGGGCTGGCATCGATGGCCTTCATGGCCGATGGCATCGTGCGCCGCATTCACGCAAATTCGAGCCTGAACCTCGTGCCATCTACGTCAGCGCAGCAATACTTGCGCGGACTGGGCATAACTGATTCAACGATCTGGGGTCGCGGCGTCGACCACACCACGTTCTCGCCCACTCACCGCTCCCCATCGGTTCGGGCCGGCTGGCAGGTGGGCGACAAAGTGGCTATCGGCTACTGCGGGCGCCTTGCGCCGGAGAAGGGCATCGGCATGCTTAAGCACCTCGAAGACGATGCGCGCATTCAATTGGTGGTCATCGGCGATGGCCCAGAACGCACCAACCTGCAGCACCTGTTACCGACGGCAAAGTTCACCGGCCGCCTGACCGGGAGCGAGTTGGGCTCGGCCATGGCCTCCTTGGATGTGCTAATCGCACCCGGCGAACTCGAAACCTTCTGTCAGGTAATTCAAGAGGCCATGGCTTGCGGCCTACCCGTTGTGGCACCGGCCGTAGGTGGGCCCCTTGATCTAATCCGCGATGGTGAAAATGGGTTCCTCTACCAGCCAGGCAATTACCTGTCGATGGTCCAGGTGGCCCGCAGATTGACCGATGATCAAGGGTTGCGGCACCAAGTTGGCCAACGGGCCACTGCCGGCGTGCAGGCGCGCACGTGGGCTGCCCTTGGTGATGAGTTGATCGGCCATTACTACTTCGTCAGCCAAGGAGCCCAACTGCCTGTGGCGGCATGATGGTCGCCACCATTGTTGGTCTCGGCGACAGTGTGGCCTTCGGGATCGGCGACGACGGCGACAACTTCAGTGGGCCAGGTTGGTTAGGGCGCAGCGCCTACGCACTCGGTGCGGGCCGGCACCTGAACTTGGCATTCCCCGGGGCACGTTCAAAGGAACTCGCGCAAGTTCAGATCCCGGCCGCCGAGTGCATGCGGCCCGATCTAGCCTTGATCTCCATTGGCGGCAATGACATGCTGCGCTCTAATTTCAACGCACAACTCATCGCCCGCGATATTCAGGAGTCGGTCAATCGGCTACTTCATGTCGGGAGCAGGATTTTCCTCATTGAATTACCTGATCCAACCCGTTCGACCCTTTGCCCAAGATTTCTTGCCGGCGCACTTAGGCGCCGCGCCTTGTCCATCAACACCGTTCTGCGCCAATTGGCGCTAAAAGACGGGGTAACCTTAATTAACATCTGGTCCGATGATGTGGTCTACCAACGTCAGTTCTGGCACGTTGATCGCCTGCATCCCTCACCACTTGGTTATCAATACCTGACCGACCGCACGGTAGAACTCCTCGGCGCGCGGCCGCGTGTTGGCAGAATCCCCGTCGCCGATAACCTGCCCAATAGGTGGTGGTGGCTGCTGGCGAACGCTTCTGCGTGGCTGCTCAAGCGCTCCTTTGACCTCATCCCGAGTTTGGCCCTGGCGGCCGCCATATCGGCGCTCCACCGCGATTGCGGAACCATGGAATTGAATGGACTTCCACCCACTGCGCCCGGGCTGGCGCCCCAATAGAATCAAGATCTTCTAAAACCTAGGCACCGATAAGACATTTGGAGTTACCTTGCTCGGAAATCTGCTCCATGGCCTTGGTGCTGCATGTGTTCGACTGCGGTGGTTGGTAGTTGGGATTTGGCTTGTCGCGGCTATTGGCATCACCTTGCTGGTCGGTCAGGTTGGTGCGGTTACCAACAACAACCTGACCCTGCCGAGCACCGATAGCCAGATTGCTTATGACGTTCTTGAGCAGTACTTCCCG
>BJGE01000117.1 GCA_014190275.1 Actinomycetes bacterium | reverse complement strand
TGACCTGTTTGGCATCGGCGGTGGCGCGTTGGTCGCCGAGCAACTTTCAGCTGTGTTCGGCAAATCAGTGCCCCTGCTTGGCAAGATCCCATTCGACGTGGCTCTGCGCGAGGGCGGTGATGCCGGTTCGCCGCTGGTGCTCAGCCAACCCGATGCACCCGCCTCACTTGCGCTCCGTGAGATTGCGCGCACCTTGGGCCTGAAGCCAAGGGGCTTGGCCGGGATGAACTTAAGCCTTACTCCAGCAACGAACTAGGTAGCGTCAGGATCAAATACCGGGCGAGTAGTCGGGCTTGCCTGGCTTTCGGAGGTGGCTGGCTTTGGCTCGGCCGGATCATCATCGGTGAACAAACCCGCAACCAATTTACGTGGATGCAGGTCGCCGATACTGCGCACCGAATCCATCGCCTCGCTCATGTCCAGGCCGGCAGAATCGGCGAGGTCACGCTTCGCCCCGGATGCCATCTCACGTACTTGCCGGACTAAGCGGCCCGCATCGGCCGCGGCTTTTGGAAGGCGCTCCGGGCCGAAGATCAGTAGCCCGAGGACGGCCAAAATCATGATCTCGCCAATACCAATATCAAACATAGTTGGAGACTACCCGGCTAACTGGCTTCTGCGGAGCCCAAGGTGATTGTTACCTCGCGCGTAACCTGGCCACGACGGAAGCTAATCACCACCGGGTCACCCGGCGCATAATCGCGAATCGCCACTACCAACTCGGTGGAGTCGTTAATTACTCGGTCCCCGAGTTTGATGATGATGTCGCCCTTGGCTAGCCCACCCTTTTCAGATGGCCCACCGGGATTTATCTCACCGATCTTGGCGCCGTCCTCGGTGAAGGTCAGATCAAGTGTTACGCCAATCACCGGAGTACTTGCGGAGCCGGTTGCGATGATCTCCTCGGCGATGCGCTTTGCAGAGTTCACGGGGATAGCGAATCCAAGGCCGATACTGCCGCCCTCGCCGCCGCCAATAAGCGTGGCGATCGCGGAGTTGACGCCGATGACACGACCTGCAGCATCGAGTAACGGTCCGCCGGAGTTACCAGGGTTGATCGCTGCGTCCGTTTGAATTGCGTTGATGTACGAGACATCGCCCTGGGTCCCGGCGGTGACCGGGCGGTCAAGTGCGCTGATGATGCCGTAGGTCACGGTGCCATCAAGGCCGAGCGGTGCGCCGATGGCGATCGCTGAGTCCCCTACCGCAAGTGCGTCCGAGTTGCCCAGTGTTACCGGTGGCAGCCCGGACTCCTTGACTTTGACGACCGCTAGGTCGTAGGCCTCGTTGGTGCCGACAACCGTGCCCTTTGCTTCGGACCCGTCACTGAAAACTACGGTGATCTTGCCGTCCTTTCCCGCAAGATTTACGACATGGTTATTGGTAAGAAGGTAACCATCGGGCCGGAGGACAAAACCCGAACCACTACCCGAATCGGATGCACCTTCAACCAAGATCGAAACCACCGACGGCAGCACCGCCGAAACAATCCCCGCAATCGATTGGTCCGAGCGCGGTGAGGTGTCACCCGTAGACGAGACCAACGGCACTGCCGCCGCAACCGGTGCAACCGGGACCGCTGCGTCGTCAACGGACTGCCCTATTAAATATCCACTTAGGCCGGCAACGAGTCCAACCACCAGTGCGGTGATCCCGGCGACCAGGACGGTCGCGAAAAACCCAAGGCCCCGGCGCGGCTCCCGGTGCACCGGGTTTGGTGCCACCGGGGGCGGCCCCGATACCGGCTGGGCCGGTGGCCCCGATACCGGCTGGGCCGGTGGCCCCGATACCGGCTGGGCCGGTGGACCCTGCGGGGTCATCGGGTCAACGCTCATGCTCATTTGCTCCCCTTATCTGGGCTAAGGCTAGGCTGCTGGCAATCCCAGCGCAGCGGAGGTGCACCATTACGAGCAACCAGCCCGAATCATCGGGCCGAAAGTCCGGACTACCCAGTTCCACCCCACCCAATACCGCGTCTTGGGGCTATGCCGAGGATTGGCTTGATGAGGACGAACACGTCCGGGCCGCCCGAGGCAAAGCGGTCGAACTCGGCTGTACGCCGGTCACTCGGTCCACCGCCTCGGTCCTGCGCCTGCTAGCGGCGGCAATCAACGCCCAGGCTGTTGTCGAGATCGGCACCGGCACCGGGGTCTCAGCCGCCGCCCTACTCTCGGGCATGACCAAGGACTCCATCTTGACCTCAATTGACATCGAGGCGGAAAACCAGCGGGTGGCCCGCGACACCCTCACCGAATTGGGCTATGACCATGTCCGGGCCCGGTTGATCGCCGGTCGGGCGCTGGATGTCCTGCCACGGCTTGCCGATCAGGCCTATGACCTGGTTTTTGTCGATGGCGATAAAGCCGAATACCCGGCGATCTTGCAGCAGGCTCGGCGACTACTGCGCGTTGGCGGCATCTTGGCCTTCGACAACGTGCTGTCGAACGGCCGGGTGGCAGACCCTGGCCAGCGCGACGCCGAGACCGCCGCCCTGCGGGATGTAGCCCACGCACTTCGCGATGACG
>BJGE01000116.1 GCA_014190275.1 Actinomycetes bacterium | reverse complement strand
GTAAATCCAAGGTCGCGTGTCAAGAGTCGGTCAGCGTGAGCAGCCGCATGTCCCGCAATCAAGTAGTCGGCAATAATTCGACCACACGTGCTCTTCCTTCCTCGGGCTTCACCCGCTTCGGCTGCGTCCGATAGGCCGATGTCCACATATTCGATCGTGAGTTTCTGTAACATGGCCATGGCCTCTGAAGCTGATCGGCAGCCTGCGGTGAATTCGGCGACCACCTCTGGTGAAATGATCAACGCACCCTCGCGCGCGCACTGCTCAATGGCCGCGCGTGAGCTCGGGCCATGAGTGCGATCTGCGCTCACAATGTCAATCAGGATATTTGAGTCAACCGCTGTCGTCGTCATTGATCATCCCAAGCACGAACGGGCCGCAACTCTTGCATGATCTCATCGGTACTCCGGCCACCAAAATCAACGACCCCATAGACGCCGTCCCAATCAATACCGGAATCGGCTTGGGGTTTTTTCCGGCCGACGAATTCATTTCCCCGGACTTCAAACTCCAACGCATCCCCCGGTTCAATCCCAAGGGCGGCACGAACGTGCTTGGGAATAGTGATCTGCCCTTTGCTGGACACGGTTCCGGCCACCTCCAAATAGTAAAGAATTTACCCAAAAAAGTAAAGATTTTGCGACGGCTTCGAGCCTGGCCGAATCATGGGAGCCAATAAATACACCCGGCTGCTGCTGTGGGGCCGATGGCAGTGCAAATGCCACCTGTCGAAATTTTTCTGGGCGGGTGGCTAGTCAGTCGACCGCATGCAGCTAGGCACCGACGCATCGATCAACGGGAATTGCTGAAAAACTAGGCGGACTTCTCGCCGCGCACCCGGCGGGGAGCCTCCCGCGGCACCAAGGTCGGATTCACATTGTCGCGCACGACCGCACCGGTGATAACCACCTTGGCGATATCTGAGCGACTAGGTACGTCATACATGACATGCAGCAACACTTCCTCGAGGATGGCACGCAGGCCGCGGGCACCGGTGCCCCGCAGCAGCGCCTGATCGGCAATCTCATCGAGGGCTTCGGGCTCGAACTCCAACTCGACGCCATCAAGCCCAAATAGCCGCTGGTACTGCTTGACCAGAGCATTCTTCGGCTCGGTCAGGACGGCTACCAAGGCGGGCCGATCGAGCTTGGAGACAGCGGTAAATACGGGCAACCGACCGATGAACTCCGGGATCATTCCAAACTTAAGGAGATCCTCGGGCATCACATGCGAGAAGATGTCGTCCGGGTTGGTCTCCTTGGCGTCGACCCGCTCACCTTCGACGATATCGAAGGTGAAGCCCACCCGCTTTTGCCCAAGCCGCTGCTCAATGATGTGGTCTAGACCCGAGAAGGCACCACCGACGATGAACAGCACATTGGTGGTGTCGACCTGAATGAATTCCTGGTGCGGGTGCTTGCGCCCACCCTGGGGCGGGACCGAGGCGGTCGTGCCTTCCAAGATCTTCAGTAGTGCCTGCTGCACACCTTCACCGGAAACATCGCGGGTGATTGACGGGTTCTCGCTCTTGCGCGCCACCTTGTCGATTTCGTCGATGTAGATGATGCCGGTTTCAGCCTTCTTGACGTCATAGTCAGCGGCTTGAATGAGTTTCAGAAGAATATTCTCAACATCCTCGCCGACATAGCCGGCTTCGGTCAATGCGGTGGCATCGGCAATCGCGAATGGCACATTGAGCATCCGGGCCAAGGTCTGGGCCAATAGCGTTTTACCGGAGCCGGTTGGGCCCAGCAGCAAGATATTCGACTTGGCGAGTTCGACTTGATCATCCTTAGGCTTCTCCCCGGCTTCGGCTTGGACCCGCTTGTAATGGTTGTAGACGGCCACCGACAGCGACTTCTTGGCCACATCCTGGCCAATTACGTACTGATCCAAGAAGGCGTAGATCTCGCGGGGCTTGGGCAATTCGCCGAATTGCAGATCGGTGGCCTCGTTGAGTTCTTCCTCGATGATCTCGTTGCACAGGTCAATGCACTCGTCACAGATATATACCCCTGGACCCGCGATGAGCTTCTTGACCTGCTTTTGGCTCTTGCCGCAAAAGGAGCACTTGAGCAGATCGCCGCTCTCGCCGATGCGTGCCATGGCGGGGCTCCCTTCCAGTAGGTGGCGACCGGTCGCCAAAGTGCCCAGCGGGGATCTGGACTACCCGACCGTACCCTGTTGCGGCCGTGCACGCACGGCATCGGCGCGCGCTTAACTCTCAAGTGGGCCTTGTAACTCTCAAGTGGGCCTTGAGGCTTATTAGACCTTGCGGGAGGCGATTACGGCGTCAATGATGCCGTAATCCTTGGCATCGGCGGCGGTCAAGATCTTGTCGCGCTCGATATCCTTGGCGACTTCCTCGGGCGTGCGGCCACTGTGCTTGGCCAGCATGCCTTCCATCTCAAGGCGCATCCGCAAAATCTCATTCGCCTGGATCTCGATATCTGAGCCCTGACCACCGCCTTCGGTGTACGGCTGGTGGATCAAGATGCGTGCGTGCGGGAGCGCGAAGCGCTTGCCGG
>BJGE01000115.1 GCA_014190275.1 Actinomycetes bacterium | reverse complement strand
CTCAACGAGCCACTCCTGTGCCGCGTACACGTCGTGCGCCGTGCGAAAACTCATCCGCCCGAAGAAAGGGCGACCGATGACTCCATCGTCAATGAGCTGCTTAATGCGCCGCATGGGGGACTGGAATCGGAAATTTTCGTGCACCATGAAAGGCAGATTCTTGGCCGCCATAGCGTCGACCATCGCGCGCGCATCTGCCATCTGCCAGGCTAGGGGCTTTTGGCAGATGGCGGCGACCCCGAACTCCGCGGCGAGTTCGACCATCATGCGGTGGGTCGGCGGTGTCGTGGCGATATCGACGAAGTCCAGCTGCTCGTTCGCTAGCAGTTCGCGGGCGTCGGTATAGGCGCGCCCACCGAACTGCAGAGCTGCCGATTGCGCCTTGGTGGCGTCAATATCGCAGGTGGCCACGAGCTCGACCCCGGGGATCTGCGCCCACGCATGCAGATGGTTCTGGGCGAAGAAACCTGTTCCGATCATCGCGAAGCGGTACGGGCGACTCATAATTCCACCGGTCTGCTCGGATCGGTGATCCACTCGCTCCATGACCCTACATACATACGTGATCCGGGGAGTCCGGCATGTGTCATCGCAAGGACGTTCTGCGCCGCCGTAATGCCAGAGCCGCAGTAGAAGATCACGTCAGCCGGTGCTTGATCCCCGATTAGGCTTATGAAGTGCGCGCGCAATGCGTCACTGCTGAGGAAGCGACCATCGGATTCCATGGTAGCGGCGCGATCGGCGAGCCCGGCGCCAGCGATGTGGCCGCGAATCGGGTCGTAGTACTTACCGCGCCCGTGGTAACCCTCTTCGCCGCGTGAGTCAAATACGCAGGTCATCTCCTGAACGCGGGCCGAGTCGACTTCGCCTACGTCGGCGATAAATTCTGGTCGCAGTTTGGGCGGGTAGACGCTCGTCGTAGGGGTTGGCACCTGCGTGGACACGCTGCCCCCTGCGGTGAGCCACGCCTGGTAGCCGCCGTCAAGCACGGCAACCGCATCGTGCCCGAGCCACCGCAGCATTAGCCAGAGCCGAGACGCGGCCATCAGGCCGCCCTCGTTGTCGTAGGTGACTACCTGCGTGGATGGGCTGATGCCCCAGGTGCCGAGTTGGGCCGCGAACTGCTCCGCATCGGGGAACGGCCGCCTCCCGGTTACTCCCTCAATGATCTCACCGGACATGTGTTCAGCGAGATCGGCCTGATGTGCTCCCAGAATGTGGCCCGCTAGATATGAGTACTTTCCCCACTGCTCATCATCTAGTGAGAACCTGGCATCGAGGATGACAAGATCTCGGTGGCTGATCATGGCTGCCAGCTCTGCGGCGCTGATTAGCGTGGTGTAAGCCATGTTGGGCAACCTCCGAGGGTAGGAGTGAGGCACCTAGAGTAAGGGCATGCCGATGAACCCTCGCAGCGCGCTTGTCACCCAAGGTCGAGATCGATCCCCTAATCGCGGGATGCTAAGGGCGCTGGGCATGACGGATGCTGACTTCACCAAGGCGCAGATCGGCATCGCATCGTCCTGGAATCAGATTACCCCGTGCAACATGTCACTGCGAGATATTGCCACCGGTGTGGCTCAGGGAGTCACCGCTGGCGGTGGGTTCCCGATGGAATTCGGAACCATCACTGTCTCAGACGTCATCTCAATGGGGCATGAGGGCATGCACTTCTCGCTCGTCAGCCGTGAGGTGATCGCCGACTCAGTCGAAACGGTCATGCAGGCGGAACGTCTCGATGGCATGGTTACGTTGGCTGGATGTGACAAGAGCATCCCGGCGATGCTGATGGCGGCGGCGCGAATAGACGTCGCGAGCGTGCTGCTGTACGCCGGATCACTTCTCCCGGGCCACGTCCGGCTAACTGACGGTTCTGAGCACACGGTCAACATTGTCACGTCTTTCGAGGCGGTGGGTGCCAACGCTCGTGGACTCATGTCCGACGAGGATCTCGAGATCATCGAACGCGCCGTTTGCCCAAGTGTTGGTACCTGCGGTGGTATGTATACCGCGAACACGATGGCAAGTGCGGCCGAGGCCATGGGGATGTCATTGCCAGGTTCTTCATCCCCACCAGCTGTCGATGCCCGTCGAGATGTGCTGGCGCGAAAATCTGGGGAGGCCGTTGTTGAACTCATTCGACGAGGAATCACCACGCGGGACATCCTCACTCGTGAATCGATTGAGAATGCGATTACCCTAGTAATGGCGCTGGGCGGATCAACTAACTCGGTTTTGCACCTGCCCGCTATCGCTCATGATTGTGGTTTTGAGTTGGACCTCAATGATTTTCAACGAATAAGTGAACGGACTCCACTATTAGCTGACCTCAAGCCATTTGGTGAGTATGTGATGTTTGATCTTGACCGCGTGGGTGGAGTACCCGTGGTGATGCGAATGTTACTAGCCGAAGGACTGCTGCATGGTGATTGCCTGACGGTTACGGGCAAGACCATCGCCGAGAATTTAGCGGATATCAATCCCCCCGCTCCCGATGGCAAGGTTGTTCGGATATACACGAATCCACTCGCCGCTACCGGTGGCATCACGATTTTGTCGGGCTCGATGGCACCGGAGGGTGCGGTCGTGAAGAATGCCGGGGTTCTTGTTGAGGTGTTTGAGGGTGCGGCTCGGGTATTTGAGCGGGAGCAGTCGGCGAT
>BJGE01000114.1 GCA_014190275.1 Actinomycetes bacterium | reverse complement strand
GCGGTCCGAGAGCAATTCGGTGGAGACATGCAAGATGGACTCGCGGGCGCCGTAACTGGTTCATCGGCGGTAAATGCCTTAGCCGACCACACTGCCACGGCGCTAAAGCCGGTTGCCACAATTGCCGATAATGTTGCGCAGGTTGCACACCAGGGAGTTGACACGGTGGCTCCTGTGGCCGAGACAGTGTCAGAAGAGGCCAACAAGTTGGTTGACACAGCTCAAGGTGGAGCGACCTCCGTCCTGGGTAAAGCGCAGGAAACTCTCGGTGGTGCAGTCGGTGGAGTGTCAGATCCGGGAGTCGGCGCTGGGCTCGAAAAATTGGTGCAGCAAGGATCTGACGCAGCATCCAGCAAAATCGAAGAAACTGCCACTACCGCCCGGGATGCCATCGCGGAAAATACCACGGGCCTCGTTGAAGGTGCACATACTGCAATCGCGGATAATTTAGAAGGACTCGATGGGAAAGCTCATGATGCTGTCATCGAGCAGGCAGACGCCACCTCAAGGGATGCGGTCGATGCTGGCTTTGACAAGTTAAACGATCTTCTTACGGGGCCGGCCGAAAAAAAGCCAGAGGTCATCGGAAAGCCCATCAAAGCCGCTCCTAAAGCTGTCGATCCTGAGCCACCCGTGCCGACCCCGGTCGTCGAACCCGACCCTGTTCACAAGCCAAAGCTTGATCTTGCACAGGTTCGTGCTGCTGGCCGAAAGTCAACGGCTGAACAAGCAGGTAAGCGACATGATCCGACCTCGCAGGTATCTGATCAGACAAAACAAGAATACACATCCCAGGAGCTGAATCAGTACTCGTGGAAGACCATGAAGACCAGTGGTCAGCGTATTCGCCGAGGCGCTCAGAACGCCTGGCAGCGCACCAAGAACTTTGGGAAGCGGATGGGCAGTCGCATCAGTAGATTCTTTGGCTACTAGGTAAAAAACGCGGCACTAACTTTCGGGCTATTGCCTTACCGTGCCTCGCGGGTTGGTTGGTTCAGGTCGTAGTGGCGTCGGCGGTTTTTACGTACGTGACGGTTGCTGCAATCTCTGGCGCGAGGAACCGATCCGGGCCGGGCCCGGGCACACTTTCACGTAGCTCGGCGATCACCTTGGCCGTGCGTGCTGCTGGCGCAAGGGGTGCTCGCAACTCAATGGCGCGGGCTGCGGCCATGAGCTCTATTGCGATGATGGCGGTGAGATTGTCGACGGCGGTGCGTAACTTGCGGGCGGCATGCCAGCCCATCGAAACGTGATCTTCTTGCATTGCCGAAGTCGGAATGGAGTCAACGCTCGCTGGTACCGCGAGCCTCTTGTTTTCGGACACCAAGCCGGCTTGGGTGTAGTGCGCGATCATCAAGCCGGAGTCAACACCAGGATCGTGCGCCAAGAATGGTGGCAGGCCGTGGGAGCGGTTCTTATCGAGCATGCGGTCGGTGCGCCGCTCAGAGATAGATCCAAGATCGGCGGCCGCGATTGCCAGGAAATCTAAGACATATCCAATCGGAGCACCGTGGAAGTTTCCGTTGCTTGAAACGGTGCCGTCAGCAAGGACCACTGGATTGTCGATCTGGGATTGCAGTTCGCGTTCGGCCACCGTCCGCGCGTGCGAGATGGTGTCACGCACGGCACCGGTAACTTGGGGTGCGCATCTAAGTGAGTAGGCGTCCTGGACGCGATCATCGTTCTCCAGATGGGAGGCGACTATGCCGGAGCCCTGCAGGGTGGCGTACATGCGGGCGGCACTTAGTGCCTGGCCCGGGTGCGGGCGCAACGGGAAATGCAGTTCAGGGCGGAAGACGGCATCGGTACCGAGCAGTCCTTCAACGCTCATTGCAGCGGCTAAGTCGGCCATATCGCACAGGTGCTCAAGGTCTGCGATAGCCATGATGAGCATGCCCAGCATGCCATCGGTGCCGTTGATAAGTGCCAGGCCTTCCTTTTCGTGTAATTCGAGCAGGTTGATTCCCGCTTCGGCGAGTAACTCAGGTACGGGGCGTGCTAGCCCATTTGCGTCGGTGGCCTCACCCTCACCCATCAAGACCAGGGCGCAGTGGGCAAGTGGTGCGAGATCACCGCTGCAGCCGAGTGACCCGTACCCGTAGACAACCGGTGTGATGCCGGCATTAAGTAGAGCCGCAATGGTCTGTGCCACGATCGGTCGCGCACCGGTGCGGCCTGACGCGAGCGTCTTAAGGCGCAACGTCATGGTGGCGCGCACGACTTCGCGCTCAACTGGGGCACCCGTGCCGGCCGCATGCGAGCGGATGAGTGAGCGCTGCAATTGGGTGCGTAGTTCCGCAGGAATATGACGTTGCGCGAGGGCGCCGAAGCCGGTCGATACCCCATAGACCGGGGTGCTCGCCTCGGCTAAGGCTTCGATCTGCTTTCGGCTTTGGGCCATCGCCGATAGTGCATCCTCGGTGAGAGTGATTTTGGCCTGCCCTTTGGCGATGGTGATGACTTCAGCCATAGTCAGTCCACTGGTGCCGATCGTGACCGTATTCATGATGCGACTCTATGCGCTTTGCCGGCGATCCAGACCTGATGTGTTAGATCGACTCCGGGGCGGTAGGCCAGGTGCACGTGCGATGGCGCATTGAGGGCGAGAATGTCGGCGCGAGCACCCACCGTGATTCTGCCGATATCGGTCCGGCGTAGGGCCCTTGCACCTCCCAGCGTCGCCGACCACACCGCTTCGTC
>BJGE01000113.1 GCA_014190275.1 Actinomycetes bacterium | reverse complement strand
CGCGTTCGTCCGATCCGATCTTTCTAAAGGGCCACCCCTTAACCCTCAGAGCATTAGAGTGGAACTGTGTCCAGCCTCTTCGCGCTGCTGTCAAGCCTGACAGGGGGTTCAGCCAGTTTTCTGGGCGGCTTCACTACCCGCCGGGTATCTGTATATGCGGTAACTGGCTTCGGTGCGCTGGTTGCCGGGCTCATTTATGCCCTTGTCCTGACCGGTCAACATTCGTGGTCACTGACAGGTTCGGAGATTTGGTGGGGCGCGGTTAGCGGGTTGTGTGCTCTTATCGGAAACCTCGCCTTTTATACCGCCTTATCCAAGGGACGCATGGGAGTTATTTCGGGGATAACTTCACTGTCGGTACTTATCCCGATCGTCTTCGACGCGGTTCAGGGGATCTACCCAAACCCGGGTCAACTGGTTGGCATAGTGGCCTGCATCGGTGGAGTTATTTTCGTCAGCGCACCCGAACTCAGGGGCCCCCAAAGCAGCGTGACGCCAATTGTGCTTGCTGCGGTAGCTGCGGTCACCTACGGGTTGATTTTCGTAACACTCGACTTAGGCAGTGAGAGCAGCGCCCTAGAGACCGCAGCGGTCATGGAGTTCACCATCGTCATACCCCTAGCGGTTACGGCGCTCTTTACTCGCTCTCTGGGAGGAGTTTCCCGGCGGATCATGTTGGTACTCTTGGCGATCGGTACCCTTGATGCTGTTTCGACGTGGTCGTACTCTTTTTCCACCACCATCGGCATGGTGGCTTTAGATTCCGTCCTCGGCTCCCTTGCCCCTTTGGTTACCACCATCTTGGCTGCGGTTATTCTGAAACAGCAGCTGAAGCCAATCCAGTACGGGGCAATCCTCGTTATTCTCGCTGGGGTCGCGCTTGTCACCTTGGGCTAATTGCCTAGTTATTGAGACTCATCTAGGATTCAAGCATGCTCTCGCTGTCATATTTATCCGAGATCTTCACGCGGTATGGCTCTGGAATTGATGCGCCGGTTGCTTCCTTCGAGATCGGTGGTCGTCATTTTGATTTCGTTGCTAATCCGGCGATTATGGGAGTTATAAATCTTTCGCCTGACTCCTGGTATCGCGAAAGCATCTCGTTGACTACGGAGTCGGCAATTGCGCGCGGTCGAAAACTGGCGGCCGAAGGTGCGGACATTATCGATCTTGGCGCCGAGGCGACAATGGCCGAGACCGCAACGGTGAACGCGGCGGCACAAATCCGGGTGCTGGTACCGGTGATTGAAGGTCTGCGTGACGAAGGCATTCTTGTTTCGGTGGAAACCTACTCACCAGCGGTGGTAAAGGCCTGCCTTGCGGCTGGAGCCAATGTGCTTAACCTGACAGGAAGAGAGCACGAGTCCGAGATACTGGGACTCGCTGCAACTTACGATTCAACAGTCATCATGTGCTACGTGCAGGGCACGAATATCCGTGAGGTCAGGGATTTCAGCAAGGGGATCGATTTCACCGATCGGATGCTCGAGCATTTCGCCGCCCGAATAGAGGCGGCAACTGCCGCAGGGGTCACCAGAATCTTCATAGATCCGCTGCTGAGTTCACCGCGCGGTGGGCAGGAGCGGCTCGAGCATCAAGTGCTGACGTTGCTAACGAGCTTCAGGCTTCGTGAACTGGGATACCCCGTGTGCAATGCGCTGCTTGCTGGTTATGAGTATTTCGAAGAGCAATACCGCGACATCGAAACCTTCTTTGCGACCCTAGCTGCTCTGGGGCGCACGAATCTTTATCGCACCCATGAGGTGCCGAAGATTCGCGCGGTCCTTAGAACGATGCAGGCGCTGCCATAATCATTTGCGGGCAAGCACCACGCCTTCCTCGCCACTGTCGGACAGCCGCAGGCAGATCAAGTTCAAGCCCAGGCTTTCGGTGAGATCAGTTAGTGACTCCGACGAGTGCCTGTGTGATCTAAAGGTGTCGATGATCTGGCCAGCCTCGAGTTGGAGTGCAAAATCGCCGACATTTGCCACGCAATCTCGCAGCACTTCGGCTTTCACGCTTACGGTGGCAACGGCGAAAACTTCCGAGGCGTAGGCCGGCGCAACTGACCAACTCAAGGATTCAGTGTCAATCCCGGCACCGCTGAACAGCAGGGCCATCCAGTCATGCGCAGATCCGGTAGCGTAGAAATCACATAGGCGCTCGATCTCACCTGCCCCATCGGGCAACATATTGCCACTGAAGGCAAAAAGATCACCGTCGCGCATCAGCGATGCCACGGACTCGAAGGCAGACATCGTGGTCAGCCCAGGCAGCACACTGAACATGGTGATAACTCGCCGCCCGGGCAGGTACTCGATGAGATCGGCGAGTGAGCCGCCGACCGTGGTGATATCGCAGGCGATCGAAGTAAGGACTAGTACATTTTTTATCGCCTCTTGACGTGCGCCGGCTAACTCAAGTAATGAGGGCGAGATATCCGCAAGGGTGATCGCCACGTCGAGACCGGCCAGGCGCAAATTGCGGACAAGGGCTTCCTCCTTAGAGCCATCACCGCAGCCGAGTGCGATTACGTGCACTGGAGTGCCCGGGCAGTTCGCGGCGATTTCGGTGTAGACGTCATCGAAAGCGCTGCGACCGGGAGCTCGGTCAAAAAATGAGGTCGCGACCGCATGCCATGCGGCGCTTTGCTCAGGGGTTCGATAATGCGCCAAACTTGGGATCACCCCGCAGGCGAATCCGGCAGCGACCGCATCCTGCAATTGCTTTGCGCTAGCGGTTGGATGCTCGATC
>BJGE01000112.1 GCA_014190275.1 Actinomycetes bacterium | reverse complement strand
AACTCAATCGCCGGACCGGCCCGTGGAAATCGAGGTTTTCGACGCTGTTGCCCCGCTGCCTAGGATCGGGCTTCAAGCCAACGATAAGCAGCTCACCGATGCGCACTTGGCTGCCCTTCGAATGCTCGCTCTGGACCACCTTCGCATCAGCATTGATGCAAGCGTCAACGCAAAAGAGATGGAGCGTCACCTCCGAGACGCAGCATTTCAGGCAGCGAGCCTTGACTGCTCCCTGCACGTCGCCTTGTTCGACGCAGACGCAGAAGCACTCGACCTACTGGCCCGTATTGATAACGAGTTGGGTGGCATAGTCGCACGTTGGTTCATTTTCCAAAGCGACGAGTTAGTCACCTCACGTCATTGGACTGACCTCGCTCGAACGGCTTTCGGTGCAGCCGCGTGCATCGGTGGTGGCACCAACCTGTACTTCACGGAACTTAATCGTCAGCCTCCCGACACGTCGGATCTGGACGTCGTGGGTTTCTCGATGAATCCGCAAGTGCATTCCTTCGATGATCGCACCATTATTCAAAATTCCGCCACCGCCATGGTGATCGCACGTGATGCACCACGACTAGCTGGCACCTCATGGATCTCGGTAGCACCGATTACACTCCGCCCGCGATTCAATCCGAACGAGTCGGACCTGACATCTGACCTCAGCAATGATCAACTGCCGGCGTCGGACGACTACCGGCAACCTACCTGGTTCGCGGCAGTTTGGGCTGCGCTGTCCATCGGCTCTATCGCCGGGCCCGGCACCATCGACTCGGTCACCTACTTCGAGACCATCGGCCCGCGCGGGGTCCTCGACGCCTTGAGCGCAAAGCCGTACCCAGTCCACGCTCTTTTTGCCGCACTTGCCGGCTACCACCTAATCCGGCTATGCACCTCAAGTAACCCGGAGACCTGCGATGCGCTCATCCTCGTCAACGAAAGCGGATCACGCCTGATCGTCATCAACACGTCTGCGCTGGAGCACGTCGTGCACCTGCACGGATTCCTCGATGAGAGGATCACGGCAGCCCCACGCGGACTAACGATTATCGACCGACCCGAAGGAAGCCATGACCACTCCGCACTCTGATCCGCTTTTCTCCTTGCAAGGTAAGCGCGTCCTCATCACCGGTGCCGGCGGGTCGGTCTGCTCACTGGTTGCCGAGGCCATGGCGGCTCGGGGCGCCCTGATCGCAGTCCAAGACATCTCGGCCGAGAAGGTAGAACCAGTGCGGGCGCGCATTGAAGCAGCAGGCGGCAGCGCGGTCGCTATCAGCTGCGACATTTCCAGTGCTGACGCAGCTTCTCAAATGGTGCACCAAGGTGCACAGAGCCTGGGTGGCTTAGATGTGCTCATCAATGGGGCGGGCATAAACCGACGTAAGACGATCGACGAGGTCACCTCCGAGGACTTCGATGCCATCGTCGCTGTAAACATGCGCGCCGTCTATTTCGCAAGCCAGGCGGCCCACGCGATCATGAAGACCGCTGGCAAGGGTGCCATTGTCAACCTCAGCTCGCTTAGCGCCCGGTTCAGCTTCGTAACTATTTCGGTATATGCAGCCACCAAGGCGGCGGTCAGCTCCATGACCCGCAGTTGCGCCCGGGAGTGGGCTGCTGACGGCATCCGGGTGAACTGCATCGAGCCCTCGGTGATCAAGACCGAGTTCACGATGCCTCTATGGGGTGAGCCACATCGTCAACGCTGGTTCGATGAGACGACACCAATCGGCCGGCTCGCGCTGCCCGAGGAGATGATCGGCGCAATCATCTTCTTGGCCACCGACGCATCGGCCTACATAACCGGCCAGTCGATCGTTATTGACGGCGGCATTCTCAGCGGGGCGGACTGGGATTCGTACCAGAACGAATGAGCGGGATCTAAGCCCTGGGTGCGGCTAGGGCGCCGCGACCACCAAAGTGCGCTGTTCACCCAGGGCTGTAACTCCCAACGTCACCACGTCGCCTACCTTCAGCCACTCGGGATTAGCCATCCCCATACCCACACCGGGCGGAGTTCCCGTGATCACTAGGTCACCAGGATCCAAAACCATCAGCTGCGATATGTAGTGGAGCAAGGTTCCCACGTCGAAGATCATCTTGGAAGTGCTGCCCGTTTGTCGACGCACGCCGTTAACATCGAGCCACAGATCAAAATGCTCCGGAATACCTGCATCGTCGGGGGTAACGAGCCAAGGTCCGGTTGGACATGACGTCTCGAATGCTTTTCCCTTCACCCACTGGCCACCACGCTCTACCTGAAACGCACGCTCGGAAACGTCGTTGATGGCGACGAACCCTGCGATGCAAGATAGTGCCGCTTGTGAAGATTCGAGGTATCGGCACTTGGTACCGATCACAATACCCAGCTCAACCTCCCAATCGACCTTGGTTCCACCGCGGGGGAAGCAGATGTCATCAAAGGGTCCAATAACCGTGTTCGGGGCTTTATTAAACAAGATCGGCTCACTCGGGATCGCCATGTTCGTCTCACTCGCGTGGTCTGCATAGTTAAGGCCGACGGCCACGAGGTTGCCCGGCCTCACGATCGGCGCACCCACGCGCAGATCTTTGGATAACACCGGCAGTGCACCTAAATCCAGGCTCGCAAGGAGTTGCACCCCACCGGATGCAAAGAATTCCGAGTTGAAGTCGCCGACAATCGAAGAGACGTCGCGAGGATTCCCATCCCCATCGAGAACTGCAGGCTTTTCCAAGCCAACCGGACCGATTCTCAGTAGCCGCATGTTTATCCCTTAGTCGCAGACGGCGCCGCGGGATGCCGAGCCCACCAACTTGGTGTACTTCGCCAGCACTCCCCTGGTGTAACGGGGTGGCAGGGGTACAAAAGCGGCCCGCCGCCTGGCAAGTTCATCTTCATCG
>BJGE01000111.1 GCA_014190275.1 Actinomycetes bacterium | reverse complement strand
TGATCGAGGAGTATCTAAATGGCAAGGTGGTGGCCTTGCCCGATGGCACCGAGTTGACCCGGTGGGATTGGGCGGAGCAATTTCGGGCACTCCTGGGCTCGCAGAGCCAGTACCCGACCGCGGTGGCCTTCGTCAACAACCTCTATGCGGGTATCACCGCGGCGACGCCGGCGAAGCGCGCGAAGGGGCTCGAGGTAGTTGCAGCCATTTCTGAAGCACAGCGCGCGCTCCTTGAGGAGCAAGTGTTGAAAATGGCGCCTGTCCTGGTGGTCGTGAACTGCTCCGACATGCACGATCGCCCAACAGTGGCGCAGCTCGCCGCCGCCTCGGACGCCATCGAGCGAAACTACGGTTCGACCCTGCCCTACGCCGCGGGTAACTCCGCTGCGTGTTTTGGGCTCGCCCCGGAAGATTTATCGCCGGCTATCCCCAGCGGTTCCAGCACGATTGCTTTGAAGACGCCTCCGGTATTCGTGCTTTCCTCAGGGGATGCGGCGACCCCTTGGGTGTGGGGGCGGGCCCTTGCGAACACGTTCGCCGGGTCAAGCACGATCACCTACGAAAGCACCCAGCATGTCGCGTATCTGATCGCCCCATCGACTTGCGTTAACGCACCGGTGACAAAGTACCTGCTGACCCTGGAGCTGCCCCCCAGAAACCGCCTTTGCTCGTATGCCCCCGGTGGCCCTGTCCCGCAGCGCTAGCAAGCTGGGCAACGGCTATTTTCGCCGGGCGCACGACGCACAAATTCCGAAGATGTCGAGGGTGTGAGTGACGTCTACGAATCCTTGTTCGCTGGCGATGTTGTAGGTCCAAAGTTCTACCGCCGGGCCTTCGACTTCGACGGTGAAGCCGCAGGTGCGGCAGACCAGATGATGGTGGTGGCCCGATCGCTGCCCGCAGCGCCGATACAGGGCCTCCCCTTCGGCATTAACAAGGACGTCGATCTCACCGATTGCGGCCATCGCCTGAAGTGAGCGGTAGACCGTAGTCAGGCCGACATTGTCGCCACTTGACTTCAAAATATCGTAGATCTCCTGGGCCGAGCGGAAGTCGTCGATATCCAAGATTGCCGCGGCGACCGCGGATCGTTGCTTGGTCGAACGCTGCCCAATTTTAAAGGCACCATGGGGCTTAGGCGGTGCAGCGGTCTTGCGCACTATTTGCTTCGCCATGTTGTCTCGCCGCCTTCCGCAGCCCCATCGCGGTACCGCTCCTCAGAGTCTAGTTTGGCTACGGTTCTTTGATTAAGGTCCGTCGTGCCCGTTGGGTCCATGATGGTGCTCGGTAGGAAACAGGGTCGCGGTGTCATCGCGATCATGCAGGGCTCCTAGGCCGTAGGCATTGGTGAGGTTCTCTAGGGTCAGCACCTGCTGGGGAGTCCCGCAGGCCACCACCCGCCCCGCGGTGAGGATCACGTAGTCCGCGGCCTTGGCCTCCTCTAGGTCATGGGTGGTCAGCACGACCGAGCAGCCGCGGGTGGGTTCGTCATGAATGATCTTGTCGATCGTCTTCGCGGAATTTAGATCGAGTCCGGTAAGCGGCTCGTCGAGCAGCAGCAGTGAGTGGTCTTGGGCGATGCCTTGGGCGACGTAGACGCGCTGGCGCTGACCGCCGGAGAGTTCGGTCAGGTGGCGCTTTGCTAAATCAGTGATTTCCAGGTGCGCCATGGCAGCCGCCACCTTCTCACGGTCGGTGCGGGTGGGCCGGCGGAAGGCACCAAGGGTTGAGTACCGGCCCATCTGCACCGCCTCGGTAACCGTCAGCGGGGTGCCGGCCGGTACCGATGCGTACTGCAGCACATAAGAAACGCTTTTCTGGCTCTTCTCCGGTTCAACGCCAAGGACCCTGATGGTGCCGGAGCCAATGGGGATTAGGCCGGCTATGGCGTGCAGGATCGTCGACTTTCCGCTGCCGTTAGGGCCGATGATGGCCGTTATCTTGCCACGCGGAATCTGGAAACTCGAAGTGTCGAGGGCGATGCGGCTGCCCCTAAAAATCACGACATCGGATGCGATTACGACTTCGGTTGCGATTACTGCCTCAGGCATCGACAAGCACCTGGGCTTTGGCGCGCGGCTTTAACTGCTTAATTGCAAGGACGAGGAAGAAGATCACGATCGGGGTCAGTGCCATGGTCGCAGAACCGGCGGTCCCAAGGTGATAGCTAAGGATCAAGCCGATCCAAACCGAAAAGAGGGCGATCATCGCGGACGTCACCATCATGCGTGGCACCGTTCGCGAGATTAGGGCGGCGGCCGCGGGTGGTCCAACCAAGAGGCCGAAGACCAGCAGCGTGCCAACTGATTGAAAACTGCCGATGACTGCCGCGGCGATCAAGACCAGCAGCGCGGCGTGGGCGCGGTTGGGGGACAGGCCCCAAATCTGGGCTTTCTCCTTGTTGAAGGACAGGGCGAGGAGTGGCCGGTAGCACAAAGTAGTGGCAGTGATGATGATGATCGCCAAGATGGCCTGGGCGATCAGGTCGCCGGTGGTGATGCCTAGGGCGTCACCGAAGAGAATCGTGGTCAGGCTCCCAGAATAGGAGTCGAGCCGCGAGATGATCATGACACCAAGGGCTAGCATCCCGACGAAGAGCAAGCCGATTGAGGTGTCCTCGCTCAAGGTGGTGTTGCGGTGCACGACCTCGATGGCGATGACCATGAACAGTGCAGCGAGGGCAGCACCGATTACCGGGTTGATGTCAAGAACTACCGCAGCAGCAATACCTGGCACCACGCCGTGCACGAAGGCATCACCGAAGAAGCTCATGCCACGCAGTACCAGCCAAGTCCCGACCACCGATGCCATCAGGCCAGCAAGTGCCCCGCCCATTAAGGCGCGCTGTTGGAAGCCCAGTGCAAAAGGCTCCAGGAACCACTCCATGCGGGTTAGCCTTTCA
>BJGE01000110.1 GCA_014190275.1 Actinomycetes bacterium | reverse complement strand
TAAAACGTTTAGCAACGCAACCTGAATACGCTCGACCAGGTCTGGCAACTCATTTATCGCAAAAATCCCACGATTCGTACGTGGTACCAATCCGTAATGGATGGTTTCAGGATCACCAAGTGATCGGCCTTCAGCAACCTTGATCGGGTCTACATCACCCACCAAATCACCGACCGAGGTATCAGGCGTCGCAAGTTTTTCACTATATCTTTCGACACGATGCCGCCACGCGATCGGCAGTTTCGCACCGAGCTCATCGGCTAGTCGCCGGCACCGCGCGCATACCGGAGCCGTCGGCTCATCGGTAATTTCGCAGCCCTCGATATAAGGCACCCATTCATCCAGCAGCCCAATTAGTGATCGAATCAACCGGGTCTTGCCCTGACCTCGTTCTCCCAGCAGCACGAAATCATGCCCCGCCAATAAGGCTCGTTCCACCTGCGGGCCCACGGTGTCTTCGAACCCAACTATTCCGGGCAGAGTTTGCTCCCCAGCGCGCAACCGGGCGAGCAGATTCTCCTGCAACTCGGCCTTAACACTGCGTGGGCGATACCCACTGGCCAAGAGGGCCCCCAGGTCACGGGGCAGTTTGGCTGGCGATGTCGGCGCAAATGTGGTCACCTTGTAACCGTACGGCCACCGTGGTAATTGCGCGACTCCACTTTCTTGGGGGAAAAGTGTTTGACGGATATGCTGAACTGTTGCCCATCCAGGGCGGGATTGTCGCTGCCGTCTTCTTGGTGATCTCCGTCTACCAGATCCTCAAAGGGGCAGCCGGCCCGCGTGCGATTAAGTGGAATGTGATCGGTGTCATCTCACTGCTATACCTGTTCACAATCGGCGCTTGGTTCGCATTTGGTCAGCCCGGTTAGCCTGCCCAAAGCGCACCGCCCTGAACTCATTAACTTTTGCAGGTCGCACTCGGCTCGCATTACCTTGACGTTTGCAGGTGCAGGTGACCTGAGACTTTTAGAGGCGACCGAATAGGGCAATGTCCTCGTCGAACCGTGTAATATCCAGATCCGATACCGTTCGCCTCGTCAAACTGATGGCGAGCAAATAATCCCCGGTGGCGGCGCCAACAGGACCGGCTGCTTCACCACTTGCCATCTCGCGCTCAAACGAGGCTTGTGCTGCCGAGCGCGAAGCGAACTCAATATCCGCCGGAGTGAAGTGCTCGGACGCCTCCACCAGTGCCTCAATGTCAACATCGGCCCTCGACGATCGCGAGACGAATGAGGTCCAGATGGCCGCTCGCGCGTAGGCGTCCGGTGGGCCAATGGGAATAACGTAATCGAATCGGCCTGGCCGCATGAACGCCTGATCCAAGGAGCGCACTGAGTTTGTTGCACATACCAGCAGGCGCGTATCCCGCTGTCTAAATGCCGGAATGATCTTTAAAAGTTCGTTGGTCACGCCATGAGCTGGGCTTTTGCTAACGCCTTCACGCGCCGATGCGATCTCTTCTACCTCGTCAATGAAGACAAGGACTTTCTCTAAGTTGTCAACGAGTGCGAAGGTGTCGTGCAAGGCCTGCGCTAATCCGGTTGCCTCCGTGGTTAGCCGTGAGGGGAAGATTTCCACGAAAGGCCAGGAAAGTCGCGAGGCGATGGCGCGCGCAAAAGTTGTCTTGCCGGTTCCCGGTGGCCCAAAGAGCACAATCGCGTGCGGGGCCATCACACCGTGCGCGGATGCACGCTCCGGATTGCTCAGCGGCATCACAACTCGCTTGTCAATAATGTCTTTCTCGTCATGCATACCGGCCAGGCGCTGCCACAGGTCGCGCGTTAAAACTCGACCACCGAGAGCGTTCAAGGTGAGCGCCTCACCCGGGGTGAGCGCCTCTCGTTTTTCCCAATAGGCGGCGGCTTCGTGGCGCGTATAACCGGCCCGGGAGAGACCTTCAGCCATCTGCTCCTCCTGCGCCAACAGATAAGAGATGGTTGCCACACCCGCGTTCACCAGTCTGTCCTCTAGATGGGTTAATAGCGACGAGGGCACCCCTTCACCGCGATGGTCCGGATCCACGGCCACGCGCATGACCCAAGCACGGGCGTCGGTAACACTTGCCACCGCCGCGCCCACCACCTTGTCCTGGTGCACCGCCACCACGGCTGGGCTACCAGCTCGCAGGGACATGATGCATTCCGCAATTGAGTACACAGATGCCATGCCAGGGGTGACCTCCCAAAGGTGGACCACCGGCTCTAAGTCACTGTCTTGGTAATTCCGGACAATAAATGTCATTTTGGCCCCTTCCACCCAGCACCCGACCGCCTACGATAACCCCTGATTTAACTAAGTGCGTGTCGAGCCGTCGGTACCTGCCAAACTTGCTAGTGCGGGAGCAAACATCTAGTTTCGGTTGCCCAACGCCGGGGCCAAGATCAACTAGGGAAGGCAACCGCCTGCACCGGGTTCGACAACGTCCCGATGGCATCGATCGTGCATGCCACCACATCACCGGGCTGTAGGAAGGTCGGTGGGTTCATGGCCGCCCCGACTCCTTGGGGTGATCCGGTTGCGATGACATCACCAGGTTCAAGGGTGACCCCGGAACTAATATCGGTGATGAGGGTCGCAATCTTGAACAACATGTGCTTGGAGTTGCCATTTTGCCGCTGCACTCCATTGACCGTCAGCGAAAGCTGAAGCACATGCGGATCGGTGATCTCATCCGACGTAACGATCATCGGACCAAATGGGCAATAAGAATCCTGGCCTTTTGAGAAGAACCACTGCCCGGAGCGACGCTGATCCCGGGCACTAATGTCATTGACGATGCTGTATCCGAAAACGTGCTTCATCGCATTTGCCTCAGTGACGTTTCGCGCAGGTGCACCGATTACTACAGCCAGCTCGCACTCCCAGTCAAGCTGCTGGGTCATCGCACCATTGTGCTGAATTGGATCACCCGGACCAATTACTGCGGTACCCGGTTTACTAAAGAGCACCGGTCGGGTCGGGAGCTCCTTGTCGGTGTCGAGTGAGCGG
>BJGE01000109.1 GCA_014190275.1 Actinomycetes bacterium | reverse complement strand
CCCGGTGACTGCCAATTCATCAACTGGATTCGCTGGGTGCGCACGTTTTAGTCGTGAAACCCGCAGTTTCGGTCTGTTTCACGACCAAAACACGCGCACCCACGAAAACCACACCTAATAAGCCGCTGGGACTGACCCGGTTTCAGACCCTAGTTTCACCCGCATCGGCCAAGCTGCAATTCGCGATTTCGCTTAGGCAATGGGTGAACCCGATTTTGGTGCGTAACTGCCCCAGATCCGGATAACAGGTCCCTTCACCTTTTAAAGTAGTGGTGTGCCCGCCACCGGCACGCTTCCGTACCATTGCCACCCATGACCCCCTCCGCACCAAAGCCCAAGTTGCCCGAGCAGCCAAGCATCGCGGGCCTTGAGGCCAAGTGGGCCGGGGTCTGGGAGGCCGAGGGCACCTACCGTTTCGACCGCACCAAGACCCGCGACCAGGTCTTTTCCATCGATACTCCCCCGCCGACGGTCAGCGGCTCACTACACGTTGGCCACGTCTTCTCCTATACCCACACCGACTGCATTGCCCGCTACCAGCGCATGCGCGGCCTCGAGGTTTTCTACCCGATGGGCTGGGACGACAACGGGCTACCAACCGAGCGCAGGGTGCAGAACTACTTCGGGGTGCGCTGTGACCCAAGCCTTGCCTATGATCCGACCTTCACACCACCGGTCGAACCCGATGCGAAACACCAAGTGCCCATCTCGCGCAAGAACTTCGTCGAACTCTGTGAAAAGTTAACGGTTGAAGATGAGGTCGTCTTCGAAGAGCTCTGGCGCCGCATGGGGCTGTCGATTGACTGGAGCCAGACCTATCAAACAATTGATGCCAATGCCCAGCGGGTGAGCCAACTTGCCTTCTTGCGCAACCTGGAGCGCGGTGAGGCGTACCAGTCGGAGGCGCCGACCCTATGGGATGTCACCTTCCGCACCGCCGTTGCTCAAGCCGAGCTTGAAGACCGCGAACGACCGGGCGCCTACCACCGAATCGGGTTCGGCAAGGCTTCGAACCTAGATGACAAAGTCTTTATCGAGACCACCCGACCAGAGCTAATTGCCGCCTGTGTCGCCCTCGTCGCAAACCCAGATGATGTGCGTTACCAACCACTTTTCGGCACCACCGTCACCACTCCACTCTTTGGGGTCGAGGTCCCGGTGGTTGCTCATCATCTTGCCGATCCAGAGAAAGGCTCTGGTATCGCGATGATCTGCACCTTCGGTGATCTAACCGACGTCATCTGGTGGCGTGAACTGCAACTGCCAACCCGCCCGATCATCGGCTGGGACGGGCGCATCCTGCCCGATGTGCCCGAATGGATCACCAGCAAAACCGGAAAAACAAATTACCTGGCCCTCGCCGGCGCTACCACTCACACCGCTAAGGAGCGCACCGTTGAATTATTGACCGCCAGTGGCGACATGGTTGGTGAGCCAAAACCCATCACCCACGCGGTCAAGTTCTTCGAGAAGGGTGACAAGCCACTTGAGATCGTCACAACCAGGCAGTGGTATATCGCAAATGGTGGACGGAACCCAATACTTCGTGACGAACTACTCGAGCGCGGGCGCACCATCACCTGGCACCCGCCCCACATGCTCGTGCGGTATGAAAACTGGGTCGAAGGACTAAATGGCGATTGGCTGATCTCGCGTCAACGATTCTTCGGGGTACCACTTCCAGTTTGGTACCCACTAGATGTTGCCGGTAACCCCCGCTACGACTCACCGATCACCCCAAGTGAAGACCAACTACCTATCGACCCAAGCAGTGATGCGCCGGCTGGTTTCACCAATGCCCAGCGCGGCGTGCCCGGTGGTTTCATGGGCGACCCAGATGTCATGGACACCTGGGCCACTAGCTCACTTACCCCCCAGATCGCCGGCGGGTGGGAGCGCGATGAGGATCTTTGGCAGCGGGTCTTCCCGATGGACGTGCGCCCCCAGGCCCACGAAATCATCCGCACCTGGCTCTTTAGCAGTGTGGTGCGAGCAGATCTGGAAAGTGATTGCCTGCCGTGGGCCCATGCCGCCATCTCCGGATGGATTTTGGATCCGGACCGTAAAAAGATGAGTAAGTCCAAAGGCAATGTGGTCACGCCAATGGGCCTGCTGGACGAATACTCCTCCGATGCGGTGCGCTACTGGGCGGCATCAGGGCGCCCCGGCACCGACACCGCATTTGATATCGGCCAGATGAAGATTGGCCGCCGCCTGGCGATCAAAATTCTCAATGCCAGCAAATTCGTACTAATGCTCGAAGCCACCGAGAACGACGCCGCCATCACCGAACCGGTTGATAAGTCGCTGCTCGCGCGCCTGGCAATAACGGTGCAAAGTGCTACGACGGCATTCGATGACTTCAACTACGCCAAAGCCCTTGAAGTGACCGAGTCGTTCTTCTGGAACTTCACCGACGACTACGTGGAGTTAGTGAAGGAGCGCGCCTACGGTGCCCAAGGTGATGCCAAAGCCGAGTCGGCTAAAGCTACCCTTGCCGTCACCCTTAAGACTTTGCTCGGGTTGTTCGCACCGTTCCTACCATTTGTCACCGAGGAGGTCTGGAGTTGGTGGCAGGTGGGCTCGGTGCACCGCTCGACTTGGCCCACAACAGAGAACCTGAAGGCGCTATCCAATGGCCAAGACCCTAAGCTGCTCGACGATCTGGCCGTTGCAATTTCCGGTATCCGCAAAGCCAAGAGCGACGCGAACGTCTCGATGCGGGCCAAGCTCAGCCAGGCCACCATCAGCGCACCAAGTGAGGTGCTCGACCGCCTGCAACTTGCCGCCGAGGACATCAAGGCCGCCGGGTGCATCACCGAGTTGCTTCTGGAAAGTGGCGGTCAAGTGAGCATCTCTGCGGTGCTCGCACCGGCCTAATACTGCTCTGCTAATCACAGTCAACCCACATCATCCAACCAACTCACGCGAACGAGGCCAGCCGAGTTCAGGGATTGAGACTAGGCCAGCAAGGTCTCAGGTCTGACAACGACTAGGCCAGGAAAGTTCATGCCAGTAAATCCAAGGTCGCGTGTCAAGAGTCGGTCAGCGTGAGCAGCCGCATGTCCCGCAATCAAGTAGTCGGCAATAATTCGACCACACGTGCTCTTCCTTCCTCGGGCTTCACCCGCTTCGGCTGCGCCCGATAGGCCGATGTCCACATATTCGATCGTGAGTTTCTGTAAAATGGCCATGGCCTCTGAAGCT
>BJGE01000108.1 GCA_014190275.1 Actinomycetes bacterium | reverse complement strand
CGATCGACTTACCAAAGGGCCAACACGATTATCACGTCGCCTAATAACCCGCCGTGGGCCCGAGCGCGTGCCACTCGCCGATGGTGTTGTTGTGCAAAGTGGTGAAGTCCTCTTGGCGGTCGAGGCTCGGCCGGCGAGTGATCCAACGCTCATCTTGCGGGCGCCGGCCGCAGCTGCGCAAGCTGGTCTCCCACTAGCCCCGCTCACGCTGGAGAGGTTGGCGCGTGAAAGTGGCCAGTTGGCGACCCCGTGGCCGCCGGCGGCCCGCGAAGCCTTTATCTCGTTATTGGGTTCGGGTCTGCCCCTAGTTCGGAGCTGGGAGGCTTTAGACCAAGCCGGGATCATTGAAAAACTCATTCCGGGTTGGAATGTTGTTCGTTCCGCGCCGCAGCGCAATTCCGTCCACCGATTCACCGTCGACCGACACCTAGTTGAGACAGCGGTACAGGCCAGCGCATTCACCCGCGATGTCCATCGACCGGATCTGTTGTTGGTCGGAGCCCTCTTACATGACATTGGTAAAGCCCGTCTGGGTGATCACAGCGAGGTTGGTGCGGTGATCGCTGAAGAGTTTGCGAGGCGGATTGGGTTTGCTGACGACGATACGAAGGTCATTGTTGACCTTGTTCGCTATCACCTACTTTTAATCGACACTGCAACGCGGCGAGACCTAGATGACCCATCGACCATCGACTATGTGACCGCTCGAATCGACAAACCAGAGACTTTGGATCTGCTGCACGCCCTGACACAAGCGGACGCGCAGGCGACAGGACCGGCGGCCTGGAGTCAGTGGCGCGCGGATCTGGTGGTTGATCTAGTGCGCCGGGTGCACGCCCAACTCGCCGGAGAGCCAGCGCCGGCCGAGCCAGAATTAAGTGATGTGCAGCAGGTGGCACTTTCTAGCACCGGGGTGTGGGTAGCGATGGAGACGGCCGAGGACGGCTATCACCTTACGGTCGCCGCGCCAGATCGCCTCGGGCTGCTTTCCTTGGTCGCCGGCGTGCTCGCGTTGCAGCGACTGGAGGTTCGCGGGGCCCGGGTATTCACCGCAAACGAGCGTGCGGTGCAGATCTGGACGGTGCAGCCAATGTATGGCGATCCGCCGAGGGCGCAGGAGATTGCGGCTACCCTGCGAATGGCCCTTGAGGGCGCATTAGATGTTGGCGCGAAAGTGCGCGAGCGCACCGCCGCCTATGCATCGACCGGGAAAATCGCGCGAGCCGCACCAAGAGTTGACCTACTCATTGAAGCCTCGGCTAGGTCAACGGTGATTGAAGTGCGAGCACATGATGAGCCTTGCCTGCTCTATCGCATCACGGGCGCCATTGCCGACGCCGAGGTGGCAGTCACGGGAGCAAAAGTCCTCACCCTTGGATCAGAGGTGGTGGATATCTTCTTCCTGGTCGACTCTTCGGGTGGTCCGCTGTCGGCCAGCCTTGCCGAAGGAGTGCGTATGCGGGTACTAGAGGCCATGGCGGCCGGACAGCCAACGAGGTAAACGGGCCAGCCGATACTCTGACCCCGTGTTCGCAAACCTCTCGGATCGTCTTGCCGCCACCATTAAAGGGCTGCGGGGCAAGGGCCGACTCTCCGAAGCCGATGTTGATGCGACGGTGCGTGAAATTCGCACTGCACTACTAGAAGCCGACGTCGCACTGTCTGTGGTTCGTGAGTTCACAGCCATCGTGAAAGAGCGGGCCCTAACGGCAGCGGCTTCTGGGGCGCTCAACCCCGCACAGCAAATCGTCAAGATCGTGCACGAGGAACTCATCGCGATCCTGGGTGGCGAAACTCGGAATTTAGTTTTTGCTAAGAATCCACCGACTGTAATTTTACTCGCCGGTTTGCAGGGTGCTGGTAAAACCACCCTTGCTGGCAAGCTGGCGCGTCAACTGAAAAGTGAAGGCCACACCCCGCTACTTGTCGCAGCGGATCTGCAGCGTCCTAATGCGGTGGATCAACTGCGCATTATCTCCGAGCAGGCTGGTGTAGCGATTTTTGCCCCGGAGCCCGGTAACGGTGTTGGTGATCCGATAAGGGTCACCCGGGATGCACGCGTCTACGCAGAGCAGAAATTACATGATGTGGTGATCGTCGACACTGCGGGTCGATTAGCTATCGACGCTGAACTAATGCAGCAATTGCGTGCGGTACGAGATGCAGCTCGACCGGATGAAACCTTATTGGTGGTTGACGCCATGATCGGCCAAGATGCGGTGCGTACCGCTGAGGAGTTTGCCGAAGGTGTTGGTTTCGACGCAGTTGTCCTAACGAAACTCGATGGAGATGCGCGCGGAGGCGCGGCGCTCTCCATCGTCAGCGTGACTAAGCGTCCGATCATGTTCGCATCAATTGGTGAAAAACTAGATGACTTTGAGGTGTTCCACCCGGACCGAATGGCCTCTCGCATCTTGGACATGGGCGATATGCTCACTTTAATCGAACAGGCCGAGCGGGCATTTGACGCCGAGCAAACCGAACGGATGGCCCGCAAGGTTTCAGCGGGTGAGGATTTCACCCTCGATGACTTCCTTGAGCAAATGCAGTCGATCAAGAAGATGGGCTCACTCGGCAAGATCATGGGCCTGCTGCCCGGGATGGGTGAGATGAAGGCCCAACTTGATCAAGTTGATGATCGAGAGATGGACCGGGTGGCTGCGATCATTCAATCAATGACGCCCGCCGAGCGCCAAGAGCCAAAGATCTTGAATGGGTCTCGTCGATCTCGGATTGCGCGCGGCTCTGGGTCATCGGTGAGTGAAGTGAATGGCTTGATAGAGCGCTTCGGCCAAGCCCAGAAAATGATGAAGCAGATGGGCAAGGGGGGTATGCCAGGTATACCGGGCATGCCAGGACTAGGTGGCGGGAAAAAGTCCAAAGGCAAGATGGCCAAGGCGATAAAGCCGGCAAAAGGAAAGAGCCGCAGCGGCAATCCGGCAAAGCGCGCTGACCAGGAAGCCGGAATCAGTTCATCTACCGCAGTGCCGCCAGAGTTAGATATGTCTACCTTGCCGCCAGAACTTAAGAAACTGCTCGGCTGAGGTGATGGACTTGTCAGCAGGGCGGTGGCTAACTTTTTGCGCGGCGCTCGGATGCCTTGCCCTAGGCTCCGTATTGGTCTGTAGTCCGCCGGCAAAAGCGCACGCGATCATTGACTTAAAGGAAGTGGCCGCGGTCGCCGGGAAATCCAGTTCCATGACCCTTGAAATTCAGCACGGGTGCTTAAGCGATGTC
>BJGE01000107.1 GCA_014190275.1 Actinomycetes bacterium | reverse complement strand
CCCGACCCCCGCACCCACTTTGCGGTTGTTCATGGCAGCAAGGTAACCCGGTGAGCGGCCCACTTGTAATTGGGTGACAATGAGGTATGGCCGAACTCCCGCGCAACGCGCTAACCCGCAGCGTGCGCATGGCTGGTCTCCCAGCGGCCTTTGCGGGACGGACCGTGCTGGGATTCGGCAAGCGAGTGGGCGGCAAATCTGCCGAACTCGTGGCCGCTGAGTTGCAGGCTCGCACCGCCGAACAGATGTTCAAAGTCTTAGGTGAACTCAAGGGCGGGGCCATGAAACTTGGCCAGGCGATGAGTATCTTTGAAGCCGCACTGCCCGAGGAGGTGGCCGGGCCATATCGAGCGGCCCTGACAAAACTCCAAGATGCGGCACCACCACTACCCGCCGAGTCGATCCATCAGATTCTCACCGAAGAACTCGGCTCGGACTGGCGCACGAAGTTCTTGGAGTTCTCCGACCAACCGGCAGCGGCCGCCTCGATCGGGCAAGTCCATAAAGGCACCTGGCATGACGGACGCGTGGTAGCCGTGAAAGTTCAGTACCCGGGAGCCGATAAAGCTCTGATCAGTGACCTGAACCAGATGGCCCGGATGGGCAAGATGTTCGCCTCATGGATTCCAGGTCTAGATATCAAGCCACTACTTGACGAGCTACGTGACCGCGCCGTCGATGAACTTGACTACCTGCTCGAATCGCAAAACCAGCGCGCCTTTGCTACTGCCTACGAGGGTGATTTCGAGTTCGTAATCCCACATGTGCTGGTCGCGGCACCCCATGTGCTCGTCAGCGAATGGATCGAAGGCACCGCACTTTCAGCCATCATCAAGGACGGCTCCAAATCCGAGCGCGATCATGCGGGCGTCTTGTATGAACGCTTCCTACTATCGGGACCGTCGCGTGCCGGGCTACTACATGCCGACCCGCATCCCGGTAATTTCCGAATTACCGCTGATGGTCGACTCGGAGTTCTCGACTTTGGCGCCTGCGCGTCGTTACCTGGAGGGCTACCCTCGGCAATGGGATCGCTGCTGCGTATCGCGCAACTGGGCGATGCACAGTCGGTTATCGAGGGCCTACGTGCCGAGGGCTTTATCAAGCCCAATATCGATGTCAACGCCGAGCAACTGCTCGAGTATCTCGAGCCCTTTGTCGAGCCGGCCCGCTATCTTGAATTCACCTTCTCCCGGGATTGGATGCGCGGGTAATTCACGCGCGTGAACGATATGCGCAATCCGGATTTCACCGTCGGTATGAAACTGAATTTGCCCCCCTCTTATGCCTTGATCCATCGAGTCTGGCTGGGTTGCATCGGGGTGCTCTGCCAACTCGGTGCGACGGTGCCGATGAGATCCGAACTCCAGCGTTGGGTTCCTGACTTCACGGATATTGACTAGAAGTCGCCCAAAATCTCCAGCAGGGCTGGACCATACAGGTCTAATTTCGTCGGGCCGATCCCCGGGATACTCGCCAACTGCTCCAAGGTGGTCGGCAATTGCTCAACAATTGCCAGCAAGGTGGCATCGGTGAAGATGACGAACGCCGGCACCGCCCGTTCATTCGCCTGCCGAAGGCGCCAACCTTTCAACTGCTCGAACTGGTCTGGGTTAAAAGTCGATGGGCAGGTGCGGCACCGACCCAAGGTGCGCTCCGGCGCGGTCACCAGTGCCTTACCGCAGGTGCGGCAGGTCGCCGGCCCGCGCTGCTTGCGTTCACCGCGCGCCCGGCCCGACCCCATCCGCACCCGCCCGCGGGTCGAGTCGCCGGCGTACCCAGCCGCGAATTCGCCATCGGGCCCGTTGGCGGCTGCCAGAAATCTGCTGAGCTCGCGAGTCTCGCGGCCACCCGGATGTCGGGCGCGCCCCCAGGTCAAATGCAGGTGTGACTTTGCACGAGTCATTCCGACGTAGAGCAACCGGCGCTCTTCTTCGACTTCATCGGGTGAGTCGGCATTCGCTAACGGCAGTAGTCCATCGCTGCAACCAACGATAAAGACCACCTGCCATTCCAGCCCCTTCGCCGAGTGCAAAGATGAAAGTGTCACCGCATCGGCAGCGGGGGCATGCTGCGCCTGCGCGCGGTGATCAAGCTCAGTTACAAATGCCGGTAAATCCCAATTTGGGTTTTCATCCGCCAAAGCAACCAGCGCCGCAAGTGACTCCCAGCGCTCGCGCACCGCACCGCTGCCCTGCGGGCGCTCAGCGGCCCAGCCTGCGGCACTGAGGATCCCGCGTACTTCTTCCCCCAATAGTCCGGTGGCGCCACCGGCACGGGCCGCTCCCCTGATCCGGGTCACGCCTTCACGCACCTCTGCTCGATCAAAGAACCGCTCAGCCCCGCGCATGACAACGGCGATCTCGCGAGCCGACAGCGCGGCTTCCAGATCCGCCGACTGGGCATTCATCCGAAACAGCACCGCGATCTCGCGAGCCGGGATGCCACGGCGCAGATGGGTTGAGATTGCTTCGGCGACCGCGGTGGCTTCGGCGACTTCATCAGGGTGTGACTGCACCACCGGCTCAACTCCGGGTTCACGCATCGACCGTAAAGTCACGGCAGCTCGTAAGTGCGCCTGCGCGATAACCGCATTTGCCTTAGCTACGATTTCGGGGGTGCAGCGATAGCAATTAACCAGACGAACTTCTGTCGCGTCGGGGAACTCCCTGCGAAAGTTCACTAGGTAGTCAGCCGACGCACCGGTAAATGAGTAGATGGTCTGGCTGACATCCCCAACAGCACAGACTTCATCGCGATCACCACGCCATAGGGTAAGTAGGCGATGTTGCAATGGGTTGACGTCTTGGAACTCATCAACGGTGAACCAGCGATAGGCCGAATGCACCTCATCGAGGATGTCCGGGCGAGTTTGCAATGCACCCACGGTAACAAGTAGTACATCCTCAAAATCCATGAACCCGCGCGCTGACTTCAGGTCGTCATAGGCCGCGTAGATTTTCACAACATCAGCCAGCTCCAGGCTCCACTGGCGCGTGGCTGCGCGCTGATCGGTCACGAGGTCGCGCGCTGCCAATTCACTTACTTTCGACCATTCAATGTCTGCGGCCAGATCACGTATCAACGCAGCATTGGTGGTGATACCGGACTTGGCTGCCGCCTCGCCCAGCAGGCGTACCTTGCTAGGGAGAACTTCAGGAAATGCCTGGCCACTCAACCTTGGCCAGAAGTGGCGCAGTTGCCGAAGGGCCGCTCCATGGAAGGTGCGCACCTGCGCGCCCTCAACGCCAAGCTCGCGCAGCCGAACCCGCATCTCACCAGC
>BJGE01000106.1 GCA_014190275.1 Actinomycetes bacterium | reverse complement strand
GTTGCCAAGGAGGGTGACGAACACATCGTGGTCGCTGCCCTTGTCGAAGATGTCGGCAAGGGGTCGGTGCTTGATGTTAGCCGCGCTGTTGTCGGGATCAGCATTGATACCGATATCGGCGCCGGCGGTGTGATAGATCGTCAGATTGCAGAGCTTGGCAAGTTCGCTGCTGGTGGCAGCGCTGAAGTCGGCGATACCGGATTTTTGTGGCGGCCATGGGGAGGCGATGCCAACCGAGAGGTCCCTGCCTTGCAGGTAACCCGGGGCCACCGGCGCCGCAATGTTCATTTTGCCCAGGTTCTTAAGGCTGCTGGCCAGGAGAACCTGCTCAAGTTCGCCGTGCTGGTGTTGCATGATTTTGGCTTGCTGGCGGGCAAATGACCGCCGGTTGCCGAGGTGCCGGCGAATGGCCTTGGCGAACGCCTTGACATCCTTCGGGTCGGCTAGGTAAACGCCACCGCCAATGAGCTCACGGTGGGCGGGGATATCGGAGGCCACCACGTGCGCACCCGCACCGACCGCTTCGATGACGGGCAGTGACAGGCCCTCGTCAAATGACGGCACGACCACCACCGAGGCATCGCGCAAGGTCTGGAGCAGGTCGGCCTCGCTGAGCCGGCCGACGGTCACGGCCTCACCCGGGCGCATTGCGGCGTGGATGCTCCAGTGATGCACGCGGGTCTGTTGCCCGGCCATCCCGATGACGATCACCTCGCGCGATTCGTCGCCACCTGCTGTTGCAACACCGATCGCCGCGAGCGCGCCGTAGGTGTTCTTGCGTTGCTCATCACCTGTCATGACAACTATCGGCCCGGTTGGCGCACCGGCGCGCGCGCTGGTCTCGACGCCAAGATCCTTCGGCCACGCCACCGTCGCGTCAACCTTGCTTAGCCCAAGTCGTGCCGGTAATTCGGCCTCGACGACACCCGAGATGCAAAGGAACTCGTCATAGCAGCGCAGTGCATCAAGGCTTGACGCATACTCCGCGCGCTCAGCCGCATACTTTAGATAAACACTCGGGTAATGCATCGGGATGAAGTCGAAGACGATGGCGATCTTGTGGGCCGAACTATGCAACAGCGCCACCAGTGGCTCGGCCGAGGCCGTCATCGGCGAGGCTTCAACCAACACCGAGAAGCGATTGACGTTGGCCACGGTGACTCTTGTTAGTTGCTCGCACTCCCCGGCCAGTTCATCGGGGAGTTTCTCCAGCCCGCGATCAACGAGCAGTACCACCTTTTCGTCCCCGAGGGTCTCGCGTAAGCCGAGCAGGGCGCTGCGCGCGAACCGGCCGATGCCGCGGGCGCCGAACGCTGCGGTCTGCAGGCTGCGCGCATCAAAGAGCACCGCATTGCCGTTGGCCGGATGCGCGGTCGCCGGGGTCTTTGCGAGTTTTAAGCGCAGGCGCAAGGCCGCGAGCAGGCGGCCAAGTTCGTCGTCGTGGTTATCGGTGCGCCGGGCCAAGAGCTCGTCGGTGTCGTAGGGGCCAGCGTCGAGCCAGGTGCGGATCTCCTGCAATTGCTGCGCGGTAGGTGATTCGAGGGCCAAACCTGCGGTCGGTAGCGCCGGCAGCTGCTCGGGGTTGATCCAGGTGCTCGCCTCGGCCGGGGCCCTACCTAAGAACGCCGGGTCGACCAGGTGCCCAAGGTTGGTTTGCACGTGCCGTAAATGACGTTTGCGGATGATGGCGCGCTCAATCGGCCCGGGCAAGTGGTGACGCAGCGCCTGCACGCGACCAAGTATCGCTTTGCCTATCTTGGCGACCTTGCGCGAAGCCCGCCATGATCGCGAGCCCTCAACGGTGGCGAGCGCGGTGCGCAGTTCGTGGATCTGCTTTTCGTATTCGGTCGTTGCCACGGCGTTGCGGGTGTCATTTAGGATCAATTCGCGTTGCCAGGCCCGGCGATTGTGGGCCTGACGAATACCTCGCTGCAAATCTGCAGTATCGGCGAGCACCCAGCCGAACACTCCGGCGTCGAGGGCATTAAATGGCGTGGCGATGGCCGCCGCAAGTTCTTTGTGCTCGCTTGCGACATACCAGCGGTTGACGCCGTCGAAGGCGACGAACTGGTACTTGGCCTTAATAACGCGCGGCTCCCACTCTTGGTGACTCGGGGTGCTGGTGCCGGGCAGCACCGCCTCCACGCAGAGCACCCACGGGCGATGGGCGGTGAGCGAAAGCCCTTGCAGCACAACGCTTTCGGCGCCCTCAACGTCGATAGACATGAAGTGGATCTCGCCAACTTCACACTCGGTCAACAGCTCGTCAAGGGCCGCCGTCGCGACCGGGGTTGCTAGCACTTCGAAGCCGCGGGCCCGGGCGGCCTCTGCTTCACCGGCATCAAGGGTGCCGAGGCCGGTACCCGGTACGCGATAGAAAGTCAGCTCACCCGCGCCACCTGCCGCTGCCATCTCGATGACTTGATCACGCGGGCGCATGATGCGAAGGGCCTGCGCCAACTCCGGGTCGGCTTCGATCAGCAGCCCGCGCCAGCCCAAGTCATAAAGGCTCGCGGTGATCGAAAGGTGCCGCGGCTCGTTCGCGCCGACGTCGACATAGGTCAACTTAGTTTCAATGCGCGCGCCGGTCTGCGGATCCGTGAACGCCCGCCAGATGCGAATATCCTCCGCGTTCTGCGCGTAGGAAGTTTTCTGTGCCGCTGCCGTCATCAGCCCGCGTCCTGCATCGCCTCGGCCACATCGATGCTCAGGTCAAGGGCACGCAGTGCCTTCAGCACCAACTGCACCTCCAGGCGGCCGCTGCCGCTTTCGGCCCGCACCACCCAGTCGCGGCTCAGCCCGGCCGCATCGGCCAACCGCTGCTGGCTCCAGCCCTTGGCCTGCCGCGCCGAGCGCAGTACCCGGCCCAGGTCGGCGGCATCGGTGACACGCATTGCTGGACCTCCGGTTTTTGGGCCGCTACTCGGCCACCCGCCACACGGTTGGCGGGCGCGCCTGCTGTCGGCGCTCGCCGTCAAGGCTAGAGGGTGTCGGCGAACGCCGTCAAATTCCCGCACTGGCGTGGCGCAGCGGACCGCGCTACTCGTGCCACAGCGCAGCCGGATCCTGCAGCAGCAATATGTCGTACTCCACCATCGCCTCGGCAATCTGCGCAAAATTCTTGGTGTGTTGCCAACCTAGCTCGGTATAGGCGCGGGTGCTATCACCGCGCAGCAGGGTCGGGTCGGTCGCTCTGCGTAATTCATCCTTGGCGCGCACGACACTTTGCCAATCGGTGATGCCGGCGGCTTGGAAGGCGAGCTCGATGAACTCGGTTAGTTCATGGCTTTCGCCGGTGGCGAGCACATAGTCATGGGGTGCCTCGGCACCCATGATCAACCGCATGCCGCGCACATAATCCGGGGCCCAACCCCAATCGCGTGAAACATCGACATTGCCAAGTTC
>BJGE01000105.1 GCA_014190275.1 Actinomycetes bacterium | reverse complement strand
CTTCTCGATCACTGCGCCGCGAATCAGATCGGTTTCATCCCGTGGTTACCGCTCGGCAACCGCGAGTTGGTCGCCGACGATGGCCCGCTCGCCGGCATCGCAACCCGGCTGGACTGCACCCCGGCCCAGGTCGCCTTAGCCTGGCTGCTTCAGCATTCACCGGTCATGCTGCCGATACCGGGCACCGGCTCCATCGCGCACCTTGAGGAGAACTGTGGCGGAGCCACCGTGCAACTTGATGCTCAGGCGATCAGCGAGATCAACACCCTCCCCTAGCGGCGGCAAGAATCCACGGCGACAGATCGAGTGCTACTTCGGTTGCCGGGACAACCACTCCTGAAAGTCTTTTTCCTGCTCCTCGCGCCACCGGTCAACCTGCTCGGACAACTGCGCGGCGCTCACGGCCGTCAATGCCGGATAGGCATCGACCTCGGCCAGGAAGATCTGCCCGGCGGCGATGGCGTCTGCTTGCGCCCCATGCCAGTCGGCATCATTCAAGGTGATGCCGTAACGCGCGGCCGTCGGTTGCAGTCGTCGTTGCGCCTTGCCCTTGACGTACTTATTGAACTGCCGGTCGATGACATAAGCACAGACCGCAAGGCCGGGTGGCAGTGGAGCCAAGCCGGCCCGGATCAGGTTCGAGTCGGTGACCGGGATGTCGAAGTCGGATTTGAAGCAGACGATCGGCGCGCCGGCGCCCAGCAAGAAGGCTCGGATATCGGAAAGAGCTGCTACTTGCTCCAAGCCCTGGTCTCGGCTCATCGCCGTCGTAACACCATGAATGGCGCTGGCAGCCTCGGGGATCTCGATATCGACGGCAATGAGCCACGAGCGCGAATCAACGGGCACACGATTGACGTAGTGGATCGCCGCTGCCGTGACGATTCGTGACTCGCCGACGTCGATACCGGTGGTCTCGGTATCATAAGAGATGAACCCTTGATCAACCCAAGTTGTCGCCACTAGGCCCCCTGCCTCACTCGTAGCCTTCGCCCGTGCGCCGAAATATCAATATAGCCGCGGCCTCTGTCACCCTTGCTGCCTTGGTCGCCGTCAGCGGCGCGGTCATTGGGGCACAACAGGCAGCCCGGTACCCGGCGCCGTCGAACGTTTGGACCGACGTGCGGTTCAGCTACGTGATCGCAATACCTAAAGCTGGCTCATCGAGCTGGCTCTTTGACCAGCACGATCAGTGGGGCCAAAGTTTTGCGGAGTGTGATCTGGCCCAGCGCACGATGTCATGCCAGTGACCGGCCGATCAACCACCAAAGATGCGTGCGAAGAAACCGCCCTTAGCGGCGGCCTTCTCAGCGGCGGTGCACGTGCAGCGCTCGTTCTTCGCGATCCCGCGCATCACCTGTTGCTGATGCTGGCCGCAGCCGGCCCAGGTGGCTTTCTTGCAGGCACGGCAGGTGGTTAGGTGGCACATGATCATCCATTTCGGTGGGGGCTTCAACAAGTCGAATATAGCATACCCCTAGGGGTATCAATAAATTCAAACCCCAAAGCCACCTGCCCACCGCATTAATGGTCAGTTGGCTTAAACGCGGGCAGCGAGCACGACTGCGATGATCAACATGATCACGCCGCCAACTCGATAGACCATGGTCATTGACTCCCTGGTATACCAGCGCGTGTCCCCAGCCTTTGGCTCCCGCGCGAACATCCCGACGAAGGCGAGCACGAAACCGGGCACGGCCATCCAAAGGAACGTCATCTGCGCGAAGTCAGGAACATCACCGAGAAGATTCTCCAAGATCACCGAGATTATCAACCCGAATGCCAAAATGACAGCGAACAGGGGCACCCCTTCGGGGAGCACCTGCCAGATGGCCGGGGAGTTCTTGAACCGATGCGCGAGCAACGAAAGTAGACCGGGCAGCAGGAAGAAAAGCGCTGCAACCCAAAGCTGCCACACATTGCCAACAAAAGCCGCTGCGACAAACAAGAACGCACCGGTGCGAACAAGTGCGGATACCACCTGTTGGGTGGTGCCCGGCTCCGCGATATCGGTTGGTGATAGCGCCCGCATTCGCGCCGGCACCTTGCGGGCCGCCGCCTCTTCGAGCAGCACTTTGAAGACCAAAGCAATCAGGGCGACAAAACCAAGCAGCCTGGCTTGCCCGGCAATCGGGAAGTCAAGGGCCCCTAGATCTGGTAGCGCCGAGACTATGGCGATGGTGGTCCAGGCGCCGATCAGCGGAACCACAACGATATCGGTTAGACGCTCCCATAATGCCGCTGAACCAGTTGCTCGACGGCGACGAATGTCACGAAAACTCCCGGCGATCAACCCCGGGCCTACCGTGATCAAACCAACACCGATCAAGGTGCGCACGCTGGCCGCATCGACGATTCCGCCGGACACTGCAACCACAACAGCAAATGCCAGCGCCCCGATCAACCCGGCGAAGGCATCAAAGACACCGATCACCAGCAGCGGGATCATCAGTGCGAGGATCGCCGGCTCGGCCCGACCACCGACGCTGACGGCGGCAAAAATACCCAGCAGTAAAGCCGCCAACGGCAAGAGCAGGCTGAACACTCCAGTGAAGGCGCGAAGTGGTGCCGCATCGTTCAAGGTCCGACTAAGCAGTGGGCTGAATCTGGCCACCGCGCCGCCGGCCCCGGCAAGTGCTAAGACCGCACCCGCTCGCGCCGGCAGATCCGGCTCGTCGACTTCATCAAGATCGTCGAGTCGGCCGCGGACCGCGGTGTCGATGCTTTCGCCACTTGGGCCACCTTGAGCACCTGCCCCGCCAATCTGATGGCCTCTACCCCCGACTAGGCCAGCCCCTGCGACCGTCGCAATCGTCAGCGCCGCAACCGAGGTAGCCGCGACCGCAGCCGGTGCATCAAGTGCCACCACAGCTGGGTAGGCAGGAACTTTGGGATTGCTTGAAATTTTCGGCATCGCCAACCCCTTGGTTGAAGCATTCGGGGTTACCGACGCCAAGGTGCCGTCCGCGGCGATCGAAATGCCAGTAGCGACTTCGGCGGGCGCGCCGGTTGAGTCAACCGCCTGCAAAACCACGGTGTGGTCACCAGGTGGTAGGTCACCGGGCAAGGCGGCCGACATCGACAACGTGCCTTCAGCAGCAGCGGTGGCCTCACCGATAACTTGCGGGGTGGAAAAGACCAGGAGCACGGCGCGACTACCCGGGAGCAAGCCACTTGCGGTGACGTTCACCGCTGACCCACCGGCCGGTGCGCCAATTTCAGCTGCTATCGACACCGAGATAGACGCCGTGCCGGTACCGGCAGCATCCCCCTCGGTTACCGCAGCATCCCCCCCGGTTACCGCAGCATCCCCCTCGGTTACCGCAGGGTCATCATCGGCCGCAGCACCATCATCCGCAGGGTCATCATCGGCCGCAGCACCATCATCCGCAGGGTCATCATCGGCCGCAGCACCATCAT
>BJGE01000104.1 GCA_014190275.1 Actinomycetes bacterium | reverse complement strand
CGCAGCGATACTGCTGATCTCCCGAAACCGGTCACGGACCGTCGCCAACTGGGGGTCGACTTCCACGGCCCTATCCAAAGCTTTGGTTGCACCGGCCAAGGCGGCGAGCACATCTACCTGGCTCGCCCCCCGGTCGCCGGTAACCGCCTCGTCGGTACCCACCAGGGCAGCATGTGCGGTGGCAACATCGACGAGCAAAGTTCCCGAATGCGCCAACCGTGTGGACTGCCGATCTAGGTCAATGTCTTCACCGGGGAGGGGAGCCACCGCTTCGATTTCTGCGATCCCGGCCGCCAGTAGGGCTGCTTCTCGCGTCCGAGATTGTCGCTGCTCGGTCAATTCCTGAAATTCGGCACGCACTTGGCGCCATGTACTGAACGTGGCTTGGTACTGGCCTAACAACTTAGTGACCGCACTGCCGCCGTATCGATCTAACAGCTCGCGCTGCTTCCCCGATTGCCGCAGGCGTAATTGCTCCGACTGGCCGTGCACGGCTACTAACTCACCGGCGACCTCCTGCAATACGGTCACCGGGACAGTGCGTCCACCCGCAAATGCCCGGCTGCGCCCTTCCCCGGCCACGGCCCGTGCCAGCAATACCTGCGCTTGCCCCCCGGCAATATCGATCTGGGCGCCGGCATCTCGCAACCGGTCGAGAACCTTGCCCGAATTCGACTCAGCTAGTGACCATTCGCCATCTACTTCCGCGCGCTCACTGCCATGTCGCACGACCTGGACATCGGCCTTACCACCGGCAAGCAGGCTCAGACCTGTCAAGACCATAGTTTTCCCGGCACCGGTCTCACCGGTTATCGCGGTCAGTCCTGAGCCGAATTTAATTACCGCATCGTCAATTACGCCCAGCCCGCGGATCCGCAAACTCTCGATCACGCAGGACCTCTGGCGCCGCCACGCCAACCCTGCACTGGCAAATCGAACTTCGCGACCAATCGATCGGTAAATGGTGCAGCCGCTAGGCGGGCGAATAGCACCGGTTGTGGGTGCTGCCGTACCTCGATTCGAGCCCCCTCCGCCACATCGAATATCCGCCGACCATCAGCAGCTAACACCGCGGCGCTATACGGCAAGATCTCGAAAGCAATAACACTGCGCGGCGACACCACCAAGGGGCGCGCAAATAGCGCGTGGGCGCTTAGGGGAACCACCAGCAAGGCCGCGACCTCTGGCCAAACAACCGGTCCCCCAGCGGAGAAGGCATAGGCCGTGGACCCGGTTGGGGTGGCAGCAACAACTCCATCACACCCCCAATGTGAAAGCGGCCGGCCATCAACTTCAACAACTAGATCGATCATGCGTTCGCGGACAAGTTTTTCGATACTGATCTCATTAAGAGCCCATGTTTGAGCAACAAGTTCACCGGCCAACAAAATTCGAACCTCGATCGCCATGCGCTCTTCAACGTGCCACCGATGATTAATTACCGCATCGGTTACCGCATTGACATCTTCAGACTCCGCCTCGGCGAGGAACCCAACATGGCCCAGGTTTACCCCGAGTATCGGCACACCGGAGGCTCGGGCCCGCTCAGCACCCCGCAAAATAGTGCCGTCGCCCCCGAGAACTACCACGACATCGCAGCCATCGGCGGCGTGTTCGTCGGCCGCAACTACGGCTACCTCGGGTGCGGCAACACCTGCACCGCCAACCGCCTCCCACTGCGCTAGATCATCGGCCGCCATGGAGACTTTGACACTTTCAGCCTGCAGTGCCTTCGCCACCAAAGCGGCAACCTCCCGGGCCTCAGCACGGCGTGGGTTTATTACCAAGAGCGCCGAAGTCGCAGAACCACTCATCCCGGCCCCTCCTCGACAGCGGTGCGGATTGCGGCAGCTAGGGCAGCCCCGCTTAGGCCATTATCTCGATTATCCCGCTCACTGCGATCACCATGTCGCAGCCACAGAAAAAACTCCACATTTCCGGCCGGCCCGGGCAACGGGCTCGCGGCTACGCCTTGAACTTGCAACCTGAGCTCCCCCGCAGCAGCGGCGACCGAACCCACGGCTGCTACCCGCAACTCAAGGTCCCGCACGACCCCGTCACCAACCGCCGCACGCCCGACTTCGAACTGCGGTTTGACCATCAACAGGTAGTCAGCGGTCGGTGTTGAGCAGGAGACCAGGGCTGGAAGCACCACCGTCAAGGAGATAAATGACAGGTCAGCTACTACTACCGATGCCAGCCATGGCACGTCTTCGGCACTCAAAGTTCGGATATTGGTGCGCTCCATTAGGTGCACACGTGGATCACCGCGAAGCTGCCAGGCCAACTGCCCGTAACCGACATCAATGGCCAGCACCCGCGCGATTCCGCGCTCTAGGAGGACCTGCGTGAAGCCGCCGGTGGAAACTCCGGCGTCGAGGCCGTCGCGGCCCGCGATGTCTAAGTTCGTAAATGCGTCGAGTGCTCCGATTAACTTGTGTGCACCACGCGAAACATAATTAGTGAGCTCATCGCTGGCGCGCACAACTATCGACGCCTCACTATCGACTTGAGTTGCCGGCTTAAGAGCGACCGTGCCACGGACCAACACCAAGCCTGCGGTGATCAGATCGTGTGCTTGATCCCGGGAACGAGCTAAGCCCCGCCTCGTTAGCTCCGCATCGAGCCGGCGCAGGACCATGCCTGGTTACGGGCCGGTACTTAGATCGGCGAGGCGTTGATGCAATTGGCGGTGCACGCTTTCGTACACCGCCAGGCGCTCCCCCGGGGGTAAATCCTCTAGCCGCGTGAGCTCATCCAGGGCAGCATCGATACCGGCGTCGCCGGTGGGCTCCCACACAGCCAAAGCCAATTCAACGCTGACTTCTTCAAGCACCAAAACTTCATCAATATCAAGATCTTCGTCAGACACCCTTGGCTCCTTCGTTGACGACAATTACCTTTTTCTTCTTCTTCTTCACCGGGATGTCCGCGGGTGCATCGGAATCAGTTTTGGGTGCGGCGGCCGACGACTCCCGAGCCGAACCGGGAGAAGACTTGAGATCAAAGATTTGCTGCTCGAGCCGCTGCACATGGCGTCGGAGGGCCGCAAGTTCATCTTCGCGCACAAAACCCATTCGCCCAACGGCTCGATCAACTTCGGCACGAATCAGACCGAGCAACATCTCACGGTTTTCTTTGCTGGTACTGACGAGATCATCCGCGAGCTCTTGCACCTGCCCCACCACATCGGGAGCCTTCGAGGACATACTCATGCCCTGGCTCACCAGCCCCATCGCAATCTCTTTGGCCTTCGTTGCCGTGACCTCGGTTAGACCGCTAGCCAGCTGCAAATATCCCCGCAGGTCTTCAAACATTTGATCCTCCAAGTACCGGTACGACTCCTAGGCCGCACGACAACGCTACCGCTTCATCCACTTCAAAGTCTCCCACGAGGTGCCCGCGCCAAGGCAGGAAAGATCGTTGGCAACATAGGT
>BJGE01000103.1 GCA_014190275.1 Actinomycetes bacterium | reverse complement strand
CCCGAAAGCCCTCACGGGTTAGCCCCGCCAAGGCCACCATGGCGGCGATCAGTTTCGTGTCGGAAGCCCCGGCCAGTTCCGGTACCCGGGCTTGCACAATCGCGATTTCCTCATTCGCCGGGAGGTAGTTCAGTGCAGCGACGATGTCCCAACGGTCTATCTGCGCATGATTTAGGCGTTGGGTGCCGTGGTACAAGCCATTTAGATTTCCGAGCCCGACGGTATTAGCGGTGGCCAGTAGGCGAAAGTACGGGTGTGGTTTGATAACGCGGTTTTGGTCCAGCAAGGTCAAACTACCGGCTCGTTCTAGCACTCGTTGGATCACAAACATCACATCGGGGCGTCCGGCGTCGTATTCGTCGAACACCAATGCAACCGGCCGCTGCAATGCCCACGGCAAGATACTCTCGGCGAACTCGGTGACTTGGTCACCGTCGCGAACCACCACGATGTCCTTGCCGATCAAGTCAAGGCGACTCATCTGGCCATCGAGATTTACTCTGATGCAGGGCCAGTTCAATCGGGCGGCGACTTGCTCAATATGCGTGGATTTACCGGAGCCGTGAAGGCCTTGCACGAGCACTCTTTTGTTGCGTTGGAAACCGACAAGGATGGCGAGAGTCGCATCGGGGTTGAATCGGTATGCCGCATCGACCTCCGGCACATGGTCATCGTGGTCGGTGAACCCAGTTACCACCATGTCTACGTCAATGCCGAATGTGTCCCGCACACTTATCTCGCGGTCAGGGGTCTGGGCGGTGAGATCGTCAGTTTTCATGGCAAGACCAATCTAGGTTCTGGTATTGCACTGGGGTTAACAGCACTGCCTTCAGCCTCGATTTCGAATAGGGCAGCCGCCGCGCTCCGGAGCCTTGGGAGCAGGGCTACGGCGTCTTCGGCGGTCATTCGCATCGCCGGTGCCTGCACCGCGACGCACTGGTTGGAACGACCATGTGCGGTCGGGACGGCGATTGCCATGCAAACCAAGCCGCTCATGAACTCCTCGTTATCGATCGCGAATCCAACGCTATGAACCTGCTTAAGTTCCTCGTCGAGATCTTCAAGGGTCGTGATGGTGTTGGCCGTTAGTTGCTTAAGCGGTGCGTACCGCAGCAACTTGTGGCGTTGGGCGCGGGGCATGTTGGCAAGTAGCACCTTGCCAGATGCCGAGCAGTGAATCGGCACTCGAGATCCGGACTGCAAGTTAAAGCGCAGTGGCTCTTGGGTTTCGACCCGGTCTAGATAGAGAATCTCGTTCCCCGACAGTGCGGTGATATTGCAGGTTTCACCTAGGTCATCGACGAGGGCCTGTAGTACTGCGTGCCGGGTGCCGACCTGGGTGGCATTTAAGAGCAGGGTTTCGGCGAACCGCCGCAGCCGGGTGCCGGTCCCGTATTGCCGCTTATCGGATTGGCGAATGATCAAGCCCGCGGTTTCTAGGGTCTGGAGCATCCGGAAAACGGTGGGCTTGGGAACCCCCGTCTCCTCGGTCAAAGACTGCAAGGAAACGAAGTGGTCCTTGGAGCCGATCAGTTCGAGGAGGGCAAATAGCCGCAAACCCGGGGTGGAATCCGCGAATTCTCCGGATTCGAGGGCAAAATGCTGGGTTGGGCTGGACATGAGAGCAGACTATACACATTTCATTTTCCGGAACATAACAATCCAATAATTTAGAAAGAAGCTACGGATGTTCCGCGGCATTTGGGATAAGTTCGGCACACATCGCGGCCTTGGCTTGCCTTGGAGCGCCGACGCAGGAGGACTTTTATGGCAAAAAACGCCCCGACACCAGTGCGCACCGTGGCCACCGGGGTGCAGAAAATGACCCCCTCGGAGGCTTTGGTGGAGACCTTGGTTGCCAACGATGTCACCGACATCTTCGGCATCATGGGATCGGCCTTCATGGATGCCATGGATATCTTCGCCCCGGCTGGCATCCGCTTGATCCCCGTGGTCCATGAGCAAGGCGCCGCCCACATGGCCGACGGGTTCGCCCGGGCCAGTGGTCGACACGGGGTGGTGATCGGGCAGAACGGCCCCGGCATCAGCAACTGCGTTACTGCGATCGCGGCCGCCTTTTGGGCGCACTCACCGGTAGTCCTGATCACCCCGGAAACGGGCACGATGGGGATGGGGCTCGGTGGCTTCCAAGAGGCGAACCAACTGCCGATGTTCGCGGAGTTCACCAAGTACCAAGCCCATGTCAGCAACAACAAGCGCATGGCGGAGTACACCGCGCGCTGCTTTGATCGAGCGATGTCCGAACACGGCCCAACCCAACTCAATATCCCCCGCGATTTGTTCTACGGCGAAATCGAAACTGAGATCCCGATGCCACGACGCCTCGAAGTTGGTCCCGGTGGCGAGTCGTCGCTAGCTGAGGCAATTGCGTTGCTGGAAACCGCCAAGTTCCCGGTAATTATCGCCGGCGGTGGCGTGGTCATGGGCGATGCGGTTGAAGAGTGCAAGGCACTCGCTGAACGCTTGGGCGCACCCGTGGTTAACAGTTACCTGCGCAATGATTCCTTCCCGGCCAGTCACCCACTTTGGTGTGGGCCACTTGGATACCAAGGGTCGAAAGCTGCAATGAAATTGGTTGCCAAAGCCGACGTAGTAATCGCCCTTGGCACCCGGCTGGGCCCATTTGGCACCTTGCCCCAGCATGGCTTGGATTATTGGCCCAAGAACGCCAAGGTCATTCAGGTGGACTCGGACCACACGACCCTAGGTCTGGTAAAGAAAGTAACCGTCGGCATCTGCGGTGATGCCAAAGCAACCGCGGCTGAACTCACCAAGCGCCTGAAAGGTCGCACCTTGGCTTCGGATGCAACCAAGGCGGAGCGCGCGGCCGAGGTAGCCGCCGAGAAGGCCGCTTGGGAGGAAGAACTCACCGCCTGGATCCATGAGACGGATCAGTTCAGCTTGGACATGATCGCCGAGCAAGAAGCCGAGGAAGGCAATTGGCTCCACCCACGCGAGGTACTGCGTGAACTCGAAAAGGCGATGCCACCAAGGGCCATGGTCTCTACGGATATTGGAAATATCAATGCGGTCGCGAACTCGTACCTTAGGTTTGAAGAGCCGCGTAGTTTCTTCGCCCCGATGAGCTTTGGTAACTGCGGGTACTCCTTGCCAACCATGATCGGCGCGAAGGCGGCTGAGCCGGATCGGCCGGCAATTGCTTATGCGGGCGACGGTGCGTGGGCGATGAGCATGGTTGAAGTCCTGACAGCAGTGCGTCACGACATTCCTGTCACCGCAGTGGTCTTCCACAACCGGCAATGGGGTGCGGAGAAGAAGAACCAGGTCGATTTCTACGATCGGCGTTTTGTTGCGGATGAATTGGACAATCCAAGTTTTGCCGCGATCGCTCAGTCAATGGGTGCTGAGGGGATAGTTGTTGATCAACTAGCAGACGTCGGCCCGGCCCTTAAGCGCGCGGTTGACGCGCAGATGAACGAGGGCAAGACCACCGTGATCGAAATTATGTGCACCAGGGAACTGGGCGACCC
>BJGE01000102.1 GCA_014190275.1 Actinomycetes bacterium | reverse complement strand
TCCCGGTTGTTCGCGCAATTGTCAAAGCAATTCTTACGTGACGACGCCCTCGACGTCGAACTACTGCCACTTGAGGCCTCGGTGGTCAATCGGTACCTGCTGGATGAGCCTTTTCTGCGGGATCAGCTCAAGGTCACTGACGCCGGCTCCACCATGGCTGCCCTGGCCCGCTACTTCGTGCGGATGCGGCCGCGCACCAGTGTTGACGTCATCCACAACACGTTCTACCTACCGCATGGCCTAGCCGGATATCCCAGGGCGCGCCGGGTGGTCACGGTGCACGACATGATCCCCGAGCTTCTCCCCAAGAGCCGGCGCCGGCTCGACTTCATCACCTTGAAGAAACGCTATGTGATGTCGGCGGATCACGTGATCTGTGTTTCTGAAGCAACGCGCAATGACATGCTGCGGGTCTACGGCGACATCAAAGCGCCTATCTCGGTCGTGCATCATGGTGTCGATCCGATATTTCGGCCGGGTGATCCGCGGGTGCCAGGGTTGCCGGATCGCTACCTGCTATTTGTCGGTAATAGGGGTCAATACAAGGACGCGAATGTGCTGCTGAATGCATTCGCTGCGATGCGTGACAGAGTCGACGAGGTGGACCTGGTCTTTACCGGCGGTGGGGCATTCACACGTGCGGAGCGTGCGCAACATCAAGAACTTGGGATAGCTGGTCGAGTAATGCAGATTTCACTCAAAGACACCGCGATGTCCGGGGCCTATGGCAATGCACTGATATGCGTCTTTCCGTCAAGATTCGAAGGTTTTGGCCTGCCGGCGTTAGAGGCGATGGCCTGCGGCACCCCCGCGGTGCTGGCGCGTAGCTCCTCCCTGCCTGAAGTCGGTGGTGACGCTGCGAAGTACTTCACCCCCGGTGATGCGCAGGATCTTTCGGGTGTCATCGAAGGCCTGCTCGCCGATGAGCCGGAGCGAAACCGCATGAAGAGTGCTGGTGTTTCGCGGGCCCAGGGCTTCACGTGGGGCACGGCGGCGGCAAAGACAGCGGGTATTTACCAATCCTTGGTGGGGTAGCCTGAGTCCGTGGAGGCCAGAGCAGAGCATGATTCGCTGGAGGTCTTCCTCAAGGCGTCACTAACCGATGAGCAGCGTGGGAATGTGCTCTTTGTTTCTTTTACCCAGTGGGATTTTGCGCTTGCCGCTCTTGCCGACACCGCGACCTGTTTGCATCAGATGGGCTCTGAAGTGACTTTGGGGTTTTGGACTAATAAGACCCCCATGCACGACACCGGCTGGTCGGTAAATGACAAGGTAGCGAAACTGTTCGCATCACCGGCGCGCGATCAGCGGGTGCGCGATGCCTTGATTGATATTGGTATCCCGAAGTCGTCATTAGCGAACCCACCAATCAGTGGCTGGCGCCCGGCGCAGCCGGTGCCGATCACTCGAGCGATGAACCGAAGTGAGATCAAGGCGCTGACTTATTTTGGGAGTCCGATGGGCCGGGCCATGTTGCAGGTGCGGACCCTGACCGAAACCCCGGTTACCGACGCCTACTACTGGCCCGAGCGGCTGCTTCGACTTGCGGCGACGTCCTATGCATTTGCTTATGACCAAACAACGGAGCTAATCAAGGCGCGCGGTGTTACCGCGGTGGCGGTCTACAACGGCCGGTTCCTGCATGACCGCGCGGCATCAGCGGCGGCGCAGGCACTTGGTATTCCGGTGCTGTACTACGACACCGGTGGCATCGATACCGACTTTGACCTAACCGATTCGGTAACCCATGACTGGACCGACCTCCAGCGGCGCATGCTGAAGCTCTATGAACAGTGGCCCGAGGGGCAACGCGACGAGGTAGGGGGTAGTTGGTTCCAAGAACGGCTGAACCACACGGCCGCCGACAATGCACTCTTTACCGAAGCCCAGGTGATCGGTTCGTCAATCGACCGACCCGATGCGGATTGCCTGGTTGTCTACTTCAGTTCGTCGGGCGATGAGATCGCTGAGTTGGAACTTGATTGGGATCAGTTCATCGGCACCCAGCCCGAGGCCTTGAAGTTCCTCGCCGATGAGTGCCGCAAGCGCGATGGGTATCAACTTGTCGTACGATCGCACCCGCATAAACGCCGAAAGCCAAAGCAGGATGTCATCGAGTGGCTCGAAGCCGTTGATGTTGCCAATCCGGATATCCATCTTGACCCGCACTCACCTGTTGATTCCTACGCCTTGATGCGCCAAGCCGACATCGTGGTGACCTACGGATCAACAACGGGAGTGGAGGCGGCGTTCGCCGGTAAGCGGGTGATTGTTCTGGGCCCATCGGCTTATGACCAACTCGGGTGCGCGACTTTGGCGGGCACCCAAGTCGAGCTGTCGACGGCGCTCGATGACCGCGATCCGGGGTCGTGGCCCGGGGCGGTGTCGTACGGGCTCATGATGCGCCGCCGCGGGTTCCACTTTGAATTCGTAAAACGCGGGCCGGATAACAGCTTCAACCTAGGTGGCAGAGCCTTCGCGGATTCACGGCAGAGTGTGCGGCACCTCAGCCACCTGCTCGGCCGAATTCAGCGCTGGAATCTGCGTTGAAAAGTATCCTTGGCCTTACTTGCAATAAGTTGTGCGACTTCCCCGTAGGAGAGATATCGGGCTAGGTAATCCGGCTTTGAGGTTTCGGCCGGTACTACACCAACATCACGTGCGTAATTCGAGTTAATAACTAGGGCAACATAGCCCCGGGCAATATCTGCTGTTGTGACACCGCGCATGACATATTCAAGGTGCTGGCTCTCGTTATGGAAGACCTTGACCAGCGGCTCGCGCTGATGGATTTCGATCGCCTGGTTTTTTTGCAGCCACATGTTGTACCAGGTGAATTCATATGGCGCTGCCTCTAGTGCATCGGCATAGGACCAGCCCCGGGCGTCGAGAAACTCGGTCTTGAATGATCGCAGCACTTTGGCGGAGAAGACCTGGTGCCCGTGGCAGGTGCGCACCACCTTGGAGTCAAGGCCGACTAAATCCTGAATTTGACGCAGTTCGATCTCGCGCTGCTGCCAGTACTCGCGGTAGTAGCGTGGCTCGACTTTTAGTTCATTGTCCTCGACCAGCACGGTGTAGGGGGTGTGCTCATCGACCATGAAGTCTGATCGGCGAAAGGGCCTGATGAACTCGGCGTCGGAGTCTACGCAGAAGTAGTTCTCGGTGAGCTCGAGTTCCCAAAACGAGAGTTTGACGATTTCCTGATTGATATAGCCGGCGCGCATACCGTGCACGGGCTTATCAACTAAGTACTGCCCGAGCTCGGATTCGGCAAGCACGGTGACATCGGGTCCGCGAAATACCTCGAAGCGAGATAGGTCGGCGGGCGGGACCACACAATAAAGATGAACGTTGTCCGCATTGAACTTGCGAAAACTAACGATCAACCGCTGCGCGTAATCGAAGTCATCCGCGAATGACTTAAGCAGCATCGCGAAGGTGTGCACTAGGTGTGGTCCTTCACGGCCTCAATGATGCCGGCAGAGCACAGGAACATGCCGCGCCAGGTGCCCTCATGC
>BJGE01000101.1 GCA_014190275.1 Actinomycetes bacterium | reverse complement strand
TGATCGAGGAGTATCTAAATGGCAAGGTGGTGGCCTTGCCCGATGGCACCGAGTTGACCCGGTGGGATTGGGCGGAGCAATTTCGGGCACTCCTGGGCTCGCAGAGCCAGTACCCGACCGCGGTGGCATTCGTCAACAACCTCTACGCGGGTATCACCGCGGCGACGCCGGCGAAGCGCGCTAAGGGGCTCGAGGTAGCCGCAATGATTTCTGAAGCACAGCGGGTGCTCCTTGAGGAGCAAGCGGTGAAAACGAATGCTATTTTTGTGTTCGTCGAATGCTCCGACCTGCACGATCGTGTAACACCTTCGGAGCTCGCCGCCGCCTCAGAATCTATCGAGCGAAACTACGGTACGCCTCGGCCCTATTCCATGGGGTTGAGTGCTGCGTGCTTTGGGCTCCCCCCGGGTGACTTATCGCCGGCCATCCCCAGTGGCTCCAGCATGATCGCGCTGAAGACACCTCCGGTGTTCGTGCTGTCCGCGGGTGATACAGCTACCCCTTGGGTGTGGGGGCGGGCCCTTGCGAACACGTTCGCCGGGTCAAGCACGATCACCTACGAAAGCACCCAGCATGTCGATTATCTGTTCACCCCATCGGATTGTGTTAACGAAGCGGTGACCGATTACCTGATCACGCTCAAACTGCCACCCCGACATCGCCAATGCACGTATTCACCCGGTGGGCCAGTCGCCCTGCGCTAGCGGGCAGGTTCGCCCGAAGCAATGAGTGCCCCACCAGCACGGCTTGGCTAACGTCGATCACCTATATATAGGGGTGTATGCGCGCCACCTACGGCTCTAGCCAGCGGGCGATCTGCACTCTTGAGCCCTCGCGATAAAAGAACAGGTTGGTGCTTTTCCTTCGATCTGCGCGACCTCGCAAAAGCATGTACCCCCTCCAAATGCTAAAGCCTAGAGTCCGCCACCAAGTCCCTTTCGCCGTTGCATCAGCAGTGGTCTTAGCCTTGGGGGGGTGGATTGGCCAAGCGCTAGTGCCGCGACGATTGCAGTAAATGCCACCTGTGGTTTTAGCGTGGTGACAAGTCAGACACTCACTAGTGGAGTGGTGGCCGGCGATATTCTTGCTGTTACCTATGGGATGTTGTGTAGGGAAGTGCAAGTAGCTACATCCCTAACCCCTGCCACGGGGACCACTGGTGCGCCTGTGGGCACTCTTTACAGTCTTGATCGCAGCGGCAGTGTCACTTTCAATGTGGTAAGCACGCCGGCGGCGGGGTCCACCCTCGTAGATTTCGGCATTGTAGTTGGTCCTGACCACTCCTATGTGCTGCAAGGTGTAACAACCGAGCCGACACAAGCAGTTGCTCCGCCTCCACCGACTTTCAACCTCGCTTATAACGGCAATGGTGGCTCATGTTTGGTTTCCTCAGGCTCGGCATTGTCGGGCTCTTGGCTGAACCTGCCGACCACTACCGACTGCAGTCGCTCCGGCTTTACCCTGTCCGGCTGGAACACCTCAAGTGATGGTTCGGGCCTAGGGTTCGCTCCGGGTGGGCCAACCGTGATGTCAGGTGACAACACGGTCTATGCGATTTGGACGAAGCATGCAGCGCCTGTTGCAACCGGTTCAGGGTCGGGCACCGCACCGGGTGCGACGTCGACCAGCGCCGCTGTGGTCTCGCGCAGCTTCATCGTGCTGGTTAAGTGGCGGTTCGCGCCACCCCAGTGGCAGGTAGTTGAGGGTGACGCTGCTGCGCTAGAAGCGAACCCGGCGTGCTTCACAATCGTGGCTGACTCCCAGGCAGCGGTCAGTGAGGCGATGATCAAAGCGGCCCGGGAGTTGGCCGCCACCTACCACGGCACCTATTCGGGCATTGTCCAGTCGAAAGACTGGGCGGGCGCTCATTTGGTCGCCGCCTACCAGAAGTAGCAGCGCCCCAATCGATCTTCAGGCCCCCAAAACCGGGCCCAACCAGCACGAGACCAACGAAGAGGTCCGCCTCGCGGGTGCAATTCGCGTCCCTGCGGGGCATATCCTTATGGTTAGTGCAGAGCTTCAGCTAGGGAGTCGTGATGGCTGACGAGCCAGCTGGTTGGTACCTCGATGCAAGCCAAACGGGGATTGAGCGCTACTGGGATGGCAGCACCTGGACCGACCAGACTCGGCAGGCAATGGCACCGGCACCTATTTCGGGCAAAACGCCGACGGTAATAGTTTGGGCGTTCGTTCTTGCGCTCATTGGATTTTGCGGTATTACCGCGCTGGTTGGTTTGGTCCTCGGGTTACTCGGCCGTGGCCGAGCCAAAGCCGCGGGAGCCGGTGTCGGACTATCAACAGCTGCCATCCTCATCAGCATCGGTTGGCTGGTGCTTTTGGTTTTTGGCGCCAGCAGAGATTTGGACGCGGTGTCAAGCCAGGGGCCAATTGCGCCAACAATTGCGAGCACCGGCTCGGTCGGGGCGACGAATGCTGCACCAGCGCCCGTTGGAACTTGCTCCCCCGAGGATTGCCAAGTGGGTGAGCGTGGCCCAGGTGGTGGCATCGTGTTCTACGATGCTGGGTCCGACCAGCCTTGGGGGCGCTATTTGGAGGTGGCACCACCAAGTTGGTACGAGGGTGGCGCTGATCCGCGCAGCCAATGGTGTGATGCTACCGACTTGGACGTCGCCGGAACGAGCACCGAGATCGGGGCTGGTGCCGCGAACACGCAGTTGGCTATTGCAGCCTGTGCCGCCGGCGCTGCTAATACCGCCCACCAGTTCGCCGGTGGTGGGATGACGGACTGGTTCTTGCCATCGAAGGACGAGTTGAACCTGCTTTATGCACAACAGCGGAGTATCGGCGGATTTGCGTCCGACGACTATTGGTCTTCTTCGCAAGCAGATCCATCCGGCGCGTGGCACCAATATTTCACCGACGGCGATCAGTACGGATTCAGTAAGTACGACGACTACAACGTTCGTCCGGTGCGGGCCTTTTAACGATCAACTCGGGTGCGCCGCTTTGGAGCTCAAAGCGCTGAGCCCACCACCGGCGGCGAGTTCAGGTATTGGGCCGTCATCTCGTGGCATAGTTGGCCCACCGATTGAGTCGGACGATTCAGTTGACCGACGTTAGATGAGACATGAGCGATAGCAGCGGTCATAACAGCGGCCAAAAGAACGGGCTCGGCGTCGCTGCCTTGATTATTGGCATCATTAGCCTCGTAGGTGGATTTTTGCAGTTCCTCGCTGCCTTGCTTCTTGGCATCTGGCCACCGCTTGCCGCAATCGGGTCCATCCTTGCCATCATCTTTGGGTTCCTCGGGCTCAAGCGCGTCAAGAACGGCGAAGCCAGCAACCGGGGTATGGCGCTCGCGGGTATGTGGCTCGGCATCGCCGGGATTGTCATCACCTTTGTTGTTGCCGTGGTAATCGGCATTTTCATGGCGGCCGGTAAATAAGGTCAGCCGCCTGCGATAAATAGCAGCGCCACGAGGATTCACTAGGACGGCTTGGCCACCGTCGATCACCTATATATAGATGTATGTGCGTTAGGTCCAAGACTTCGGTGCCTCAATGTGGCGGGTCATCCGCCCCGATCAAGTACTTAGGGCTTACCGTGCATAAGTGATCACCCGCCCCGTTGCCCTTGCGGCAGCAACCCTGCTTCTCATACCGATCATGGCGGCCCCCCCGGCCCAGGCGAGTAGCCAGGAAAGTTTCACGACCCCAGGTTTAACCTCGTGGACGGTGCCCGGCGGCATCACCGAGCTCACGGTCACGGCGCTAGGTGGTGGTGGCGGTGGCGGCGGCAATAGCGCCGGCGGAGCTGGGTGCCAAGTGGATTCGACATTCGCGGTGACCC
>BJGE01000100.1 GCA_014190275.1 Actinomycetes bacterium | reverse complement strand
TAAACCCGTCCGCGGCATCCTCATCCGGCTGGAACTGGGGTAGATGTTTTGAAGGTAACGAAGAGTAAAGATCTTGTCGAACACTAGGTAAGTTTAATCCCTGTCACTGGCCCCTAACCGCATTTGGTTGGGGGCCGGTTACTTGCGGAACCGTTGCCGATACCGAACTTGTTGCTTCACTTTCAAGAGGTTGTTCGCAAACTGCCATCGGGGTAACAAAGACATTTCACACCAGGTTTCGCCCCTTAAATGAGGGCCTTCGGTGGGCGATACTGGGTTCGAACCAGTGACCCCTCGCGTGTGAAGCGAGTGCTCTACCACTGAGCCAATCGCCCGAAGCCAAAATCCTGTCGATTTCACTTTAGCGCATCGATAACGTTGCCAGCCCGCGGCGATATTGCAAGCCCCGACCCCGGGCCAATGCGGACACCGTCACCCGCCCATAACGCGGCTTTTGTCCACGAATTCGGCTCGACCCTACCAAGTCCAGCCCATTTTCGACGTGGGTTATCGCGATCCAAGCCCCGAATTGGGATATGGTCAGAAAACGCCAAAGAGAGGTTGCCTAGATGTCCAACAATAACTTACAACCGATGAAGTTCCGCGGCCTGATCATTCGTGCGGCCGCCGCGTCAGCACTGGTTTTAGGGGCGGTCGGCTTTGCAGCTGCTCCAGCACAGGCGGCCAGTGCCACCGGCTACGGCAATGGCACCGTCGGCGTTACCCAAACCATCACGGCACTTTCGATCTGCCCTAGCGCCCAGCTGGCGTTCACCGCTACCTACAGTAATGGCGTCACAGTTTCTGCGCCTGTGGTTTATGCAGATATTAATGGCAACGCCACCATTTATTGGGCACCCACAATTTTTGGGCAGATCACCCAGGCCACAATCGGCAGCACCTGCTCACCTGTATATCTTGGCGGCGCCAATATCGGCCAAACCTTGACGACCACCACGATCTCAACTCCAAACAATGCACAAGTGGGCGTGGGGACCAAGATCATGGTTACGGTGCAGTCAAATAGCCCAAGCGCGTACTCCCCGACCGGCCAAGTCGTTGTCAAGGATGTAAATGGAGCAACATTGCAGACCATGGGCTTGACCCCTGGCCCGGGCAACGGCCAGGGCTACGCCTATTACTGGTGGACGCCGGCGACTTCAGGGACTTACACCTTTAAGGCCACGTACAGTGGTGATGCAAATGCGGGATTGTCCGATTCACCGCAGGACTTCGTTATTGCCACACCGAACGGCACTCCGATAACTTTGACGCACCCAACCACCATGACCACGGGTATTCCGCAGACTTTGATCGCCACGGTCTACCCGAGCACGGTTCAGGGCTCGGCCGGGTTCACGTTGAACGGTAAACCGATCAGTGCATCAGTCCCACTCGTTAACGGTGTGGCCACCTTCCAGTGGACCCCAACCGCCGCGGGTGCTTTCACATTAGGCGCTAACTACACAACAAATCAAGGTGCCAGTGGTTCCACTTCTGGGGCTATTACGGTCGTTACCGGGCCAGCATCAAGTGACGTAATCACCGTCACTCCCGCCGGTGGTTCAACTTGGGCCCCGAACGGAACCTACGTACTAGGTGCCAGTTCTACGACCAACTTCAATGTCTCGACCTTGTCGGGGGCCAAGGTGAGTCTCAATGACTCAGGGCCATGCACCTCCCCCGGGCTTTCGGTTGTCACCCCGGCCAGCACCGGATCTTGCGTACTGTCATTTGTCAGCGCCGGCGGCAATGGCTACGCACCAATCACCCAAAATTACACCGTGACCGTTGGCCTTGGCCAGCAGACGGCAACCTTGGCGGCTCCTCAATCCGGCAAGGTCAATGTGGGTAAGACCCTTACCCTTGAATCCCCAACACAAAGTGACACCAATGCCGGCCAGAACATCACGTGGAAAATTACGGCCGGTAAGAATAAAGTCTGCTCACTGGTGTTCCCGAACAGCGGAGCGGTGAAGCTGAAGATCAAAAAGAAAGGCACGTGCACAGTCGTCGGCAGTGCACCAGGTGTGCCGAATGTATGGGCCGCCTACTCGGTGACCCGCTCCTATAAGGGCGTGTAGCTCCTTGCTTCAAAGTTTGGGCCTCTCGTGAAAGCGGGAGGCCCAAACTTTTGAGGGAGCTAGTTAAGGGTCAATATCTGCTGCTGCGCGCACCGCGAACTCTTGGCGCATCTCCGAGGCGATCGGCCCGGCCTTGGCCCAGACCCGCTCATCCACCCGCACCACCGGATGCACATCACGAGTTGACGAAGCGATGAACACCTCTTCGGCGCCCTTTAGCACCTCAAGACCAAGAACCTGCTCTGTCACGTCGAACCACTCGAGAATCAATTCACGTGTGACGCCGGCAAGGCACCCACTCGAAAGCGGCGGAGTCAGCACCTGCCCGTCGGTAATGACAAACACATTCGTGCCGGTGCCTTCACAGAGTTCGCCTCGGGTATTCGCGAAGATGGCCTCGGCGGCTCCCTGCTCGTGGGCCCGCATTAACGCAACCACATTATCGGCATATGAAGTGGTCTTGATCCCTGCTACTGCTGAATTTTCGTTGCGCGTCCACGGCACGGTTACCACCGTGGTCGTATCGGGCCAGGGGATTTGTGGCGATACCGCAACCACAAGGGATGGCACCGCCGCGCCCCGGCCACTACCCAAAGGCGCGACGCCCCCGGTGTAGGTGATCCGCAGTCGACCCAAACCGGCAATTAGCGGTCGGTTGGCGAAGAGGACTTCGTCAACGGCCCCGCGAATCACCTCTAGGTCCGGATCTACCAAACCCATCGCGCGCGCGGAGGCTGTGAGACGACGGAGGTGACGTGTGAGGGTAAATGCCGAGCCGTCAACTACTTTCATCGTTTCAAAAACCCCATCAGCCACCGTAAAGCCATGATCGAGAACCGAGATAAGTGCTTCATCTTGCGATGCGAGCGAACCTAGATTCCGATCCCCAACCCAAATCATCATGGCCGCTTCACCCTCATGTGGGCCCACTTTGCCACGACTTGGCAGCCAGAGCAGTCAGGTGCGCGGCTTTGAGTTCGGTTTCGCGCCACTCGGCTCGGGCATCTGATGACCAAGTGATCCCCGCGCCGGTGCCGAAGTGCAGTTGCCCCGCAGACTTCCAAAAAGTCCGGATCGCAACCGCCAGACATGCCGTGCCCTCATCGGCATCAATCCAGCCGATGGCGCCGCAGTAATACTCGCGGGCAATCGGCTCTAACTCCGCAATTATCCGAGTTGCCGAGGACTTCGGGGCGCCGGTAATCGAACCGGGCGGGAAGGTGGCGTCAATAATTTGTGGCCATTTAACGTTATCAAGGAGTGAGCCCGACACGTAGGAGGCTAAGTGCACCAATCCTGGATGCGTCTCCAGGCGAAGTAGGTCTGGCACGGCTACTGAACCCGTGACGCACACTCGCGACAGGTCATTGCGCACCAAATCTACGATCATTACGTTCTCGGCCTCATCCTTGGCGGTTAGGTCAGCCGCAACTTTGCCGGTGCCCTTAATCGGCCCGGACTTAATGACGCCCGCCGCCCGCTCCAAAAAGAGCTCCGGGCTCGCGGTCACCACCTCGACCCCGAGTTCGGGGGCGTAGATAAACCCTGCGTATGGCGCTGGGTTTCCTGCCTGTAGCAGCGCCGCTAGGCCGGCAATATGGCAATCTTGGCGCCCGGGTAGTTCGGCGCTCAGCACCCGGCAGATATTCACTTGGTAAACCGAGCCGGCGGCGATGGCGACTCGAACCGCATCGACCGCCTTCAGATAGGCCGGCTCATCTAGGGAAGACCGCCAGGTATCCGTAGCCGGACCCTGCCAACCCACGGCTCCAAGTTCTGGAGGATGCTCCTGCCACCGCCTAAACCGAATTGCCA
>BJGE01000099.1 GCA_014190275.1 Actinomycetes bacterium | reverse complement strand
AGAGATGAAACCCATGTTGGCCCAGTGCGCATTGATGATGTCTGAAGTATCTGCGTTGATAGTCCGAGCGCTCACGGCACTGGAAAACCCCGGAGAGAAAAGGCCGGGGTTGGTGACTCTCGCGGAGACCCCGGGTAGCTGATCCGCAAGGATCCGAGCCCGGAGAGCAACACCGGCCAGGGGGCCACTTCCTTTACTAACCCTGTCGTCGTCACTGTTCTTGAAGTCAACGCGCATGCGCGAGTCGACACCGGCTGCCACGAGCGCCTGCTGGAGGCGGTAGGCGGCGCGCCCCGCCCCGCCACCGCCGTCACTATGGGATAACAACAAGGATTTCATTCTTCTCCCCGCTGAGCACGTCGAGCAACTTCGCGGGCCGCCAACCGGGTTGCCAACCGGACGGGCGGCTCCCATAGCCAAGCGAACTTGCGGGCCGCCGGGCCCAGGGCGCGCCTCTTGGCGATCTCGGATTCACGGAGGTTCTCGCTTCGATCACCCACGGTGAGGGAGTCAGCGTGCCAGCGAAAACTCGAGACCACTTGGCCAACGTCTATTAGTTGGCCTAGCTTTTGCAGTTTGAGCAGCAGATCGAGATCGAAGGCAAAGCGAAAGGACTCATCGAGCCCGCCAACTTGGTGCCAAGCGGTTGTTCGCACGAGCATGCCGGGCTGCGGAATCAGATCTGGACCCCACTTCAAGATGCGATCGGCCCACGGTCCGGCCTTGCTGATCCACAGTTCGGCGTCGTTCTCGTCGATGTAACGGCAAGCCCCATAGGCAACAACCGCTTTGGGGTTCAGGTCGAGCGCTGCGGTGACGGCCGTCAGTGAGCCCGGTTCGAGGAGGTCATCGTCACCGAGCCAGTTGACGAATTCATGATGGGGTTGCGCGGCACCGACTCCTAGGTTTACGGCCTTGGTCTGGCTGCCCGGATCGGTGAGGTGGGTGGCGTTGAACCGTGCGGCAATCTCGCGCATATCTGGCCGATCTGGGGAAACGATCATGATGTCTGCGGGCACGTCCTGCGTGGTGATGGAGGTGAGGCACTTCTCCAGGTACTCGGGCCTGGTGCCAAGGGTCGGCACCGCGATGAGAACTCGGGGCAGCGGCACGAGTAAACGCTACCCGACCTATTTGACTTCTGATTGCTGCAATTGCCGCAAGATGGCATCGACAACCTGCTTGACGCCAACGGGCATTGAAGTCACCGGCAGATCCACGTCCGTTGGGGCAGATGGGATGAAGCGGAGGTCAGCAGCCTGCGATAACGAACTCGGATGACCGCCCATGGCGATCGGTACCTTGCGGTGGCTGACGTCTTGGGTGATGCGGATCAATTGGCCAATAGACGTGCCCTGCCCGGCGGCGATGACCTTCACGGTGCTGTCAGTTGGGGTATTCGAGCCGGGACTGTTGTTGACATGGGCCTCATCTATCCACACGTGCGCGGCGGCGGCGGCGTCATCGACATAGATGTAGTCACGCACCGTGCTGAGCGGCACGAAAATATTGATCGGCTCCTTGGTGACGGCCGATAGCGCAAGGCGGGAGATCAGGCCCTGCAACTTGTCGAGTTTTTGGCCGGGGCCGTAGATATTGCTGAACCGGCCGATGATGACCGGGCAGGTACCGGCAAGTAGGTCTCGGGCAAGTTGCTCGTTGGCAAGTTTCGCGTGGCCGTACGGGCTGATCGGGTTGGGTTCGCTGGTCTCACCAAATGGCGGATTGACGGCCCCGGCGAAGACGCCGCCGGCCGAGGAGACCAGAAAGAAGACGCCCGCACCATGCGGTGGGTCGGCCCTGAGCAGCTCCAGAAACCCCTTTAGTACCAGCGTCTCTTGGGCGGTCTCGGCCTCGCTGCTGGCTACCGTTGCGGCACCTGCCGCCCAGATGATGGACCAACCACCCGATGTTGATTGGGCCGTAAAGTCTTTGAGATTCAAGGCTAAGGCTCCTAATGCTGCCTCGCTGTCGGTCCAGGGGATCGCTGCGGCGTGAAACGGATTCACCGATTGCCTGTTGATAGCCGATCCGATCAGGCCGCCGGCCCCGATCGTCCAGGTCAGCGGGCTCCCATTCGCCAAATCAGTCATCGAAGGTGTCGCGCGGATCGCTCACGACGACATAGAGCGGCTTGCCGAGTGACATGTTGGTGGCGGCGCCAACATATTGCGCGATGATGCCAAGTGACAGCAACGTAGCTCCGCCGACGATGAGAATGGCCACCATTGTCGAGGGCCACCCGGTTACCGGCACATTGCTGAAGATCAGTGACCCGATGATCCAGATAGTCAACAGCGCGCCGATGACGACAAAGACGCCGCCGAGGATGGAGACGAAGAGGAGTGGGCGGGTGCCGGAGGAAACGACGAGGCGCCCGAAGTGGGAGATGAGTTTCTGCACCGAGTAGTTGCTGGCCGGGCGGCCCTCGGCGCGTGAGATGACCGGCTGCTTGGCTACATCGGCAACCACCCAACTGAGCGCGACATCGAGATATACCCCGGAGCCGGTATACGCCGCCACGCTGCGGCCGACCTCGCCGAGGATGAGCCGGTAGCTGTTGAATTCGGCGAAGGAGCGGCCGGCGAGAAGTTTGACGAAGAGCCATTTGGCAGTTTTCGATGCGGCATTTCGGAGCGCCCCATGCGGAGCATCATTTATTGGATCGGCATAAACAAGCTGCGCATGCTCGGTATAGGCAAGGTCGATCATCTGGCCAATGTAGGCAGGATCTTGCTGACCGTCCTCGTCCATCGTGACGATCCAGTCACCACTTGCCGATGTCATACCCGCCAGGGTCGCCGCGTGCTGCCCAAAGTTGCGCGAGAGCCAGATTGGGCGCACGAAGGGATACTTGAGCGTTAGTTGCCGGATGATTTCATCGCTCCGGCCGGGTCCACGATCCCAAACAAGTAAGACTTCGGTGAGAGCGAATTTGCGTCCGTCAGGGGTGGCTTGCGGGCTGATCAGCGAGGCGAGTTCGCCGAGGAGTTGCGGCAGGGTTTCAACGCCGGAGTAAACGGGGATAACAACGCTCACGCTAAGGGTTTGATCGCCGTTATTTGCCACCCGCGCAGTTTAGCCCGTTGGGTGGCTTCGGAAGGAGCCGCGCAGTTTCAGGACCCGATATGCCGCCCGACGCATCAACATCTGCTCGTGCAGCCGAACGGCGGCGGCGACGCGCGCCCTAGCGGTCGGCGGGGGCACCAAGGCGTGCTCCAACTCGCGCTGCCAGGAGCGGAGTTGCTCTTTTTGGCTCTTAATCATGCGGGTGGACCACGAACTGTTGCTGACCCTAAAGGCGCCGACCGCTTCCCGGCGCACCACGATCGGGCCGTTCGAAAGGGCCCGGGTGTAGAGCTCAAGGTCAAGTAGAAATGGCCGCTTGTCATTCCAGGAGAGCACCGCATCAAGTGGTGCCCGGCGGAACAGGATTGCCAGTGGTTCACCGAAGATATTCGTGCCGTGCGCGTAGGAAGCACGGAGGGCGGTTTGCCCATCGATTAACCCGCCCTTAAGGCCAGCGCAACCGCGGCGGCGATAAAGCATCTTGCCGTTGGCGTCGACGATATCGCGTTGGGCAACCGCGAAATGCGCGGACGGGTTTGCCTCTAGGTCACCGACTTGATGCTCGATTGCCTGCGGATACAAGACATCGTCTTGGCAGAGCAACTTGACGTAGTCACCGCGCGCGGCCCGTGATGCCGCCGTCCAGTTATTGGCCGCGGTGGTGCCGCGGGGCATCAACTCGGCGCGCACCCTAGAGTCGCCAACGGTATGAATCCACTCGCGTGAGCCATCGGTCGAACCACCATCTACCAACACCACATCTAGGTTGATATAGGTCTGGGCGAGGATGGAGTCCACCGCGACTTTTAGGTGCGCCAGCCCGTTGAACACGGGGATGACGATTGAAACCATCGGGCTCACGGTGGACAAGTCTGTCAGGTGCGAGCCAGTGAGCCGGGATGCCGCTGCGAAACCCACCGCACCCACCGCCGA
>BJGE01000098.1 GCA_014190275.1 Actinomycetes bacterium | reverse complement strand
GGGTGCGGGCGCTGGTGGTGTGCTCGCACTGCTGGGTGCCGGTGCTGGTGTTGGCGGCAGCGGAGCTGGCAAGCCTCGGGTACGCAGGGTGGGAGCGTTGCGCTGCGCGGGGGCAGGAGCAGGTGCGGGTGCTTCGCGACTAGGGACGGTCTCTGTGGTTGGTCCAGCGGTTTCAGTTTGGGGTATGGGCACAGCTTGGGGTATGAGCACCCTGTTACTTACAGGTGAGGCACCCGGGCGGGCACGCACCCGAAGATCTGATGTCCGCGCGATATCACTTGATGGCTGATCTTCTAGCACGGCGGAGATTTCTTCGCGGCTTAATGGTTTTGCATCTGCCTGCTTTGCCATTTCGGCAGGGATCATCGGGCCTTGCCGGCGCGGGATTGTTCGGGCCGGTTGCGGCGCACGTGGCGGCCCAATCCGATGCGCGGGGATGGCCTGATGGGAACCCTTTGGCGCCAAGCGAGGGCGAGAGCTCGAAAGTGGAACCGAGCGCGGTGCGACTCGCGGGGTCACCCCGGCTGCACTTGGCCGGTCGGTATCGGGTGGCAAGTCTGGCGTGAAGTTTGCATCGACGTTGGTCGCTGCGCTGTTGGCAGCCGGTGGATTAACCCGACCGATGAGCTCAGCTTCTTGGGTTTTGCGTTGTGCTGGGCGCCTATTCGTGAATCGAATTAAGCCGACTTTCTCATTGGTCGACCCATGCCGCATGTCACTTTCCGACACCAAGGGGTTTCGGCGGGTGACGAGGAACCTGGGTAGGGCGGCGCTAAGCCTCTTGGTGGTAAGGGTGTTCAGGCGGAACGGGGCCATAGTCATGAAATCCCCGCGAAGCGGCCCTCGCCACCCCAAGTTTTCTAATCTCGTCGAGTCTGCTTCAGCCTCGTCGGGGGGACTCATACTCGCTCCCATCGGATTCTGCTCGGTTCAACGCTGATACTTGCTTGAGTAGCCTGCGGCGCACGTCGTGGGTCAGATCGACAATTGCGTCAAATGACCAGTGAACGTAATAGGCCAGGAACCCGATTTCCTCCCAGAGGCGGTCGGTCCCGACCGTTGCTATTCCCCCAGGCCACCACCTGCCACGTCAACGGTAAAGGACTGCCCGCAGGGGCAGGTCACCTCGGCGAGGGTGTGGCCCTCGGTATTTACCCTTCGGTAGACATCTTGCAAAAACGCCAGATCCGTTGCCCACAACCCGCCGATGACTTGGTCATCAATTGTGGGCAACGTACCCAAGCGCGTCACAACCCTGGCCAGGAGCACCAGCGACAAGAAAGCTTCGTTCTCGCGCACCTTTGGATCTAAGAGCGGCAACAGCTCATCTCTAGCCGTTGCCAACCTCATGGTGCCCTCGCGGTGGACTGTCCCCTGCTGGTCTACATATCCGCGCGGTAGCACAAACTCAAAGGTGGTTTGAAACTCTTGTGTCGATATGCTCATTTTTCACAGATGGTCATTAGGCGGTTGTGTTCATCTCAGAGAATGTCATCGTTATCACCATGGAGATGTAAGCAGCGCTACCGGCCTTGATATCTCCGTAATTAACTTGGGTAACCATGACATCTGAGAACGTCGTTGTGAGCACCGGCTTACCCATGGTGTCTTTATAAACCAAAGTTCCGGTCTTGCGGGCACCAGCGAAGTCGCCGTTGATGCCCTGCATCATCCAAGTGGTCACATTCTGATCACCGGTGTTCAGCACCGTCAGAGTTAAAGTCCCGCTTTGGCGCGGGCCTAGCATCTGCGCGAGCACATATTGCCCACTCGGGGTCATCGATTGCGTCTCGATGGTCGAGGTGCCCTTGGTGATGTTATTTACTTCCACCACGTTAGGGATTGTCTGCCCATCGATTGAGAACTCGAACGAATAAGCGGTTAAGGCATCACCTGCGGTTAGTGACATGAGTAATTACTCCTTTCGGGTAGCTGTGGGGAATGAATCAGTCGCTGATGGAAGTTCCACCGGAGAACTGAGCGATGCGGAAGATTACAAACTCAGCAGGCTTGACAGGTGCCACGCCAATTTCGACGATTACCATGCCGGCGTCAATTGACTCGGCGGTGTTGTTGGTGCCGTCGCACTTAACGAAGAAGGCCTGCTCGGGCTTGGCACCGAAAAGAGCGCCACTGCGCCATTCGTTGACCAAGAATGCTGATATTGTCCGCCGGATTCGACCCCAAAGCCGGTCGTCGTTTGGCTCAAAGACACACCACTGGGTGCCCTGAAGGATCGACTCCTCAAGGTAGTTGAAGTACCGGCGCACGTTGATGTAGCGCCACTCGGCATCGCTGGAAAGGGTGCGTGCGCCCCAGACGCGAATTCCGCGCCCCGGGAATGCCTTGATTGCGTTGATGCCCTCTGGGTTGAGCAGGTCGGTCTCGCCGCGAGTGGCGTTAAGTTCGACGCCAACAACACCCTGCAGCACCTCGTTGGCCGGTGCCTTAAACACACCGCGGGTGTTGTCGTTGTTGCTCCACAGGCCAGCGATGTGACCACTGGGTGGGAAGTCGACGTTGTGACCGACGGACGGATCAAAGACGGTAACCCATGGCCAGTAAGTAACGGCGAACTTTGAGTCGTAGCCGGTGACGTTCATGCGCCAGTCGGACACCTGCTGCGCATTAAGGCCGGCCGGCGTATCAAGGATTGCCATGCGGTTGCCCATGAGTTCGCAGTGGCCAATTAGCGCCGTCTGCACAGCGGTGACTCCTGCGGTGTCGATGAGGCCATTGCGGTGGGCCATGACAAGGTCAGGAGCGAGCACCATGGTGATATCTTCGAACATCTCGAATGCGGAGAAACCCGAGCGCTGTGCGGTGTCACCAATAACTTCTGCCGGATTGACGGTGACCACCGGTAGGTTGCCTGCGACCGCAAGGGTGATTGAAGTTGGGGCGATTCCGGTGGCAATGGTTGCCGCATCAAGGGTTGGCTCGTCAATACGAATCACCTTTGAAGCGGTGTTTACCAGGGTGGCAACATTTGTTGCCCCTGGGCCCAATGTTGCGCCCGTGTAGTTCTCGGTCAACGTCCCGGCAACTGATACGGAAATATCGAAGGAACCCGGTGCCGGCTTGTCACCGGATGGTGCGGTGGTCTGGACGGTGATCTCGCCAGCATTTGCATCAAGTGCCCGGAACGTGATGGCCGGGGCGCCCTTGGCATCCGAGGTTGGCAGTGCTGCGACGGGAAGCGCCGGTGATGGTGCATCGCCATCGCCTGGATAAGGCAGGCGAACGATGTATGCACGGCCCCCTCCATTATTGAAGAACCCGTAAACGGCCTTGGCGAGCGCGAACTCCTCGGTGAACTCACCGAATGCAGATACATACTGCTGCCAATTGGTCACCATGGTGGGTGCATTGAATGGGCCCATGGGGGCGAACCCGGCGAATCCAGCAATGGCGGTACCGACCCCCGAAATGGGCGCGGTAGCTGCCGGAATTTCTTCGACGTATACGCCAGGGGACAGATAGGTGGGCATCGGGTTCCTTCCAAGTGGTAGTTTTAGGTGGATACGTGGGACAAAGCAAGGACAAGTCTACACAATTCCGGCAACACGCAACAGGAAATACCCCAATATCAGAAGTCCGGGAAGTATCATCTGCGGTTTTCCCCCGAAAGGCTGCTGCGCTATGTCCCGCCTGGTCTTATGATATGGCCATGCCAGGCCCACTTGCCGTCCTCGGGACGATGATGGAATGCGATATGGGCGATGCCCCCGGCTTCTTGATCGTCGAGCCGACCGGGGTATTCGCCAATGATTTACCGGTCGGGACGATTTTCGACATCATCCCGTTCGTGAATCTGCCCGGGTTCATCTTGTGCCATTCACCGTTGAATCCAGAGGTAATTATTGAGACGGCCGCCGCTATGGGGGTCCCGATGCCGGCCCCTTGCATACCAATTGTGGTAGATCCTTGGATGCCGCCGAGCAATGTGCTGGTAGACGGGATGCCGGCTCTGACCGAAGGGTCGGTCTGCGAGTGCCTTTGGGCCGGCACAATCGTGCTCAGTGGGCCGTCCCCTGCCATGAACGTGGAAGCCGTCTAAGCCGTCTGAGCTTCGAACACTCCAAGATGGCCGCGGCCATCTTGGAGTAGCGCGCAGCTACGCGCTCATCTTTAAAGCCAAGTCACTCGCCCGCTGGCCAGGCCATAAATGCCACTCACGATTCCCAATTTACCCGTGGAAGTTATACCGGAGATGATGGAACTTCGATTTTCAACCCTACGCGCCTGGTAGATGGCATTTGTCGCGATTGAATCATTCGTTGTATGTCC
>BJGE01000097.1 GCA_014190275.1 Actinomycetes bacterium | reverse complement strand
CAGGCATTTGGCCAGCGCCGGCCTGCAGCACTTGGCCCATGATCACGTAGTCGACCTGCGCTGGGGCTATGCCGGCTCGCTCTAAGGCTGCCTTAATGGCAATGCCGCCCAGGTCGGTGCTGCTGAATGACTTCAAGGACCCCAGCAGGCGCCCAATAGGTGTGCGGGCCCCGGCAACAATTACTGAACCATTGTCGAACGACATGCGGGCTCCTTCAGCTCAGCGTGGTTAGCGGTTTGGCCTCAGTAATGGGACCATGGGGCTATGACACCACATTCTACGAATCCAATCGCCCCCAAGAATCCGGCCCCACTTGGTGCGGGTGACCCGCTACTAACTGAAGTGGACCATGTCGGCATCGCGGTGCCAGATCTTGAAGCAGCCAAGGAGTTCTATAGCCGGGTTTTTGGCCTCAAGGTTGTGCACGAGGAGACTAATGAAGCCCAAGGGGTCCGCGAGGCAATGCTCGGCGTCGGCGATTCCTGCATCCAATTACTGGCCCCCCTGACCGCCGATTCGACCATTGCCAAGTTCCTCGACCGGTCTGGGCCGGGGATTCAGCAGGTGGCCTATCGGGTAATCGATGTGCGCGCCGTCGCTGCTACCCTGCGCGAACGTGGGGTGCGGGTGCTCTACGACGAGCCCAAAATAGGCACCGCAGGTTCACTTGTTAACTTTGCCCACCCCAAGGACTGCGGCGGGGTGCTGATCGAACTCGTTCAACCTGCTAGCTGATGGATTTCGCAAACCTCGAGATAGCAGGCTGGCGTCCCAGCCCCGAACAACTCCAGGCCGCCGCCGCGGTCACCACCGGGATCTTTATCGCGCTAATTGGGATCCTGATCATCCGCCGGGCCGCCAAAGTGGTCATCATCATCTTCATCGGGGTCGTCGTGATCGTGGGTTGGTGGGGTGCCCGAAACGGTCTTCTGGCATCCTTTCTGGGTGCAATCCCTCATTGATGCCCTAGCAGCCGACGCACCCAATACGGACTTCGCGGCCCTGCCGGTGCCCGCGTCATATCGCGCAGTCACGGTGCACAAGGACGAGGCCACCATGTTCGAGGGCTTAGCCTCGCGGGACAAGGATCCGCGACTGTCCATCCACCTCGATGAAGTACCTGTGCCAGAGCTCGCCCCGGGTGAGGCACTCATCGCCGTGATGGCGTCCAGTGTCAACTACAACACGGTCTGGACTTCTCTTTTTGAACCGGTCTCAACATTTGGCTTCCTCGAGCGCTACGGAAAGTTGAATCCGTATGCAAAGCGACATGACCTGCCCTACCACATCATCGGTTCTGACGCGTCCGGCGTAGTGCTCCGCACCGGGCCCGGAGTGCACCTTTGGAAAGCCGGTGACGAAGTTGTAGCGCACTGTCTAAGTGTCGAGCTGGAATCACCTCTCGGTCATAACGACACCATGCTGGACCCCGAGCAGCGCATCTGGGGCTTTGAGACAAACTTTGGCGGCCTGGCCGAACTCGCTATCGTCAAATCAAATCAATTGCTGCCAAAGCCCGCGCACTTGACCTGGGAGGAAGCCGCCGCGCCTGGTCTCGTTAACTCGACCGCTTACCGGCAACTTGTCTCCCGCAACGGCGCCGGGATGAAGCAGGGCGATGTAGTGCTCATCTGGGGTGCCTCCGGTGGCCTTGGCTCATACGCAACGCAATACGCACTTAACGGCGGCGCCACACCGGTCTGTGTTGTTTCCAGCGCGCAAAAAGCTCAAATCTGCCGCGACCTTGGCGCGGAATTAATTATTGATCGCTCGGCCGAGGGCTATCGCTTCTGGAAGGACGAAAACACTCAGGATCCAAAGGAGTGGCAGCGGCTCGGCAAGAAGATTCGAGAGTTAACCGGTGGTGACGATGTTGACATCGTCTTTGAGCATCCCGGCCGCGAAACATTTGGGGCCAGTGTCTATGTGGCTCGCAAAGGCGGCACCATCGTGACCTGCGCTTCAACCTCAGGCTATATGCACGAATATGACAACCGATATCTTTGGATGAACCTCAAGCGAATCATCGGTAGCCATTTCGCGAATTACCGTGAGGCCTACGAGGCGAATCGGATGATCGCCCGCGGTATGATCCACCCCACACTTTCGAAGACATTCAGCCTCGAAGATGCCGGGGCGGCAGCCTACGAAGTGCATCACAACCTGCATCAGGGCAAGGTGGGGGTACTATGCCTCGCTCCGCAGGAAGGCATGGGGGTGCGTGATCACGAACTGCGCGCGAAGCACCTGGCCAAGATCAATCGCTTTCGTGATTCCAGCTGAATAACGCTTAACATCAGCACATGAGCACCGCCTTGACTCCTGCCATGCCTTGGCAGGTGGGCCGACCCAGCTCACCAATGGGATATCTACCGGGCCTTGACGGTATCCGCGCACTCGCGGTAATCGGCGTACTTCTTTATCACGGTGATGTCGGCGGGCTTCGGGGTGGATTTCTCGGTGTCGACGTCTTCTTCGTCCTCAGCGGATTCCTCATTACTTCAATCATCTTGGAGGAGTTTGGCAAGTATGGGCACATTGACTTCAAACAGTTCTATCTAGGACGCGCTCGACGCCTCCTGCCAGCCTTGGTGCTGATGTTGCTTGTCGTCGGCATAGCCACGGCTATCTTCTACCGCGATGCGGCGCACCAATTCGCCAGTGATGCGTTTGCCTCGATCTTCTACGTGAATAACTGGTGGTACATCTTCGCGGACCAGTCCTACTTTGCATTCACCGGCCGGCCGCCATTCCTAAAGCACCTGTGGTCACTTTCGGTGGAAGAGCAGTTCTATTTGATTTGGCCGGCAATCGCCTACCTTTGCGTACGAAGGTTCGGCCGCCGCGGGGTAGCCCTACTCGCCGCAGTCGCTGCACTGCTGTCAACCGCGTGGATGCTCTATCTCACGATCGCAAACGGATATCCGGAATACGCCGACCCAAGTCGTGCCTACTTCGGTACTGATTCGCATATTTCAGGACTGCTTGTCGGAGCGCTGCTTGCCACCTTTTGGCGCCCTGCGCGATTGACCGGAGCCATTTCAAGGAGCGCCCAAGCCCTCGGCACCGCGGGTGGGATTCTCGCTTTCGCTGCCATCATCTGGGTATTTGTCGGAGCTAACGAGTTCAGCCCCTGGCTCTACCGTGGCGGTTTCCTGGCAATTGCCCTTGTCACGGCGGTTCTCATTGCCGGTGCGACCCATCCGGGATTGCCGCTCGGCCGCCTGCTCGGCTCACAGCCCTGGCGCTATATCGGTCAGCGCTCCTACGGACTGTATCTTTGGCATTGGCCGATCTTCATGGTTACCCGGCCGATGCTTGATCTTGAGTTGGACGGGCCCGCACTCTTTACCATGAGATTGGTATTAACGTTCGCGATCGCCGAGGCGAGTTTTAGATTCCTTGAACTTCCTATCCGGCGTGGGGTGATCGATCGATGGGTGCAATCTTGGCGCGAGTCCACCGGAGCTGCCCGACAACGTCAGACGCGAGTCGGCGTGCGGGTCGCCGTGTGGTCGAGCGTTGGTGCACTGGCCCTTGGCACCGCCTTGGCAACCGCCGAGGTCAAGGTCGCCCCGGATGTTGTGGCGGCCATCGAGGATGGGCGACCCGGCACCACCGAAGTCACCTTTGACGACAACCGAGCTCCTGGCGCCAGCGCGATTCCTGCCGCCAGTGCAACTTCGTCGCCACCGCCTCCATCATCACCGGTGCCGTCCGCAACACCTGATCCCACATTTGACCCCGGCCCAGCCAGCGCTATAGGTGACTCCGTGCTACTCGGCGCCCGGAGCGCCGTCAAGCAAGCGATTCCGGGTATCAGAGTTGACGCATCAGTTGCCCGGATGCCCGGCGCATTCATCGGCGATATTCGGAACTTGATCGCGGATAAAACACTCGCACCCATTGTGGTTATTCACCCAGGAACCAATGGCGTGTTGACCGAGAACATGTTGCGAAATATGCTCGATCAGCTCGCCGGGTATTCCCGGGTCGTCGTGGTAAATGCCGATGTCCCGCGGGTTTGGCGCGACCCCAATAACGAGGTTGTCGCCCAAGTGGTTCCCGACTACCCAAATGCCGTCATCGCCGACTGGTACACGGCCAGCGCCGGTAAGCGCGAATACTTCGTCTCCGACGGCGTCCACCTCACGGCAAAAGGGGCAGCAGCGTACGCCCAGGTAATCAAGGACGCCACCGGTCTCTAGCAATCAGGAGTCTTCAGGAGGCCGGCATTAGCGGTGTTTGGGGGTTGGTGGTGGGTAGGCGGCTACGTATATTGGCGGACGAGCATTGTCATCACGACGGTGCGTTGTAATAATCGGGATTTTTTGCTGCACCGCAGCCAGTGTCGTGATGTGTTACTGGGGGCGGTGTTTCGGGCTAAGGCCAGGTATCACTTTGACGTGTATGGGGTGTGTGTGATGAGTA
>BJGE01000096.1 GCA_014190275.1 Actinomycetes bacterium | reverse complement strand
AAGCGATCACCACAAGACCAACAAAGAACGCGATGACAGTTGCCAAGATAGTGGGGCCCCACGTTACCGAGGAGTCTGATCCGATCTTGGTAGTTTCATACAGCCCGGATGCCAGGACCGCGGGCACGGCCAATAAAAACGCGTAGCGTGCCGCCGCCTCACGCGTATAACCCAAGAAAAGGCCGACCGAAATGGTGGCACCGGATCTAGACACCCCCGGGATCAACGCTAGTGCCTGGCCAAAACCCAAGATGACGCCGTCCCGGCCATTGAGTGCGCCAAGGGTGCGAATTTTGCTCCCGATGCGATCTGCGAACCCAAGTATTAGCCCGAACACAATCAAGGTGAAGGCAACGAGCCATAAATTGCGGGCGGCGGTTTCAATTTGACTCGAGAACACCAGACCAAGTACCGCGATCGGGATCGTGCCAATGATGATGTACCAACCCATGCGGGCGTCAATATTGGAACGGAGGTCGCGATTCACCAGGCTGCGCGCCCAGGTGCGAACTATACGCACGATGTCGCGCCAAAAGAAGACAATCACCGCCAACTCGGTGCCTATTTGCGTTACGGCGGTAAACGCGGCACCTGGATCTTGCCAACCAAATAACTGTGACAAAACGAGAATATGCGCACTCGACGAAATAGGCAGGAATTCGGTGAGTCCTTGTACGGCTCCGAGAAAAATTGCCTCGAACCATGACATCGTCACGTAGCAAGGCCCGATTCGTCGAGAACTTCCGCCATGGTTCGCAAGGTTGCGACCCGCTCATCCAAGGAGCCGGCATAAATCGCCACCGATAGGGTGCCGACACCGGATTCGGCGTATGCGGCCAGTCGATCGCGGATCCGTTCACGCGGACCGATCAGTGCCGTCTGGTCGATGAAATTAAGTGGCACCGCCGCTCCGGCACCGACATAGTCGCGGGCCAGATACTTGTCTTGAATTTCGATGGCCGCCTGCTCGTAACCCATGCGGGTAGCAAGTTGATTGTAGAAATTCTTTTCCCGCGAGCCCATGCCGCCGATGTAAAGCGCCGAATACGCCCGCACAAAGTTGGAACATTCCTCAATGTCATCGCCGATAATGACTGGCACAGTGGGCACCACATCAAAGCCCTCGATTGTTTTACCCGACTTCACTCTGCCCGCGGTGATGGCAGTAGCCGCCTCACCCGAATGCTCCGGTGAATAAAAGATAGCCAGCCAACCATCACCGATCTCACCGGCAAGTTCCAGATTCTTAGGACCGATCGCCGCTAGATAAATTGGGATCTCAGCGCGCACCGGGTGCACAGTCAGTGTCAGGGCCTTCCCGGGGCCATCTGGGAGCGGGAGGGTGAAAAACTCGCCGGCGTAACTAACCTTTTGCCTAGCTAGGGCCATCCGCACAATGTCTACATATTCACGGGTGCGCTGCAAGGGCTTATCAAAACGCACCCCGTGCCAGCCCTCTGAAACTTGTGGACCGGAAACCCCAAGACCTAGCCGAAAACGGCCACCAGAAAGGGAGTCCAAGGTGGCCGCGGTCATCGCAGTATTTGCCGGGGTACGGCCGGGAATCTGGAAGATGGCGGAGCCTAGATCAATCTTCGTCGTTTGCGCTCCGATCCAGGCGAGCACCGTTGCCGCATCGGAGCCATATGCTTCGGCCGCCCAGACCACCGAGTAATCGAGCCCGTCGGCCTGCCTAGCTAACTCCAAATTGTCCGAGTCGTTGCCGGCGCCCCAATACCCCAGATTCACACCGAGTTTCATGCCTTGAGCCTATGGCAAGGGGTAGCGTGTCGCCATGGAGCTTCGACCCCTTGGGCGCTCAGGGTTGTGGGTAGGTCGTTTTGGGCTGGGCACTATGACCTGGGGTCGCGGGACCGATGAGTATGAGGCCCGTGATCAGCTGGCGGTTTTTTTGGACGCCGGCGGCACCTTGATCGACACCGCCGATGTTTACGCGGACGGGGCGTCGGAGGAGTTACTCGGTGAACTCCTCGACGAGTTTGATGCCCGTTCGCAGGTGGTTATCGCAACGAAAGCGGTTTCGACTCCGGGCCCCGACCGTAAATTCAACGCCTCGCGCGGGCATATTTTGTCGGCTCTTGAAACTTCACTCCGTCGCCTGCGCACCGATCACATTGATCTGTGGCAAATGCACGCTTGGGATCCGACCACGCCGATGGACGAGACCCTCGCGGCGATTGATGACGCGGTGCGCAGCGGAAAAGTCCGGTACGCCGGGGTTTCAAATTATTCCGGGTGGCAAGTCGCCCGGGCCGCGACCTGGCAACGCGCCGCCTCCGGTCGGACGCCGATTGTTACCGCGCAGATGGAATACTCGTTACTCGAGCGCGGAATTGAACGGGAAATAATTCCAGCCGCTCAGACTCTTGGCATTGGTATCTTGCCCTGGTCGCCCCTTGGCCGCGGGGTATTGACCGGTAAGTACCGGCACAGCACACCTAGTGATTCGCGTGGTGGCAATGCCGATACCGCCGGTTGGATTCAGATCTACCTAGAGGATCGGGGCCGTCGCATCGTCGATGCAGTCGCCACCGCCGCCGAAGGTCTGGGGGCCTCACCCACCGAAGTGGCGCTGGCTTGGCTCCGTGACCGCCCGGGCGTTGTGGCTCCAATCCTCGGTGCGCGCACTAATAGCCAGTTGATCGCAGCACTTGCCTCCGAAGAGCTGGAATTGCCCGAGGAGATCACTCGGGCCCTTGATGAAGTATCCGAGCCGCCCATGGGTTACCCCGAGGCTGGCTGGGCACAGCGCCGATGAAACTGGGGCAGCAAAAGTCGGCGACCTGGGAGTTTCGGGATATCAGCATGTCGCGTGAAACCAGTCGCGAGTCAGCACGCGAATTACTAACTAGTGTTGCCGAGACCGACAATTGGGAGTTGGACAGACTGCGGATATTTCCCGATGGACGCCGCAGCGCCAGATTGCGTCGCAGGGTTATTCGGGTCGCCCGCACCGCCTAGTTCTAGCAGGCGCGCAGGAATCGATCCAGTACTCGTACGCCAAACTTCAAGCCGGAAATTGATACCCGCTCATCTACTCCGTGGAACAACCGCCAGTAGTCCACATCGGCTGGCATCTGGAGAGGTGAGAATCCATAGCAGTTGATCCCAAAGCGCGAAAAAGCTTTCGCATCCGTCCCCCCGGACATCATATAAGGCAAGGTTCGGGCCCCCGGGTCTTCAGCACGAAGCACCGCTGCCATCAGATCAACGGTGGCAGTATCAAATGGAGCCTCGATTGCAATATCCGAGACTGCCGTTTCGACCACAATGCGATCGCCAACTATCTCTCTAATGGTCGATTCGAATTCCTCTTCGTACCCCGGCACGACGCGCCCATCGATGCTTGCCACAGCCTCTGATGGGATTACATTGTGCTTGTATCCTGCGTTAATCATTGATGGATTTGCGGTATTTCGCATCGTTGCGCCAACGACGGCTCCCAAAGTACCAAGCCTGCGGAGAAGTTCCTCGGGCTCCTGTGGATCAAACTCAACGCCATAAGCACTACCTAAGCCATCAAGGAAGGCCTCGACCGTTTTCGTAATCCGCAAAGGCCATTCGTAGTTGCCAACTCGCGTCACCGCATCACACAACTTTGTTACAGCGTTGTCATCGTGCAGCATCGAGCCATGCCCCGCGCGACCCGTGGCTCGAAGTCGAATCCAGCGGATACCCTTCTCGGCGGTTTGGATTGGATAAAGCCTGAGGTCATCGCGCACCGTCACCGAGAATCCACCCACCTCGCCCACGGCCTCCGAAACACCGCGAAATATCTCGGGGCGATTCGCCGCCAACCAGTGCGAGCCATGACCGCTGCCAGCTTCTTCATCCGGCAAGAACAACACCACGACATCGCGGCGCGGACGAATTCCGGTGAAGCCCCATCCCCTGACCACGGCCAAAATCATGGCGTCCATATCTTTCATATCGACGGCGCCCCGACCCCAGATGAACCCACCCTCTAGCTCCGCTGAAAATGGTGGGTGGCTCCAGTCATTGGCCATGGCTGGCACCACGTCGAGGTGGCCGTGTAAAAGCAATGCCGGCGCCGCCGGGTCGGTGCCAGCAATGTGCAAATACACCCCGGCCCGAGTCGCACTTGAAGTAGTGAAAACCTCCGGTTCCCAACCCGCCTCACGAAGTCGCTCAGCGCAGTAGTCGGCGGCGGCTATCTCCCCCACGGTCTCGGCGCTATCGCCCCAGTTACTCGTATCAATCTTGATCAGATCCGCTAGCAGCCCCACTACCTCGTCTTGCGCTGCAGGCAGTGGCTGCCAGGTGGTTGTCATAGCCCCATCCTGCCTGTTCCAGCACTATCTAGCCAACAGGTATGCTTCACGTCGCAGGAATTCCTGCGCCACGTCCGGGTGGCGGAATAGGCAGACGCGCTAGCTTGAGGTGCTAGTTCCCTTTGCGGGGAATGGGGGTTCAAGTCCCCCCTCGGACACTATGTCGCAGGTGGTAATCGCTGCCCAGAAGCCTGGGCCCCTGCCACCGGGCCGCCAATCTCGGCGAAGATCTTAAGTTCCTCCTCATGTTTGGGATATTTCAGCCAAACCAGCGCCAACCCAATAGCCACCGAAGCCAATGCCACCGCAATCGCT
>BJGE01000095.1 GCA_014190275.1 Actinomycetes bacterium | reverse complement strand
GCCTCAACGACGAGAGTCACTGGCGTACTCGATGGAGTCGGCAGGGTAAGGGTGAATGCGGTGCTCTCCTTGGCCTTGGCGACAAGGGTCGCGACCTGCTCTTGACCTGCACTTTGGAGCTTGACGGTGACCGGGCGGGTGCCGCACTCCGGTGACCTAATGAATCCGGTGACGGTGGTGACCGGCACCTGGGTCGTCGTCGGGGTGATGGTGAAGGTCGCGACCGGGTTGATCGTCCACCACCAACTGAAATCCAGGTGGGTGCCGCGCGGGGCCACTGTCACCTCGTCGGCGGTGATCAGCGGTTGGTGGAAGAACGCGGGCAGCGCCGGTGGTGCGGCGCCACTTGCCGTTGGTGTCGTCAAGATCGGATTCGCGATGGCGTAGAGCTGCCACTGCCCGTCGAAGCCGGTGGCGATTGGCGCCCCGAAATTCTCGGTGAAGTACTGCTCAAGTGGTGGCAGTTGCTCGGCGATGAAGCCGCGGGTGTCAAAGTGGATGGCGCAGAAACCACCAAGGCGCAGTTGCTCGACTTGTTCGGGGTTTGGGATAAGAGGTAATTGCGCGGCCCAAATACTCGCGTCGGTGTTCTTGACCGCGCCGTAACTCCACGACTTGCTCGGGTTGAGCAGGGATGTCCAGAAATGGTCGTAGTCATGGATGCCGCGCACCGGGCCGAACTCCGGATAACCCATATAGGGCAGTTGCAAGATGGCGCAGGGTTCGGGGATCGCGGTGTTGACGCTGGTGGCGTAATCGCGCGCCGCCTGGGTAACAGTGCCCACCTCCGCGGCGCTGCCGGTGTAGGCCGCGCGAAATGGCAGCACCGAATCGATTGCGGTGAGCGCGAGGACGATGATTGCAATCGGAAGGGCGTAGACCAGGCGGCGGGCGATGCGGGTGCGCTGCAGCACGACGGCCGCGCCGAGCAGAAACAACCAAAGCAGGATCGGGGTTAGCCGGTTCCAGCCGCGGATCTGGGCCGAGATGGTGCCGGCGAACAGGTAGTTCAAACCCCACGGGATGAAGAACAGCAACACCACGACGGTGAGATAGGTGATGAACCCAAGGGTTACCGGCGCGCCGGTGGTTTTGGCTGGCCGGGCGGTTAGTGGTGCGCGGCGGGTGCGCAGCACAATGCCGATGAGCAGCACGGCCAGCGCCAACGTGGTGATCCACGTGCCGTGGTTGGTGATAGCGGTGCCCTCACCCCAGGGCGCTGCGGAGATAGCCTCGACGATCTTGTTGTTATAGGCACCCATCATGGGCAGTGAACTTTGGGGCAGTGGCAGCAGCGCGACGGCGACATTGCCGGCGAAGGTCACCGACTCGTACGGCAACCGCTCCCCGAGGGCGAGTAGCGGCGGGTCGGCGCGCAAGGTGAGCAGCGCCGGGATGAACCCGATCGCGGCCATTACCCCGACCCCGATGAAGGGCACCGCGTCAATCACGATTTCTTTAAGGCGGGCGCGGTGGGCGAAGCGCCAGATCAGTGCGGCGAGCCCGAGGAGTAGGGTGAAGGCCACGAAGTAGACGCCGGTCCACGCAATGGTGACGACCATCAGCGAGATCACGGAGGCGAAAGTTATCTTTTGCCGTTTGGTGCCGAGTTTTCTCAATCGCTCGAATTGACCGCTGCCGATAAGCAGCACGAGCGCGAGGCCGATGGCGGCCGAATACAACGTCGCCAGATACGTATGGCCGAGGGCTCGGCCCCAGTGAAATGGAATAAGTGAGGCGGTGACGGCAAGGGCAATCGCGAGCGGCCCGCGCAGGCCCGTCATCCGGATCACCAGATACATCAACGCGGCAACGAGCGGGAACGAGATGATCACCAGCAGGTTCACGCCGACGAAAGGCTGGCCGGTGATGCTCGTGACGATTTGGGCGAACACGTTCTCGGTGATGTCGATCCCGGGGAAGTAATTGAGGTTCATGCCGAGCGGGAAACCAAAGTGGGTGGTGGGGGCGTAGGAGAACCCGGACCAAACTTCGGCATTTACGTAGGTGCTGAGCATGTCGGAGCCGGCCCAGCCGCTGTTAAGTAGCCCAAGGATCGGGCCGAAGACGATGAGCGAGATGACGAATGCGACCACCGCCGTGATCAACGCCTCCCAGGCGGTGCGCGATGATAAATAACGCATCAGTTAGCCCAAGTGAGGCGGGTCAGGCAGGCGTGACCTTGCGGGATCTGCGCATTGGGCCAGCTGAAGTCGTAGCAATTCGGGGCGGTGGGCCGGTTGGCCGCGGGGATACTCGACCAAAATGCCATGACGCCATCCATTGTTTGACCATACATGGCGAGCACCGACGGTTTGATGGTCTGCAGCCGCGTGATGTCGTCATTCGTCAAAGCCCGTTCCAGGGTTACCCGGTTCTCACCCCATAGTTGCATCGCCGCGACCACATAAAGCTCGCGATCACCGCGGGCCCAATCCCCCTCCACCCAATCAAGAATTGTGTCCTCGCGGGTGGTGTTGGCAAGGAGCCATTCTTGGGTGTTGACGGCGGTATGGATCTTCTCGCTGATCGGATTCGCGTTGAAGGCGTAGCTATATGGGCTCGGGTAGTAAAGGCCGATCTGCCCGCGCGAGTTCTGCAGGAGTTGGGCCCCTGCGAGCACCAGTGCTAGGCCGAGCAGCGCCCCGATGGTGCGCTTATAGGACGCGAAGAGGAACACCGCGACGCAGCAGGCGGCAAGGAGCCAGCCCATGGCCAGGGCCAGGTTTGGAGTTAGGTGCCCGGCGATGAAGACGATCGCGATCGCGATCAGGCCGACGGCGCCCTGCCACCTGTTCCAGCCTTGATCGGGTAGCGCGAATGTCAGCACCAAGCCCAGGGCCACCATGGCCGGCGGCCAGAGCATCGCCTGATACATCGGGGCCTCAAGGGCGATGCCACCCATCATGGGCGAGAACACCAGCATGAAGGTGATGCTCACCGTGCTGATCACCAGCGCGCGCTGCGCGGCGATCTGGTCGCGGTGGGTGAGCCAGGCGACTACGACAATCACCAGCACCGCAACCGGGACAAGTAGCGAGATATCGCCGAGCCACACCGCGGTCTTGCTGGCGAAGTCGGAGTAGGTCATGCGGGCATTGGATTCCAGGTACGTGCCGAACCAATCAAGTTTCGAAAACAGCAACCGGCCGATCCCGAGGAAGATAAGAAAGGTGACCAAGGCGCTGGCGCCGGTGATAACGATGTCGCGCAGCACAAAGCTTCGCAGTCTCGGTCGCGCCTGGATGCGCAGCACCAACCAGATGGTGCCGGCGAGCAGCGCGCCCGGTGGGTTCACCATCACCAGCCAACCGGCGGCGACCCCGGCGGCAACCGCCCCGGCTTTGGTATGCCACATCGCGCAGGCGATCAGCACCACCGTGCCGGCGAGCACCGCACCTGTCGGGTAGGGGTTACCGAGATAACTGAGCACCACGGTGCTGAGCGAGGTGATCGTGACCAAGAACGTCGCCGATAGCGCGCTCGTATAGCGGCGCAGGATGAAGTACGTGCCCGCCACGATCAAGAGCAGTAGCAGCATCCGGTAGATCGCAAGCCCCGGCCAGGTGCCGAACACCTCGGTCAGGGCCCGCACCGGTGCGATCACGCCCAGGCGCGTCCAGTAATAAGACGGAAAGGGCGCGCGGTCGGTGACTTCATCACCAAAAAGGCCGAGGGAGGCGTAAAAGGACGAGTCGGGGGTGTCGAGCCCGGCCCACCGCTCGGAGATGAGCCCGGTGAACAGCGTGACGGCGCCGATGGCGAGCCCACCTTGCAGGCGCGGGCGCCGGCTCAGCCCGGTGCTTAGGTCGGCGAGCATTGACACCCGCCGAACGTACACCGGTGCCTGGCCCGGCATTGACGGCCCTTGAGCCTGCTCGTTCCGTCATCGTGCAGCCTTAAACCTGCTCGTTCCGTCATTTTCGGGGTGATTTTTGACGGAACGAGCAGGTCGATGCCGATCGCCGGCCAGCCCCCGAAGCCAGGGCCGGCCAGCCCCCGCAGCAGGGGCCGGCCGGCGCTGGCTAGTGCTAACGGCTTAAGCCGGAACCACCTTGGCAACCTTGGCGGTGGTCTGCACCCAAGCAGCTCCGTTGTCGGTGTAGCCGGCGGGCATAGCGTCCTTCTTTGACCAGGCGGTGCCGTTGTCGGTGTAGCCGGCGGGGGCCTGATCCTTGACCTGGTTGGTGCCCTGCTGGCGGGTTTCGTAGACCGCGGTCCACTCGTAGCAGGTGTTGCCATAGAGCGTGCCCCAGCCGCAGGCATTGCCGTCGAATGGATGTGAGCGCTCGGTGGTGCCGACCTGCACCTGCACGTAGTTCGGCTCCTCGTGGTAGGTGTAGCCGATCGAGGTGTAGGTGTAGGCGCTCGTCTTCTCGCAAACACCGCTACCGGTTTCGGTATAGGCATCGGGGCAGACGTAGATGGTGCGGGTACTCGGCGCCGCCGGGCCCGGTGCTGGTGTGGGTGCTGGTGTGGGTGCTGGTGCGGGAGCTGGCGCGGCCGGCTTGGTATCAGCAGGCTTGGTATCGGCCGGTTTTTCAACCGGCTTAACCTCGACAACAACTAGCACCGGCTCGGCCGCGCCGGCGCTCTTGATGCCGGTGATGTCGGCGAGGGAGCGCGCCATGCGGGCCACCGATGACTTGCCGGTGCCGATCGAGTTCTTCGGCGTGATGGTGAACACATACAAGGTGTTCGGGTCAAGGCCGGTCAAGGTGGCGGACTTTAAGGTGGCGCTGCTGCGCGTGGCAGTGTTGCTGCGCGCGGCGGTGCCGCTGACTTCGGCGGTCACGGTCTTGCCTGAACCGGCAGCGGGCCTCGCTGTGATGACATAGGTAACGCCGGCCCCGCCGTTGGTCTTGGTCACTTGGTGTGACCAGTTCAGATCCACGGTGTTGTTCTTTGACGTAGCGCGCACGACGAGATCGGTCGCCGAGCCGACCGCGTTTACCGGGGTCGCCGAGCCGATGATCTTGCCGTCATGCACGACGACGTAGGTCGCGCCGGCGATGAGATTGGTAAATGTCACGCGCCCGGAT
>BJGE01000094.1 GCA_014190275.1 Actinomycetes bacterium | reverse complement strand
TGCCCGCGTTTGCGTCGGTCCAGCAGCGCTACAACCTGCTGCACCGGGCAATCGAGGACGAAATCGTGCCTGCGTGCCAGTCGCTCGGCGTGGCCATCCTGCCGTGGAATCCCCTGGCCGGGGGTCTCCTCACTGGCGCGTATTCCAACCGTCAACTGCCCGCAGGCAACCGTTTTGACTTGCCCGGTAGCCGGGGTGAGATGTACCGGAGAAGGTATTTGAATGAGGCAACCCTTGACGAGGTTGACCGCATCCAGGAAGTCGCTGCGCGCCACGGCCATTCCCTGACCGCAGTCGCGCTCTCGTGGGTGGCATCGCAACCCGGGATTACGAGCACGCTGATCAGTGCGGACAATCCGGAGCAGTTGCGCGAGGCGATTGGCTCACTTTTCGTGGTGCTTTCCGACGAAGAGCGCGACGCTTGTGACGCCGCGTGGTTCAACCTGCCCCGGACCCGCGAGTTGGCCGTCCCGTCGACCGACGCGCTCAACCTTACGGTCAAGGCAGGCGCCAATTGAGCGTCCTGGCCACGCTTATCGCACCCTCATAAACGTCAGATCAGGGACAACAGAATGTCCGCGTTGCCATCGCCGCCTGACACATACTCGCCATGCATGAGGTCCCAATGCATGGGCACGTCCTGCGACATCGCCGCTTCGGCAATGACGATAAACCGGTCGTAGGAAGCACGGTCCGGCCAGAAGTCCAGGAAGCGCAGGGTGTCATCACCCACCTTGATGAGATAGACCTGCGTCGCCCCGTGACCCTTCAGGGATATCGCGACATCCCGGGCTAGTTCAATGCTCGCGGCGGTCAACCCACCCGGGACCCGCACGGAATGCCATCCCACGACGCCCATCTCGTGTACCTCGCCCCGCTATTGAACGGTCCCCGGCGCACCTTGCCTTCAGGTCCGGTGAGCGACCGATTCCCAGATCCTGTCGTTCACCAATGATTACCTTTTATGATGCTATTTCATTACTGTTTTGTCACGCATGTGTTCGCTAAAAATGCGGTATAATGAAGGGATGGTCCGACCCCTCCACGAATGGTCGGCTGCGACCAGGCACGCTTCTTACCCACTCCGATCAGATTGCCGTCTGGTTTCGCAACTACCCTAGGAGGCATCACCTATGAGCATCTCATGCACGCTGATCGACATCAACGGCGTGGAGGACGACCGGGATTTCCCGTTCACGGTCTTTGACCTGATCACCACGTGCAAGGAAGTCGGGCCCATGTCGGCCGATGAACGCACAAGCGTCCTTGGACGCCTGCTCTATGCCAACTCAGTCATCCACGCGTCGGAACTGCTCGACATGGTTGCCATCTACTTGGGCATGGAACTGTCTGACCACGCAACGGAGGTCATCGAAATGATCCGGGATGAAGCCCAAACACCTCACTGGGAGGATGAGGAGCTACCGGACTGACGGCCACAATTACCTTTACTCTTAACGCTTATTTCTATCATTATTTCAATTTATTAATAATTCCTACTACTTAGATCGTCTGTCCAGCTAAATAAAGAGCCGTATGGGCGCAGGTGGACACAGCCTGTGCCGCGATCTTGCCAGATAAGGTCGCTGTCGTAAACGCTGCGCAACGTATGGCACCCTGTCAGTCTACTAATATCTATTGTTTTTAAAGGAGTAGAAATGATTTCCACTTGGAGACCCTTTTCATGCTGGCGATTAATAGCCATGACCATGCTAGCGCTGACAATGATTGGAGTTTCCTCGGGCAACGTTTCGGCAGCGCCAAATTGCAACCTGGCCCGAGACCTGATTGGTGCGAACCTCGTTCGGTGCGTTCTCAACGGTGCCGACCTCTCCGGGGTAGACCTGATGGATGCCACGATGCGGGGCGCGAAACTCCGGGGAGCCAATCTCCGAGGCGCCGACTTCCGGTTTGCGAACCTGGCGGTTGTTGACTTCACCGGGGCGGACCTGTCTGGTGCCGATCTCTCAGGGGCGAACCTGCATGGTGCAATATTTGTCAACGCCAATCTGAGCCAAGCCAAATTCATCGACAGTAACCTCTCGGCCGGACGGTTGCTTAACACCAAGGCTCGCGGAGCATCATTTCTGGGAGCGAACCTCACCGGCACAGACTTCACCGGTGCCGACCTTCGATCAACCGACTTTACCGATGCGATCGCATGGTCGACGGACTTCAGTGGCGCGGACTACGATGGAATGGATGTGACCAATATGCTCGTGTGGAACGTGACCGGAGTGCCTTGGGCAAACAGCAGGTAACCATCTGCTTTTTCTCTTACTCGTTTTCACAAGTACTGCTAAATTATCAGTTTTATTACAAATGAAGGTCGGTAAGGATCAATACCCAGGGGCAGAAGTCGATGCCAGTAGTTGATGTGCGGACCGGAGAGGACCGCCGTCGTGAAGCCGCCGGAAATGCCGCAATCTTCACCATCGTCGTGATGGTGATCATCGCCGGATTCCCATTCCTGCCGTACTTTGCCGGTGCAATCGGAATGTAGCGCCTCGTCTCGGTTATTCTCGTCACCGCAACGAGGGCCATCGGGCTTGGGAATGACAACTTCCCGACGATGGTGATCATCGCATCGGGTTTCGGCACTGCCGCCTCCCATTGGTGGATTGGTTTGAAATTCTGGAGCATTCTTCAGATATTTCTTTTCTATTATTTTTTAGTCTTTTATGCACTTATTACAGTATACTGTATTTTGCTTTTTCAAGAATTAATTGTTTTAATTCTATTCCATCTTATTATCATTTGTTCTGGGAGTTGATCGGCGTGCAATGGACTGCCATAGTTGCTCTCGCGTCATCGCGATCATCGCTGCCATAAGACACCGATTTGCCACTCAGTCGCTCCATGGCACTCATTGAAGCTGACACGCTCACTCGAATTCTCCGTTGGAGGTGATTGCCGATGTCATGCGCCCGGTGCGGAAATTCGCTTGACCCATTGGGGAACTATTGCAGCATCTGCGGCCTGCCGGCGGCAGGCGCGGGCAGGCGTCGCAACTTCCTTTGGGCGCTTGCGACAGCCGTGATCCTTGCCTTACCGCTTTCACTCTACGCCTACTATCAGTTTTCCCGGCAACATCAACTGTGCGGCGACGCACTTCAAGCACGCGACAAACTTTTGACTGCCCTCAACGATGCGCAGAGGACACAGTTTCAGATCTACAAAGATATGAGAGTGTTTGACTGGCAGGCAATCAGCAACCGTTACCCAGAGGTGGAGCAAAACCTCAAGACCTACTGCGGGATTGATCCGCCATCAACACCAACACCAACGCCTGCGCCATCAACACCAACGCCTGCGCCATCAACACCAACACCAACGCCTGCGCCATCAACACCAACGCCCGATCCGGCCACACGAAATTGCAACCTAAATCGTAGCCTTGTAGGTGCAAATCTTGAAAGTTGCGACCTGTCGCGCCGCGATTTGATCGGAGTCGACCTGGCGGGGGCAAACCTGCGCGGCGCCAACTTGAGTTCGGCCAAATTGGTCAACGCGAACCTGAGTGGCGCTGATCTCCGCAGTGCGGATCTCTCATCAGCAAACCTGACCGGCGCCGACCTCAGAAATGCTGACCTGCGCGCAGCAAACCTAAATTTCGCGGGGGTAGACGGCGCAGACCTGACGGGTGCAAACCTGACCGGATCGTCGGGCGCACTACGCGGAACCCCCAAGCGATGACGCGCCCTGGAGAATGCACTCGATGCGGCGCGCGAACCGACCTTGCGGCCCAGTTCTGTGGGACGTGCGGTCAGGCGTGCGCGACCGCGCCCCCCACCCCTGCAAAACGGCGCTCAATACTCTGGACGGTCGGGAGCCTGGCCACGGGTGTGATTGCCACACTGGTAACCCGGGCCAAAAGACCCGCGACACCGGCGGCAACGCCTGTTTCAGGCGCGCCGATGGCAAACACGGTCGGGCCCGCACCCGCCATCGTTCCGTCGCCGGTTGCAGGTCAGCAACGGATTATCGTCGATGCGAACGGGCAAGGTGACCACCAAACCTTGAACGCCGCGATCGCAAACGCCACCGTCGGAGCACTTATCGTTGTCCGGCCCGGTGTCTACGCGGAAGCGATTCGCATCAGCAAGGACGTGACGATCTTCGGCGACGGTGATCACACGCGCGTGGTCCTGGTGTCGGAAGGACCGGTAACCGTCACCCTCGAAGCGGGGCGGGCAGTGATCCGCAACATGACCCTCAGGACCTCGGGTACCAGTGCGCAGGGGGTGATCCTGGTCACGACCGGCGCACCGATGCTCGCCGACTGCGACATCTCTTCCGCAACCGGCGCCGGAATCTTCCTGCAAGGCCCGACATCAAATCCGGTGATCGTGCGCTGCACCATCCACGATTGTCGCGGGTCAGGTTTCCTCGTCACTGACCAAGCCAAGGGAACCATAGAAGATTGCGTGGTCTACGGAAATGGGCTTTCAGGGTTCCAGATCCGGGAAGGGGGCAACCCTAGCGTTCGCGCCTGCTTGATCCGTGACGGAAAAGAGGGTGGCGTCTTCATCTATGATCGCGGTCTCGGGCTAATTGAGAACTGTGATATCGCCGGGAATACCAACTCGGGTGTTCGTATCGCACGTGGCAGCACTCCGATCCTGCGCGACTGCGTGATCCGGGATGGCAAGCAAGCTGGTGTCTACGTCTACGAACAGGGACGTGGAACCATCGAGAAGTGCGACATTCACGGCAACACCAACTCGGGAATTTCGGTGTCAACCGGAGGTAACCCAGTTGTTCGGGATTGCGCCATCAATGACAACCGTGGTCCCGGCGTATACGTGTATGACCGAGGCGAGGGAACATTCGCAGGATGCAGTCTGCGAGGAAACGGACCTGGGGCGTGGAAAATCGAAGCCGGGTCAAGTCTCGTGCGTACTGGAAACGTGCCAAACGAATGAGCACGACTACCTTTCCTGAATGTTTAGCTAGGGTATCGACGATGTAGATCCCATTCATGTACAATGTGATCTGGAGCCAACCAGCTTACAATATTCATATTTTGCGCATGCGAAAATATCCCAATGTATAATGTAAATAATGGAGTCTACTATACTGTTAATATTTTTTGTTATAGCATTGGTAGTCTATAGTTTTTCATA
>BJGE01000093.1 GCA_014190275.1 Actinomycetes bacterium | reverse complement strand
GCCCACGCTGTCATCCTGCCTTACTTTCTTGTGGGACTTTCCGGATTAGGAACATACCGGGTCACTTTCGAGCGAGTTGCACAGCTTGTCGTACGTAATAGGAAACCTGCTCATCCTCCACAAGGAAGCCATCGTGTCCGTGCAGGGAGTGCACCATATGCAGCTCATCAGCACCGGGGGCAAGATCCACCAGCTGCTGCTGCTGACGATTAGGAAACAACCTGTCTGAATCAATGGCCACCACGGTCAACGGCGCACTGATTTCACCGATCACCTTTTCGACACCCCCTCGGTCCCTTCCGACGTCAAAAAGGCTCATGGCATTGGTCAAGGTGACGTAGGTATTCGCATCAAAGCGACGCGCAAGTTTCTCGGCGTGATGATCAAGATAGGAGGTCACCGCGAAAGGTGCGAGCGGCTGCCCGACACTTTGCCCAGCAATATCGTGTGGATCAACATCTTGTATCTCGCGGTTGAATCTCTCATCGAGTTCTTCGGAACTGCGATATGTAAGGTGCGCAATCCTACGAGCGATGCCCATTCCCACATGTGGTCCCTGGCCGGGTGGAGCCTCGTAATAGTCTCCACCAGCAAATCCTGGATCAGCGTAAATCGCTGCCAGTTGGCTGACGTGGGTGCCGATTTGATCTGCAGAGACGGCGGCGGTGGTACCCAGAACCAATCCACTTCTTACCCGGCTCGGATGCGCGACCAGCCACTCAAGTACTCGCATGCCACCCAAGGACGGGCCGAGCATCAGCGCCCAGGACGAGATGCCGAGCGCATCGGTCAACAGCAACTCGACTTCGACCATGTCGGAAACGGTCAACACTGGGAACCGGCTCCCCCAGGGACGGCCATCGGGTGCTGTCGACGACGGCCCGGTGGTGCCTTGGCAGCCGCCCAGAACATTTGCACAGACAACGAACCATTCATTCGTATCAATCGCCCGACCCGGGCCCACAAGTGAGTCCCACCAGCCGGCAGTCAGGTGACCTGGGCCGGCCGGCCCGGTTACATGTGAATCCCCCGTCAGTGCATGGCAAATATAGATTGCATTTGACCTAGAGGAATTCAGTTCACCCCAAGTCTCATATGCCACCCGCACCTGCGGGAAAGTGAATCCAGACTCGGTAGTGAACTCTTTCAAATCACAAAAAAGCCGGTCACCAGCCGGGTCTGACTCCCGCCATGCGGCGCTGGCGGGAGTCAGACCTGCGTACGAAAGCGGGCCGTACGTTGCTGGTGCAGTCACGGAATCTAGTTTTGTTTCGCTGCCCGGAAACCAGCGTCAAGATCAGCCAGAATGTCCGCAATGTTCTCCAGGCCCACGGCCAGGCGCACCAACCCGGGAGTTACACCCGAGAATGCCTGCTCCTGTGGCGTCAACTGCGAGTGCGTGGTGGATGCCGGATGAATCACCAAACTGCGTACATCACCAATATTGGCGACGTGACTGTGCAGTTCTAGTGCCTCGACAAAACGTTGACCGGCTTCCAGTCCCCCCTCAATTTCGAAGCTCAAAACTCCACCCGTGCCCAAGGGCGCGTACTTTTGTCCGAGTGCATACCAAGGGCTCGACTTCAAGGAGGCGTAGTTGACCGAGAGCACCTCCTCGCGAGCTTCTAGCCATGTAGCAACAGCTAGCGCGTTTTGCACATGACGCTCAACACGAAGTGAAAGCGTCTCGACACCCTGAGCGATCAGGAAGGAATTGAATGGCGATACCGCCGGACCAAGATCGCGCAGTAGCTGAACTCGCGCCTTCAAGATGAAGGAGAGGTTTACGCCAAAGGCGCCACCCACGCCGAGATCACGGGCGTAAACCAAGCCGTGGTAGCTGGGATCCGCGGTGTTGTAATTGGGGAATCTCTCCGGGTACTGGGCGTAGTCAAAGGTGCCGCCATCAACGATCACGCCGGCAATCGAAGTGCCATGTCCACCGAGATACTTCGTCGCGGAGTGCACGACGATATCGGCACCCCACTCAAGCGGGCGGATCAAGTACGGCGTGGCAACAGTGTTGTCGACAATAAGAGGCACGCCCACCTCATGGGCGATTTTGGCAACATTCTCGATGTCGAGGACATCATTTTGCGGATTGGAGATGGACTCGCCGTAGAAAGCCTTGGTGTTCGGACGCACAGCCGCACGCCAAGATTCAATGTCATCGGGATTTTCCACGAAGGTGACTTCAATGCCGAACTTCGGCAAGGTGTAGTGGAAAAGGTTGTAAGTACCGCCATACAGGCTCGGGCTGGAAACAATGTGATCCCCAACCTCGGCAATATTTAGGATCGCCAAGGTTTCAGCGGCCTGCCCACTGGCGACAAGAAGAGCCCCGACCCCACCTTCGAGTGCTGCAATGCGGTCTTCGACCACTGCTGTGGTCGGGTTCATCAACCGGGTGTAGATATTGCCTAACTCCTTCAAAGCAAACAGGTTCGATGCGTGAGTCGTATCGTTGAAGGTGTACGAGGTGGTCTGATAGATCGGTAAGGCTCGCGCATTAGTGGCAGAATCTGGTGACTGACCTGCGTGGATTTGCTTGGTTTCAAATGACCAACCGGTGCTCATGGGATTCCTTTCAAGAGTTTTAAATTTCGATTTTGGGTACAGGAAATAACTAAGTGCCCGCTCAATGCGGGTTACTGCTTTGGCTTTGCCAAGACGGCGCCGGTAGGCGCAGCACTCAGCTGCTGGTCATTCGACAACAACACATAAGCTGACCTCAATCCAACTCGTGGGGCCTTCCCTACTGAAGGCCCGCGCTTGCCCAAAAATCTGAGCCTGGTCTTCTCCGGGGCACCCCACCGCGGTTGGAGGGTTGTCGACCAGCAAGCCGGGACTTATCGCTGGCACTCTTGACCTGACCCGAATTCTAGCAACTACCAGGCGAGGACACAAACTCCCCCTGCCGGCTCCCCCACCCCGGGGCGTTACTCAACCCGGGCGCCCCAGATTATTGCGCCGCACACCCAAACTCTTGCCCAGCATCGAGCAGTACCTCGAGCAGGTAGGCACCGGATGACCTTTCGCAATGCAGGCGATATGAGCGGATTCCCGCTTGGTCATCACGAATTACATCGGTGGTCACTGCCCCAAGGGACGTCCGAAAGGCCGAACCGTCTGGTGTGGTTGCAGTCGCTAGATCGACCGAGCACAATTTACTCAACAGCTGGTCAGCCCGCCTACCCGTAATCCGCAGTAGTGCCCGCCCGTGGGTGATGTCAACCCACGAGGCAAATCCAATGCCACCATCAATTGGCAGATCCACCACCATTGATTCGGCCTTGCCATGCCCGATCAGGTACCACTCTGCCGGCCCAGACCCGACTTTCAAGGTTCCGCCATCCCGGTTCGTCGAACCTTGGACCGGCAAAATCTCAGCCACGGGATGGCCTTTGCTCGCTCGGATAACCACCTTGGTTAGATAGCTCTCATCGGTAACGGTTATATCGGCATTGGAAGTAACTTTTGATCTTTCCCATCCATCTATTACTACTAGGGCGCCGGGAACAGTGATCGGGCTGCGGGCCACCGGAGGTGGCCACTTGAACTTAAGTGAGTCATCCACGCAGCCGCACTCCTTCTGGATCGACAAAGGCAAGGTTTTCACACACCACGGCCTCCACTACACGTCCATTTATTAAAACAATCCGCAGTCGAGAGCCTGGGGTTGCAAACCCCGCCGCCACTCGGGCCAAGGCCACCGATCTTTTTAAGGTGGGTGACATTCGACTCGAGGTGATTCGCCCCACTATCTCGCCCTGGCCCTGCACGATTTGGCTCGCCTCCGGTGGTACTAGCATCGGGTCGACGGTTTCTATCGCAACTAGATGTGAATGCGCACCGGATAGCGCCTCTTGCCATCGAAGTTCTGGCAGTCCTGCGAAATCATCCTTACCAAGTTTCACCAACGGCCCAAGCCCAGCTTCGTACGCCTTGGTCAAGCCGTCGGTATCTTGCCCAACAATTAGGTGGCCCTTTTCCAGGCGTAGGATCCGTTGTGCCTCAACACCGAATGGGGCCACCCCTAGATCGGCCCCCGCTAGAAGCAGCGACTCCCAAACATGAAGTCCATAGGACGCTGGCACATGTATCTCGTAGCTTAGTTCGCCGGTGAAACCGATACGCCACACTATGCAATCGGGCACCCCGGCTACCGAACCTAGGCGCACTCTCATGTACCCGAAGGCATCGGGGCTCAGATCAATATCCGTCAGTCTCCCAAGTAATTCTCTGGAGTTTGGCCCTGCGATATTTATGCTCACGAGCGCTGTGGTAACCGGCGTGATATTCACCAACCAGTCTGGGTGGGCAGTCTGCAACCACATTTCGAGAAATTCCCAGACCGTGGCTGCCCCAGACGAGGTCGTAGTCATTAAATAGTGGTTGGCACCCAATCGACCGGTAACACCGTCATCCATAACTACGCCATCTTCAGCGCACATGATCCCGTATCGAACCGACCCAATCGCGAGATTATCCCAATTATTCGTGTAGACAAGATTGAGGAGTTTTACGACATCAGGCCCCCGAAGATCGAGTTTGCCTAGTGGTGTGACATCGATTACGCCAACGTTTGTTCGCACGTTAAGCGCCTCTGCGGCGGGATCTCCGTAGTGTTCGGGGCGGATCCACTGACCCGCAACAAGCGGTACCGCGCCGTGCTTTATGTGCCAGCCTTGTAAAGGCGAGACCCGAACTGGGTCAAAGGACCTGCCAGCCAAGACGCCGAGGGAAAGCGGAGCATAGGGCGGCCGCCAAACCGTGGTGCCCACGGTGGCAATATCACGACCGGTCGCTGCTGCAAGGATTGCCATGGCATTGACATTTTCCAGTTTGCCTTGGGATGTACCCATGCCCGAGGTGGTGAAACGTTTAGCGAGCTCGGCAGAGTCATATCCCTCCGCCACCGCCGAGTCAATGTCCTTGCTCTTCACATCCTCCGAGAGGTCAATGAAGCCGGTTGTGGAGCCCTGAAATAAAGCTGGGTGCGGATCACATTTAAGACTTGGCAGTTGTTTCGGCTTCGCACCCATGGCCCTTGCCGCAGCCTCCGCACCCACCACGCGACCATTGGCGATCAACTCCTCGACGCTGCCGTCACCCACGATGCCACCAGCGGCCAGCACCGACTCCGGCA
>BJGE01000092.1 GCA_014190275.1 Actinomycetes bacterium | reverse complement strand
CGGTGCGCCCGCAGCCAACACGGCTTGTACCAAAGCCGCTGGTGCACCGCGATGCGCCTGCCAAAAGCTATCCATATCCACTAGCCAACTGCGGCCCAATACCTCTTGGGTAACTCGGCGCTGGCCTACCGCATCGCTGCCCACCGGTGCGCTGCCCACCGGTGCGATGACCACGGCAGCATCAGACCCCTGCGCAGATCGAACCTCGTGCGCTCCAAGATAGGAACCGGCCAGCACGCGGCCTTGGCCACGGGTCGCGGTAACACACTTGCTAACAGCCAGGATTTCGCTGCTTCGGAAAATGTGGAACCCCACCTGTCCGAGGCTATCGACGCTCCAACGCACTCGAGTGCGCCAATCCAACCCGTCGCTATCCCCCAACACCGCCGTCACCGAAACTTCGACGTCAGCAAGGTGCGCATGCCGACGGAATGCGTCTTTTACTACCTGCTCTTTGAGTTCGCGCTGCTTGCTCAATGAAATATGCTGAAAGTCGCAGCCACCACAGGCTCCCGGACCAGCAAAATCACACGGTGCCTGCACCCGATCCGGGCTTGGCATCAAAATTTCTATGGCATCGGCGCGCACGATCTTGGATCTGACTTCGGTGATCCGCACCTTGGCCGTTTCACCCGTGATCGCGTGACGCACAAATATCGTCCGACCATTTGCATGCGCAATAAAATGGCCTCCGTGCGCGACTTGGCCGATGGTAACTTCAAGCACATCACCGACTTCAAGTGGCGAAATCGAATTGGAGGTCGGGTCAGGCGTCACGATTAAGTGCACGCTCACTTGAATCTAGCTGCCAGGGCACACTCGTCATCATGACTCCGGGCATGAACAGCAAGCGACTCTTAAGACGCAGTGCCGACTGATTATGCAAAATCTGCTCGAACCAATGCCCGACAACGTATTCTGGAATATAAACAGTCACTAGGTCATTAGGATTGTCTGTGCGCAACCGCTTCACATACTCGATAATCGGCCGAGTGATCTCACGGTACGGCGAGTCTAGGACCTTGAGGGTTACCGGGATTTCACGGCGCTCCCATTCAGCCGACAAAGCAGCGGTTGCTTCATCGTCGACATTTACTGTTATGGCTTCTAGCACCGAAGGTCGGGTTGCACGTGCATATGCCAATGCTCGCAGAGTTGGTTTGTGAATCTTTGACACCAGAACGAGTGCATGTACACGAGTCGGAAGTGTGATTTTCTCATCATCGGTAGTCACTAGCTCGGCCGCTACGCCGGCATAGTGCCGGTGAATCGCCCGCATCAATAGATAGATAAGTGGGATCGCAACAACAACAATCCATGCGCCCTTGGTGAATTTAGTCAAAAGCACAATGATCAATACGGACCCGGTCATGACAAAGCCAACAGAGTTAATCGCCCGCGACCTGATCATCTTGCGACGCTCGCTCGGGATTTGTTCACTTCGGAGATTACGGTTCCAGTGCCTAATCATCCCAAGTTGGCTGAGCGTAAATGAGACGAAAACACCAATGATGTAGAGCTGAATCAGGCCCGTCACGCTGGCTTGATAGCTGATGACGAGTAAAACCGCTAGGCCGGCGAGCATCAATATGCCGTTACTGAATGCCAATCTGTCACCGCGAGTGTGGAGTTGCCTTGGTAGATACCCATCGCGCGCCAAAATCGAACCGAGTACCGGGAACCCGTTGAATGCGGTGTTCGCCGCCAGCGCCAAAATTAATGCGGTGGCGAGAGATATGACCAGCACTGCAATTTCAAAATTTCCGAATACTGCATTAGCTACCTGCACGATAACGGTTTTTTGTGATTGCCCCGCGGGCAGACCAATTAGATCATTGTCGAACTCAGTTACCTGAACTCGAGTCTTAAGAGCCAACCAGGTGATTCCGGCAAACATAGTGGTCGCGATTAGCCCCAACATTAAAAGAGTCGTTGCTGCGTTCTTGGATTTTGGTTTTCGGAAGGAGGGCACGCCATTGGCAACAGCTTCGATACCAGTTAGTGCGGTGGTGCCGGACGAAAACGAGCGCGCGACTAAGAAGATCAAAGCGGCGCCGGCGAAACTGGCCTCAGGGACAACTTCCCAGTTAGCGCTCTCGGCCTCCAAATTCGAACCAGTTGCAATCCGATAGATCGCGACTCCAATCATGACGAAGATGGATCCCATGAAAAAATATGTTGGGATTGCGAAGAGGGAACCCGATTCGCGAATCCCACGTAAGTTCAGCAAGGTAATTAGTACAATGGCTCCTACCGCGTACCAAACACTGTGTTCAGCGATCGCGGGGATGGTAGACCCAAGGTTGGCAATGGCCGATGAGATTGAGACCGCCACCGTCAACACGTAGTCAATGAGTAGGGCACTTCCGACAAAAACTCCCCAATTCTGACCTAAATTTGTCGAGACAACTTCGTAGTCACCGCCACCGCTTGGGTAAGCGTGCACATTTTGCCGATACGAGGCCACCACCGTGAAGTAGACGAGCACAACGGCTGCCGCAACCCAACCCCCGAATGCATAGAAGGACGCGCCACCTAAGGAGAGCACGAGCAGGATTTCTTGTGTCGCGTAAGCATTGGACGACAGCGCGTCACTGGCGAAGACGGGCAGTGCGATGCGCTTGGGTAGAAGGGAATCGCTTAGTCGGTCGGTGCGAAGCGCCCGTCCAAAAATGAGGCGCTTGAAACCAGTAGAGATCGGCACGAGAAACGATGTTACGCCCAACCAGCCCCGAAAGTTAACCAGCCGTGACCCTAGCCAGTGTCGGGCGTGTACGGTTTGCCTTGTGCACGTAGTGATCATGGGATGTGGCCGCGTTGGGACGCTACTCGCCGAACGCCTGAGCCACCTGGGTCACAGTGTGGCCGTGGTGGACCAAAGTGATTCGGCTTTTGCCCGATTACCAGTTGGCTTCACCGGCTTGAAAGTTACTGGTATCGGGTTTGACCGCGAAACCCTGGAGAAAGCCGGGATCGCCCGGGCCGATGCCTTCGCAGCAGTAAGTAGTGGCGATAACAGCAATATTTTGGCCGCCCGGGTTGCCCGCGAGACATACGGTGTCGACCGAGTGGTGGCGCGGATTTATGATCCACGTCGAGCTGAGGTCTATCAGCGTTTGGGTATCCCGACGGTGGCGACGGTGGCCTGGACCACCGGGCAGATTATGCGCGGGATATTGCCCATGGGGGCACAAGAGGAGTACCGCGATCCAAGTGGCGCAATGGCGTTGGCGGAGGTGCACGTGGGCTCAAGTTGGGTAGGCCACCGCGCCACCGCGCTTGAGGATGCGAGTGCGGCCCGGGTTGCTTTCATCACTCGATTTGGTAGCCCGTTGCTCCCGAGCACGGAGACGGTAATTCAAGACGGTGATGTAGTCCATGCCTTGTACTTGGTTGCTGAACGCCAGCGGGTCGAAGCGATTTTTGAGTCTCGACCTGGAGACCTGATATGAAGATTGCGATCGCCGGATCCGGCAAAGTCGGCCGATCCATTGCTAAGGAACTCCTCGGGCGCGGTCATTCGGTGTTGCTCATCGACCGGGATCCAGCCGCTGCCCGGCCCGGGTCAGTTGACGGTGCGGATTTTCTGATCGCAGATGCCTGTGAAGTCTCCGCACTTGATCAAGCCAAGTTAGCCGAGTGCCAGGTAGTGGTAGCCGCAACCGGTGACGACAAGGTGAACTTGGTGGTTTCGCTCTTGGCTAAGACCGAGTATGGAGTGCCACGTGTGATCGCCCGTGTCAACCATCCCAAGAACGAATGGATGTTTGATGAGTCTTGGGGCGTAGATGTCGCGGTGTCTACTCCAAGGATGCTGGTCGCTCTCGTTGATGAAGCCGTAAGTGTCGGTGACCTAGTGAGACTCTTTAGTTTTCGCCAGGGAAATGCCGACCTCGTCGAACTTACTTTGTCGGCTGACTCGCCAGTGGTCGGGCAGCGTGTCGGCGATCTAGCTTGGCCCACAGACACCGTACTGGTGGCTATCGTGCGTGGTTCGCGCGTATTTGCACCATCGCCTGATGATCCCCTTGATACGGGTGATGAATTGCTCTTCGTCACTGCGCCAGACCAAGAGCCGGCATTGCAAACCCTGCTGGGACATGTCAACAGCCCCTGAGGCGATTTACTTGCTTCTTGCAGATCTCTTTGCAACCCAGATTGGCGCAAGCAATCGATAGGTAAAGTACGCGGCCGCTATGTAGAGCGGAATCCCCATCAGGATTTTGACCACACCGAGTGCACCAACTGCACCTGCGAGGTAAAGCGGTACCTGAACTACGAGCCGTCCGAAGAACAGCGCCACCCAAATCCAAGAGGCCGCCGCATAGATTCGGCGCAGAGGGCGATCCTGTCGCCACTTGGTGCCCTCCCCGGTGAAGTACCCAAGAACTACCCCCAGCAACGGCCAGCCGATGATGATCGAGATCAAGAATGCCGACCCATAGGCTAGATTTTGTAAGAAACCGGGTAGAAAGTAAGCCTCCGGGCGGCCCGTCCATTTTGCCACCAAGGCCGAAATCAACACGCCGGCGAAACCAGCGAGCACCTGCTGTAATGGCTCTTTGCGGATTAAGCGCCACAGCACAATCAGCAGACCGGCACCAACCGCTGCGCCAACTGACCAACCCAGATTCTGGCCGGTAACAAGATAGGCGATAACAAATACCGCGGTTGGCACTCCAGAATCAATGATGCCGCGCCACCCGCCGATGGCGCGCTCCAGCAACACGGTCTCGGCCCGGACATCAGCCTTGGTCTCGTTTGCTGTTGGCTCCGGAATCTCAGGGGTACTCATGATCAATCTGCTATCGGAAAGAGTTCATAGCGCGGATTGTAAATAACCCGGACATTCGGTGCGCAGGTCAACCGGCCTGTCACGAGCATGCGCCGCCCGGTTAAGATTCCTGGAATCCGCCGTCGGCCGAGCCAGATAACTGTCACAAAACCTGACCCGTCATAAAGTTCAATTTCTAATGCTGGGGTGGCCTGCTGCGGACGCAAGGTAACGGCTCGGACGGTACCCATGATCGAAACCATGGCCCCGTGCTCGCATTCGCGAATTGGTACTCCCCCGGCCCCGCGAATCTCATCTTGCAGCTGCGCTGCTTCCTCATCCGAGCGGCTCCGGGTCCAGTACCCCCACCTCTCGACAATCCCACTCACTCCATCAGGCTAATGCGTACCCCCACCCGAACACACCCCCACCCGAACACACCCCCACCCGAGCACACCCCCCACCGCGCCTTACCGGGTCT
>BJGE01000091.1 GCA_014190275.1 Actinomycetes bacterium | reverse complement strand
TACCGGCGGGGCCAAAACCAGTTCGGAAACAATCTTGCGAAAGGGCCACCGAATCTGGCATCCCCGCCCACAATTACCCCAGCAGTTCCGTGCTCATGCGACCATAGGGAGTTCAATAATGCGTACCTGGAAGACGTTTACCACCGCGGGCATACTCACGCTCACCGCGGTGTTCGCGGTCGGTTGCGGTTCTAGCGGTGGAACCACGGCACAAAGTGCGGCGCCCGCACCCGCGGCACCGGAAAGTGCTGCGCCGTCAGCCCCGGCGGCGGAGCCAAGTGAGGCGGCCCCCGCCGAGCCCACCACTTTGCTTGAGCGAATCCAGCGCGATGGTGTTTTGCGAGTTTCCACAGACCCGGCATATCCACCGCAGTCCTCATTTGACGAGGCCACGGGCGAGTGGGCGGGCTTCGACATCGATGTTGCCACCGAGATCGCCAATCGTCTGGGCACGACGGTGCAGTGGGAGACGCCCTCGTGGGATGTCCTGACCGCGGGCAACTGGAATGATCGTTGGGATATTTCGGTCGGCTCGATGACCATCACCGATGAGCGGGACAAAGTTCTCCAATTCACGACGCCCTACTACTTCACGCCGGCTGGGGTTGCGGTTGGAGCGGGTAGCGACATCACCTCAATCGATCAGCTATCCGGTAAGAGGGTGGGCGTTTGTGGCGCGTGCACTTATGAGTACTACCTCAATCGCACCTTGAAGATCCCGGGATTCGATTTCGACTTCATCGTGCCCGAGGATATTGAGGTAGTTACCTATGACACCGACTCCACTGGCATTCAAGATCTGGCGCTGGGCCGAATCGACGCGATGGTGTCGACGGTTCCAACCTTGGAGGAGGCGATCAAGAAAGGGAAGAAGATTGCCTTAATCGGCGAGACCATTTTCCAGGAGCCGCTCTCGGTAGCCACGGATAGAGGTTCAATGTTGCCGAGTGACACCCTGGTCTCCGAAATCAATTCAGTTATTGAGGCAATGCGTGCCGATGGCAAGCTCAGCGAATTGTCGATGAAGTGGTACGGGGTCGATTTCACCAAGGGTGCTGGCTCGTAGTCATTGATGAGTAATACTTCGACGGTAGAGGCCGTGCCGCATCAGCGGCACGGCCTCGCCGAGTCCCTTGAGATAGCAAGCCTTAAGGTGCCCTTCCGGATTAAAGTCGCGGCGGTCTGGCTGGTGATTGGCGGCCTACTTCTGGGTGGCTTCTTCAAGAGCGGTTTTGATATTGCCTGGATGGTCGATCACGCCTTTGCAATTTTCAAAGCGGTCTGGGTCACCATCGCTTTCTCGATAATTGCGATCGCATGCGCTGTTGCCCTCGCGCTCTTGGGCGCCCTTGGCCGGGTTTCACGAAATCCAATCGCCTATGGTGTTAGTGGCTTCTACACCTCCTTCTTTCGCGGAACTCCGTTGATCGTCCAGTTATTTTTGTGGTACCTAGCGCTACCGCAGTTAGCCCTTGGGCTCCTTCCGCAGCAATACGCGACCTGGTTCATCTGGCCGGCGCAGGTCGCTGGCATCGTCGGAATCGCTTTTAATTACGGGGCTTACATGACGGAGATCTTCCGGGCCGGCATAGAGGCGGTGCCGCACGGTCAGGCCGAGGCAGGTGCTGCCCTTGGGATGTCACCGGGCCAGCAGATGCGCAGAATTATCCTGCCCCAAGCCACCAGAATCGTCATACCACCGACCGGCAATGAATTCATTGCGATGATGAAGGACACCGCGCTCATCGGGCTACTGGGCACCACCTTGCTATGGGCAGATCCGTTTCGGATGGCGCAGCTCTCCGGCAAAGCTGATTTCCGAAACCTAGAAGCGCTGATAGCTGCCGCCCTTGTTTATTGGGGATTGACCGCAATCTTCTCCTTTTTCCAAAGGAAGCTGGAGGAGCGAATGAGCAAGGGTTATGTGCGCCACGGTAAGGGGGCCTCGTGACAGCACCACTGGTGCGGGTGAGTCACCTGCGTAAGTCTTTCGGCCCGCTCGAAGTTCTCAAGGGCGTTGATATGGAGATCGGCGCCGGTGAAGTAGTCGTGGTTTTTGGGCGGTCCGGTTCGGGTAAAAGCACATTTCTCCGATGCATTAATTTTCTGGAGGAGCCGACGACGGGAAATATTGAGGTTGCGGGTATCAGCATTGGTGCAGGTAGCCCGACCCGTCATCGCCGCAAGCAGATCCAGAGTTTGCGAAAGACCTGCGGGATGGTTTTTCAGCAGTTCAATCTGTTCCCGCATATGAGTGTCCTTGACAATGTGATGGAAGCACCCCTTCGTATCTCATCGGATTCATCGAAGGTGGTCAAGGATCGGGCGATGACACTGCTCGCCGACGTTGGGCTCGCCGACAAAGCCGCCGAGTATCCGATTCGTCTCTCGGGAGGCCAGCAGCAACGGGTGGCCATTGCCCGGGCACTCGCGATGAAGCCACAGGTGATGCTCTTCGACGAACCCACCTCGGCCCTTGACCCGGAGCTAATTCACGAAGTGCTTTCGGTTATGCGCAGCCTTGCCAAAGATCACGCCACCACGATGATTGTGGTCACGCATGAGATGGGTTTCGCTCGTGAGGTTGCCTCGCGTATGTGCTTCTTCCATGAGGGAGTCGTCTTGGAGCAAGGCACCCCGGAGCAGATGTTTGATGGTTCGCGGCTACCAGAAACCCAAAAATTCCTCAACGCGGTGATGTGACGAGTCCGCTACCAATCACCACTCAACGGGGTAGTGCAAGGTTGCGTAGTCGTCAGCGTAGATTTCCGACACTTTTGTGAAAAGTTCCGAAGTGTAGTGCTCGGCCAAGTGCGCACCTGCTTGAGTTGAGTTTCGGCAAAAAAATTCTTCCTGGACATCCGGTACATTTATTAGTGCACCTATTTGACCCCAGGAAGCACCCAACTCTTCGAGGTGAATCAACGCGTCGTATCGCATGCCGGGCAGGCCGAGATGGTCAACTTGGCGCCGCCAATGTGGATCTTGATCGCGTGATGACTGAGCGCCGATCACGTCAATGAAATCTGCGAAAGAAATGTCGGCAGCCGACTTCGGGGCGCGGCCAAGGTCCGTCAAGGTTTCGAAAATTTGTGCGCTTTGCTGCAGCCCTTGCCGAATCTTCTCAAGGTACCCGGAGAGCAGCCGGGCGGCAGGATCGCGAACCACGGCGAAGCGCTTGAACTGCGTGGAGGTGAAGACCTCCTCGAGTTGCGCAGGTGGTAGTTGGAATGGTTTGACGAACGCGGTCATTTTCGTGCGATCATGCGGCGCCGCCTGCACCCGCTCTACCAACTTGGGGCCTAGTCGTGCGGCTTCCAGGCCCCCGAGGGTGGCCTTCATGGTGCCGCAACCGGCTTTTGGCACTTCGACATAGACGTACCCGTTGACCAGTGAGATGTGAGTATGTGCATTTACCGATCGCCAGCCCATCGCTTTGACATAAGCGGCGGTAGTTGGCCCCAACTCGGCGCGCTCAGGGCGGCGATCGGGAATCGTCATGTCGGGCCCCTTCGCTCGGCCTTGCTCACTTCGTTTGGCTGTCGACCGGGGGCCGATCTATTGATCAGCCCCCGATCTGGCGTCGGGGTGGCGGGATTCGAACCCACGGCCTCTTCGTCCCGAACGAAGCGCGCTACCAAGCTGCGCCACACCCCGAAGGACCTGCGGAGTCTAACGGAGCGGTAACGGGCGCAATTGGCTGGCAGGTGTTGCCACTTCTAGTCCGCGGTGAGGGTCAACAAAGTGGCCTCGGGCGGGCAGGCAAAGCGAATCGGGGCATAAGGGGAGGTGCCGAGGCCCGCTGACACATGCAGGTGAGCGGTGCCGTGCCGCGATAGTCCGCGTGCCCTGGCACGATCCAGATCGCAATTCGTTACGAGAGCTCCGACGCCGGGTAGGCGCAGTTGGCCGCCGTGGGTGTGACCGGCGAGTACCAGATTCGCACCATCGCCGGTCATGGCGTCGAGGATGCGCAGATAGGGGGCGTGGGTGACGCCGAGGGCAAGGTCAGCGGCCGGGTCGAAGGCGCCGGCTATGTCTGCATACAGGTCACGGCCAATATGTGGGTCATCGACGCCCCGAACGTCGACGTGTCGGCCATCGACTTTCATGGTGGCCCGCCGATTACTCAAGTCCAGCCAACCGACATCGGTGAGGGCATTGACTAAATCCGGCCAAGGCAGCATCGGGCGGTTTGGGGCCAGGCCCGACGGCCCGGCTAGATAGCGGGCGGGATTTATCGGCCGCGGCGCGTAGTAGTCATTACTGCCGAGCACGAATGCTCCCGGAATGTCAAAGAGCGGGTCGAGGGCGTCCATGACATGCGGCACCGCGTCAACATGCGAAAGGAAATCACCGGTGACAATCACCGCATCGGGTCGAAGTTCGCGCAGGGATTGCACCCATAGTTGCTTACTTCGCTGGCCGGGCACCAGGTGTAGATCGGACAGATGCAGTATTCGCATGTCGGGTTGGCCGGCGGGTAGGGCGGCCGCGTTGACTCGACGCAGGGTGAAGGCCTGCGCCTCCCAGCGGGCATAGACCAAGCCCGCCGCACCGGCAGTAATTAGCCCCAGGAGGGCCTTGGTGGATCCACGCATGGGTTGATCGTGCCATCCACGGCCACCGGCCACGCCGACCGGGGTAAAACACCCGCCTGCCACAATGAGCAGATGGCTACTTCAAAGGCGGGATTGCAAGGCGACCTCACGACCGCGATGAAAGCCCGGGATGAACTCACCGTGGCAACCCTGCGCATGGTCTTGAGCGCGATAACCAGCGAGGAGGTCGCGGGTAAAGAGGCCCGTGAGTTAACGGACGACGATCTCTTGACGGTACTCGGACGCGAGGCGAAGAAACGGCGGGAGTCAGCGGAGGCTTATGACAGCGCGGGGCGCCCCGAACTTGCTGATCGCGAACGAGCTGAACTATCGGTCATCACGAAATACTTACCGGAATCGATGAGTGATGCCGAAGTTCAAGCGGTGGTCGATGCGGCGGTGGCTCAGGTTGCCGCCGATGGAGCCACCGGTCAAGCGGCGATGGGTGCGGTGATGAAGATCGTGCAGCCGCAGGTCAAAGGCCGTGCCGATGGGGGTCAGGTAGCGGCCTTAGTGCGCGGTGCTTTGGGCATGTAGTCGTTAGCTAGTCGGGGCCGGCGTCGGCGTCGGCGTCGGTGCCGGCGTCGGTGCAGGCGTCGGGGCAGGTGGCGTAACTGGCACCTCGGGGGCTGGTTCTAGCGGTGCTGAGGGGTCGGGTGCGGCGGGGTCGGGTGCGGCGGGGTCGGGTGCAT
>BJGE01000090.1 GCA_014190275.1 Actinomycetes bacterium | reverse complement strand
CCGACATTGTCGGTCAGCGCTCCTCAACCAAGGATAGGCGTCGGCTGCCGTCGCGCCGGCGCCGAACAATTGACCCACTGGCCCTTGCTAAAGGCGACTTTGTAGTCCATGAGCAGCACGGCGTAGGCCGTTATGTGGAAATGGCCAAGCGCGAGGTGGGTGGGGTGGCACGGGAGTACTTAGTTGTCGAGTATGCGCCGAGTAAACGCGGGCAGCCGGCCGATCGACTCTATGTGCCTACCGATCAACTTGATTTAGTCACTCGATATATAGGTGGTGAGTCACCGAGTGTGCACCGCCTAGGTGGCGCGGACTGGGAGAAGTCGAAAGGCCGGGCTCGCAAGGCGGTCAAACAAATAGCCGGTGAGCTAATCAGGCTCTATGCCGCTCGCCAAGCAACCAAGGGCCATGCCTTCGGAGCCGACACTCCATGGCAGCGCGAGCTTGAAGACGCCTTCGCCTATGTGGAAACCCCAGATCAGCTCTCGTGCATTGATGAAGTGAAAGTCGACATGCAGCGCGAAGTCCCGATGGATCGATTGATCTGCGGAGATGTCGGGTACGGCAAGACTGAGATCGCAGTTCGAGCGGCTTTTAAGGCGGTACAGGACGGTAAGCAGGTTGCGGTGCTGGTACCAACCACCTTGCTAGTGCAGCAGCACCTTTCGACATTTGCGGAGCGGTACGCTCCTTTCCCGTTAAAAGTAGCCGGGCTCTCGCGCTTTAACACCGATAAGGAAGCCCGTGCAGTTGTAGCCGGCCTTGGTGATGGCACCGTCGACGTGGTTATCGGAACCCACCGCATGCTAACCGCGAATGTCCGCTTTAAGGATCTGGGTTTGGTAATTCTTGACGAAGAGCAGCGATTCGGGGTGGAGCACAAGGAGCACCTGAAGGCACTGCGCACCAACGTTGATGTCCTAGCTATGTCGGCGACCCCGATCCCGCGCACCCTTGAGATGGCGGTAACTGGTATCCGCGAGATGTCGGTTATCCAAACACCACCCGAGGAGCGGCTACCGGTGCTGACCTTCGTTGGCCCCTATGACGACAAACAAATCTCGGCGGCCATCCGCCGCGAGTTACTGCGTGAGGGTCAGATCTTCTTCGTGCATAACCGGGTTGAGTCCATCGAAAAAGTCGCTGCCCGCCTGCGGGGTTTAGTGCCGGAGGCACGGTTTGCTACGGCCCATGGGCAAATGGGTGAGTCAGCACTGGAGCAGGTAATCGTGGATTTCTGGGATAGGCAGATTGATGTGCTTGTCTGCACCACCATCGTTGAATCCGGCATTGACATTGCCAATGCGAATACGCTGATAGTTGACAGAGCCGACACTTTCGGTCTCTCGCAGTTGCATCAATTGCGAGGACGGGTGGGCCGCGGTCGCGAGCGCGCCTACGCGTACTTCCTCTACAACGCCGACAAGCCAATGACAGAAACCGCGCATGAGCGCCTGGTTACTATTGCGCAGAACACCGACTTGGGCTCGGGAATGCGCATCGCGATGAAGGATCTGGAGATCCGAGGTGCGGGTAACCTGCTAGGTGGTGAGCAAAGTGGCCACATTGCCGATGTGGGCTTTGACCTTTATGTGCGGCTGGTCGGGGAGGCTTTGGCTGAGCACCGGGGCCTGACCGAGCAGGATTTCACCGAAGTACGTGTTGAACTACCGATCAATGCACACATCCCCCATGAATTTGTCCCGCAGGAGCGCCTGCGACTGGCCGCCTATAAGAATCTCGCCGAAGCAACCACCGAAGCTGCGGTGGACGAGGTCGGGCTGGAGTTAACCGACCGGTTCGGTCCGCTCCCGGATCCGGTAACCGCGTTACTTGCCGTGGCCAGGTTTCGGGCGCTCGCTCGGGCCGCCGGCTTGACCGAGGTGATAGCCCAGGGGCCAAAAGTGCGGTTCCATCCGGTGGAGTTACCGGAGTCGGCCCAACTTAGATTAGAACGCCTGTACCCCGGAACTCTGGTTCGCGGGGCGGTCCGTACGATCGTCGTGCCGCGGCCGATGACCGCCCCGATGGGCGGGCAGCCGGTTCGCGACACCGCCCTTCTTGACTGGGCGGCAGAACTAATCAACACGGTGTTGCCAAAGCCTGCGCCCGGTTAGACCAAAGCCCACCCGCCCAATATTTCGGAGAACAAGTGAGAATCGTTCGAATCCACCGCGCTGGTGTCAGTGCCGTTATCGCGGGCACCATCATTGCCTCGGTGACTTTGACCGGATGCGGGGCCGTTACATCGGGTGCCGCCGCTGTTGTTGGCGATACACGGATCTCCGAGCAAACCTTGACCTCCACCGTGCAAGAAGTACTGGTTGCGCAAAAGAAATCACCGAATACCTCAGACTCGGCGCTCACGAGTGCGGTTCTTGGCCGGCTGGTCACGAGTGAATTGGTGAACCTACTGGCTACCGAGAAAGGTGTAACGGTTACTCAGGGTGCAATCGACAGCACCTTGCAAGGCTACGTGCAACAAGCTGGTGGCGAAGCGCAGGTCCAAGATATCTTGCTGCAGCGCAATGTTGCTCCGACTCAGATCGAGTCATTTGTTCGCACCAATGTTTTAGCTCAAATGCTCGGCCAAGCACTCGCACCAACCGCCGATATTCAAGGTCAAAGTGATGCGGTGGTGGCAGCGATCATTGAAACCAGTTTGGCGGTGGGCACCGAAGTGAGTCCGAGGTATGGCACCTGGGAAGCAACCAAGCTGGTCATCGGGCCGGTGCCGAGTGATCTATCAGTGCTGCCCGCTGAGTAACTTAACCACCAGACGATGACAGGTGCCCGGGGTGAGCGCTTCCTTGACTTAGTGTCCGTCATGGATCAACTCCGCTCACCCGGCGGTTGCCCGTGGGATGCCCGGCAAAGCCACGCCTCGCTGGTTGAGTATCTGGTTGAAGAAACGTATGAGTTGGTTGAGGTGATTGACACTGATGACGATGCCGGGGTGCGTGAGGAACTCGGCGACCTGCTCCTGCAGGTGGTATTTCACGCGCGGATCGCGCAGGAAAACCCTGACGAGCCGTGGGATATCGATGCGGTGTGTGATGGCATAATTAACAAACTCGTCTCCAGGCATCCGCATGTTTTTGCAGAGGCAGGTGCGACCACGGCTGCTGCGGTCGAAGCGAATTGGCATGAACTTAAGGCGAAAGAGAAGGGCAGAACCTCAGTGACAGAGGGCATCCCGGCGCAATTGCCGGCTCTGGTCCTTGCCGGCAAAGTGATTTCGCGCAGTGCAGCATTAGCCGAGCAGTTGCCCCCACTGGAAAATGAACAGGTAAGTGCGCTGGTTGCAGATTTAAGTGATGAGCAGCAACTTGGTGAGTACCTCCTGGGCCTGGTGTCACTGGCTCGGGCCCGTGGTTGGGATGCCGAGGGCGCTTTGCGCGCTGCTATTCGTCATCGTGTTAACGCTATTCAAGAGCTTGAGAAATCAGCTGGAGGTAGGTCAGGTGAGTGAACTTGGTGCGGTAACCCGGCAGTTCAAAGCAATTGCGACCAATGCGATTGATGACCTACTGTCCTTCGACCCGGTGTTCGCTACCTATCTGGGGGATCACCGCTTTGATGATCGACTACCTGATCTGACGACGAAGGCGCGCGCTGAGCAGGCCCAGAAGATCACCGACCACCTGACCCAACTCGATGCGGTCGACGACCTCGAACTTTCAACATCTGATCAGATTGACCTTGAAATCCTGCGCTCGAGATTGACCAAGTCCCAGTTCGAGGTAAGTGAATTGCGTGCGGCCACCTGGAACCCGATGGTCTGGAACCCGGGCACTGCGCTGCACCTACTTATTTCACGTGACTTTGCCCCGCAGGCGGAGCGCGCGCAAAGCGTCAAGGGGCGTCTCGCGGCGATCCCCGGGTTCTTGGCGCAGGCGCGCACTGAACTCGGTGAGTTGACCCAGATCCACACGGAGACCGCGATCAACCAGCTGGCGGGCACCACCCGGTTGATTGAAACCGAGGCCGCGGAGTTAGTGCATGACAATGAGCTGGTGGGCAGGGCCCGCGATGCGGTGCTGGAATTTAGCGGGTGGCTGACCGAACAACTGCCGGAGGCCAGGCGTAGCCCGAGGCTGGGTGAGCGCCTCTACGCAGCGACGTTGTGGCACGGTCTTGATGATGACATCGCGCCGATGCTGCTGCTTGAGGCTGCCGAAGCACACCTTAACAAGGTGAACCTGGCGATGAAGGGCTATGCGGCGCAGTATCTCGGCGAGAAGGCAACGGCACCGGATCTGGTGCAGCGCGCTTTTGCCCGCATTGCGGCCGAGGCGCCTGTCACCGATGAGACGGTGCTCGGCATCGTCGAGCAGGCCCTGGTGCGCACCACTGAGTTTGTGCGTGCAAATGATCTGATCTCGGTCCCGGAGCTTGATGTCCGGGTGATCGAAATGCCGGAGATTCACCGTGGCGTCGCCGTTGCCTACTGTGATGCCCCCGGACCCCTCGAAAGCGCGCAGGTCGCCACCTTTGTAGCGGTCTCACCAACGCCGAGCGACTGGACCGTCGATCGGGTTGATTCCTTCTACCGGGAATACAACGCGGTGCAGCTGCACGGGCTAACCATCCACGAGGCGATGCCAGGCCATGTGCTGCAACTTGCCCAGTCGCACCATTTTGAGGCTACGACGCCGGTGCGCGCTTTTGCTCGCAGCGGCGTCTTCATCGAAGGCTGGGCTGTCTACTCCGAGGAGCTACTGGTGAGTCGGGGTTACGCACCCTTTGACGACAAGGCCTCGGCACTTGCGCTGCGCCTGCAGCAGCTAAAAATGCAGGCGCGCCTAACGATTAACGCGATCTTGGATGTTCGAGTTCATACCGCCGAGATGACCGAGCAAGAGGGCCTTGACCTGATGATGAACCGCGGCTTCCAAGAGGAAGGGGAGGCCACCGGTAAATGGCGTCGCGCCCTGCTAACCGCCGGGCAACTGCCCACCTACTTCGTCGGGTACCGAGCACTTAGTGAGATCGTGGCTGATCTGCGGGTGCTGCATCCGGATTGGAGTGACCGGCAGATCCATGACCTAATGCTGGCCTACGGGGCACCGGCCCCGCGCTATCTGCGCGAATTTCTTGGTATTTAAGAGTTAAGAGGTAGCGATGTGCAAGAGGAGGCTTGATGTATGACCAAACGCCAAGAATTTAAAGTGCTTCGAACTTATGAGAATTTTGAGCTTCGTGAATATCTTCCATGTGTCATCGCAGAGGTAAGAGTTTCTGGGCAGTATTCAACCGCAACAAGCAGTGCATTCTCTTCATTATTTAATTACATTTCGAAGGGAAATCAATTATCACAAAAAATCGCGATGACAGCCCCAGTAATTGCCGCTCAAAGTGAAGACAATGCCGGTCACTCCAAATGGTATGTCTCGTTTGTGATGCCTTCTGGTAGCACCTTCGGCAACATGCCGCGGCCGAACGATTCACAAGTCACATTGCGAGAATTGGCTACTGAAACATGTGTTGCCAAATCATTCCGCGGAAGAGCTACCGATGAACTTTCACAAAAGATGGCTCAAGAACTACGAGCAAGCGCTTCCAAGTTCAATATGGCACTGTCTGACGAAACGCGAATCTGTCGTTTTGATCCGCCGTTC
>BJGE01000089.1 GCA_014190275.1 Actinomycetes bacterium | reverse complement strand
CCTGTTGGATGATCGCCCATCATGGGACTGAAGAGCAAAAAACGCGGCTTCTTCCCGCGCTGGCTTCAGGACAGTTCCGCACCGGTATTGGCCTAACTGAACCCAATGCGGGAACTGACCTGCAGGGCATTGGCTCTACGGCGCGTCTTGATGGGGACCATTACCTTGTGAATGGAACCAAGACTTGGATAACAAATGCCAAATACGCCGATGTCCTTCCAGTTCTAGTTAAGACCGATACGGGTACTACGCCACCGCATCGGGGGATGAGTGTCCTATTGATCGACTCAAAAAGTGCTGGCTTCTCGGTTAGCCGTGACCTTGGAAAATTGGGGTACAAAGGCACCGAGTCATGCGAAGTGGTTCTAGAAAATGTTGCAGTGCCAGTGACCGATCTGCTGGGAGGGGTCGAGGGGCGCGGCATGCAACAGGTGCTGTCGGGTCTTGAAATCGGACGAATCAATATTGCGGCAAGAAGTGTGGGGATAGCGCAGGCTGCTTTCGACGCAGCACTTTCATATGCAAAGCAGCGGACGGCTTTTGGCAAGCCCATTGCTGATTTTCAGGCAATTCAACTGAAACTCGCTGATATTGCGACGGAGCTACAGGCGGCTCGGCTGATGACTTACTGGGCCGCCTCGCTGGCAGATGCCGGGGATCGCGTTGATATGCAGGCTGGCATGGCGAAGTATTTCGCATCGGAAGTAGCAATAAAAGCTTCCCTCGAAGCAATGCGCATCCACGGAGGATACGGCTATTCAACCGAATATGTAGTCGAACGTCTTTATCGAGATGCGCCGCTTATGAGCATCGGCGAGGGAACAAATGACATCATGCGAATGGTTATCGCCAAGGCGTTAATCGCTGGTTCGGCCTTCGTTCACTAATCGCAAAAAGCTGGATCAAGGTTCCGGGTAACCATTCCGATCGGTCATGAAAGCGCCAAAATGCTATGACAATACATTTTTGATGATCTGGAAGTATCGGCGTTCCCATGTCGTAAGTATCCCTTACAAAATAAAATTATTGATTGGATTGCGGTAGCCTGCGCAGCGTTCCTTGGGGTATTGAAGCACGGGACAACGCTTTAGACCTGTGTGGTCGCGGCTGTCGGGCTCTTGGCCAGAGCATTAACCCGAAATCACCGCACTGACACTGGCTACCGAGTTATCGCGGTGCGTGTCATGCCAGCTAATACTTCTTTCCACATTTCTGGCAGCGAGTGCATTGAGAATCTCATCGTGTTCGAGCAAGATCCGCTCTCGGTTTGGGGCCTGAGCGAAGTAGACCGAGCGATAAACATCGGTGGCATCCCAAAGCTGGCGTAGCAGGCGGACTAATCTAGGCATTTCACATAGCTCGAAGATAGCGAAGTGGAATTCACGATTCGCGGCGGTGATGGCTAGAACCTCGCCGGTACTCGTTGCGGTGTGGACCTCCTTCGCAAGTTCAGCGATTTTAAAAAGGTCGCGGTCGGTGATGTTCGCGACGGCTGCGGTCACTGCCTCGCGCTCCAGCAGAGCGCGTAGTCGATACACCTCGTGCAGGTCACCTACGCTCAACTCTGCTACGAAGTAGCCGCGGTGCGGGTGGTGGGTAACCTGCCCTTCGCCTTCGAGAATCTTCAAGGCCTCACGCAGTGGTACTCGGCTCACACCGAATTTCTCGGCAAGTGCATCCTGGACGATCTGCTGCCCTGGCTGTAGCTCCCCGGTGAGGATCTCGACTCGCAAGAGTGCGAGGACCTCCTCTTGCGTGGTTAGTGGCTTAACGTTCATGCCAGATCGAACTCCGCGATCACCGCTGCATTGTCTTGACCAACATGTGGGGGGGATAGGTGATAGGTAGCTGGGGTAACCGAATACTTGACCGGATTCGCGACTTGCTCTGCACCATTTGCCGCGGTGCCGACTAACGCGATCGGATCCAGTCCGAGTTCGGTGGCTAGAGCGAAGGCCTGCGAGATGTTGTTGATCGGGCCACATGGCACCCCAGCGGCGGTAAGTACTTGGCGCCAGTGATCAGCCCCTTGAGCCCTAAGGGCGATCGTCAGCTCATCGGTTAATGCTGCTCTGTTGGCTACTCGCGCTGGATTAGTGGCAAATTGCCTGTCGGCTGCTAGCCCGGGGCGGTTGATTGTGCTAGCAAGTGCCGCGAACTGGGTGTCGTTGCCGACGGCGATAACAAGTGGCCGATCTGCCGTTTGGTAGACCTCATATGGCGCAATTGAAGGATGGGCATTACCCATGAAAGTCGGAATCTCCCCGGCGCCGACATATCCGGAAGCCTGATTAACCAGTGCTGACAGCAGACTGGAAAGGAGCGACACTTCAATGAGTTGGCCCGCGCCGGTTATTTCACGGTGGCGCAGTGCGGCAAGGATCGCCACGGTTGCGTGCAAGCCGGTCAGTACGTCAACGACCGCAACTCCAGCTTTTGTTGGCTCATCGGTTCCGGTAATACTCATCAAACCGCCCATGGCTTGCACGAGTAGGTCATAACCTGGAAGTTCGGCACCCGCGCCAGCTCCGAAACCGCTGATTGAGCAGTAGATGACACTGGGGTTGCCGGCAGCAACAGATTGGTAATCGAGCCCGTAGCGGGCCAACGCCCCCGGCTTAAAATTCTCCAAGACGATATCGGCCCGGGCAGCCAGCTTCCGGGCGATGTGCTGATCGGCAGCGTGGCCAATATTTAATGCCAGGGATCTTTTATTTCGATTGACCGAATGGAAGTAGGTGGACTGGCCATCCTCGGCATACGGCGGTCCCCAGGCCCGGGTGTCATCGCCGGCACCGGGGCGCTCGACTTTGATGACCGTGGCGCCAAGATCGCCCAGCAGCATGGAGGCATAGGGACCGGCAAGCACCCGGGAGAAATCCGCAACCAGCACTTGGTCAAGTGCCCCGGGCATCAGCGGTAGGCCGCAATTCCGGTCAAGGCCTCACCAACAACAAGGGTATGCATTTCATTGGTGCCTTCGTAGGTGTAGACCGACTCGAGATTGTTCATATGGCGAATAATTGGGTACTCAAGGGTGATGCCGTTACCACCAAGGATGCCCCGGCACTCCCGCGCGATATTTAAGGCTTCGCGAGCATTGTTCAACTTGCCGACACTTATCTGCTCCGGGCGAATAAGGTGCTCATCTTTTAGGCGGCCAAGGTGTAGTGCCAGCAGGGTGCCCTTGCCGAGTTCGAGGGCCATATCGGCGAGTTTCTTCTGAGTCAATTGGAAACTGGCAATTGGCTTTTCGAACTGTTCGCGGTCAATTGAATAGGAGATCGCGGTCTCAAGGCAATCACGTGCGGCGCCCATGGTGCCAAAGATGATGCCGAACCGGGCCTCGTTAAGGCAGGAGAGCGGCCCCTTTAGCCCCTTGACCCCCGGTAACATCGCATTGCTTGGCAATCTGATGTCGGTGAAGACGAGTTCGCTCGTGACCGATGCCCGCAGTGACATCTTCTTGTGAATTGCATTGGCGACGAAGCCAGGTGCGTTCGTCGGCACGACGAAGCCGCGGATACCATCATCGGTCTGGGCCCAAACCACGGCTACGTCAGCGACATTGCCGTTGGTGATCCACATTTTAGAGCCATTGAGGATCCAGTCATCGCCATCGCGCTTGGCATTAGTGCGCATGCCCGAGGGATTGGAGCCAAAGTCGGCCTCGGTTAAACCAAAACAACCAATTGCCGAGCCCGCGGCCAACCTGGGCAACCAAGTGGTCTTTTGCTCATCGGAGCCGAAGGCGTGGATCGCGTACATCGCCAACGAACCTTGCACGCTCACCAGCGAGCGGATACCGGAGTCACCGGCTTCCAACTCCATACAGGCCAGGCCGTAGGCAACCGCCGATGTGCCGGCGCAGTCGTAGCCTTCCAGGTGCATACCCATTACCCCAAGAGCACCGAGTTCGAGTGCTAATTCACGGGCCGGGATCTCACCGAACTCAAACCAATCCGCGACGCGCGGCTTGATCTGGTCATCGACATAGACCCGGACGACATCGCGCATTGCCCGTTCTTCCTCCGACAACAGGTGGTCGATCTCAAAGAGGTCAAGTGGGCGCTGGGGCGCTTGGGGCATCAAAACTCCTGGGTTAGTGGGACGGCATCCGGATAACCTGAACTGTATCCAATTTTCTGGATTGGATCCAATTTACCGGTCTAGTGGCCCATTTTTCGCCCGAAGTAGGCGGCGCGGCGGGAGGATCTACCGGTGCGGGCCTCCAAATCGTCGGCACTTGACATCACCCGGAGCCCAATATTGGTGCCCAACCAGCGCAGCGGCTCGGGCTCCCACTTGGGGGAGTGGTGATTTACCCACGGCAAAGTAGTGAGGTTACCTGGGGTTTTGGGGTCGCCGGTGATCAATTCGGTTAACGTGCGGCCCGCGAGGTTAGTGGTGCCAACCCCATCGCCCACGTAACCACCGGCCCACGCGAGTCCGGTACCGCGGTCAAATCCGCAGGAGGCCCACCAATCACGGGGCACCCCGAGTGGCCCGCCCCAGGTGTGTGTGACCTTGGCCTGGCTAACAGCAGGAAAGAGATCGGTTAGTACCTGCCAAAGGCCCGCGTGCACCTGGGGGTTTCGGTCTTGCGCGGGAGTGATTTTGGAGCCGAAGTAGTACGGCGCGCCGCGCCCGCCGAAGGCGAGTCGCCCATCTGCGGTGCGTTGGCCGTAGATGATCAAGTGGCGACCGTCACTAAAAGTCGCTCGTTCGCGCAGCCCGATCGAATCCCAGGTCAAGTCACTAAGTGGTTCGGTCGCAAGCATCAGTGAGTAAACCGGTGCCAGGGTGCGTTTTTGCCCGGCGAGGGATGGAGTGTAACCCTCGGTAGCGCGCACGATGACTTCAGCGCGCACCGATCCGCGCGATGTCCGCACGATGCCAGGCTCGATTGCCGTTGCCGCCGTATCCTCAAAAAGCTTGGCGCCCATGGCAATGACGGTGCGAGCCAAATTGCGCACCAATAACGCCGGGTTGATCGCCGCGCAGTGCGGGGTGAATGTCGCACCAAGGACATCGGTCGCGTGCGCTTGGTCTTTTGCGGCTTTGGCATCTAGTAGGGCGTAGTCCTCTTCGCCGAAACCCCAAGATCGCAGGTTCGCGATCTCCTCGCGGGCACTTGCCAGTTGCAGGGGAGTGCGGGCAAGTACGATGGTGCCACCTTGCTTCCAGTTGATATCCCAGGCTTCGGCGGTGGCCACCCGGCCGATTTCGACGACGGTAGCGAACATCGCGCGCTTCATCGAGCACGCAGCCTCGCGTGAGCTTGCCCGCGCGAGGGCTTCAAGACTGACGGGGAAAAGTGCGGACGCCCAACCGCCATTGCGACCGCTCGCACCGAAGCCGGCGTAGTTGGCCTCAATAATCGTCACCCGCAGCGACGGATCGGCTTTTAGCAGGTAATAAGCCGTCCAGAGCCCGGTATAGCCGGCGCCGACGATTGCAATATCGGCGGTGCTGTCACCTGGTAGCGGTGCGCCTAGCGGCGAGGCTAGATCAATTGGCAGCGTGCTCCACCACAGTGAAAGGTCTAACGGACGTCCACTCACGAGATGCGCCACCTGGTGAGGTACTCGGGCACTTTGACGTCTGGGGGCGTGTGCTCATCGGTCACCGGGGTTTGGAAGCTGGCAATTAGCGGGACAATCCCGGCCCAGATCTTGCTATAGATCGGATCGACCAAGTCCGCTGGGTCATCATCGGGGT
>BJGE01000088.1 GCA_014190275.1 Actinomycetes bacterium | reverse complement strand
GCTTTCGCAGTTCATGGATCAAACCAACCCGCTTGCCGGTCTTACCCACAAGCGCCGTCTGTCGGCACTTGGCCCGGGTGGTCTGTCCCGGGAACGCGCTGGCTTCGAGGTCCGTGACGTCACCCCTCCCATTACGGCCGCATGTGCCCAATCGAAACTCCGGAAGGCCCGAACATTGGCCTGATCGGCTCGTTGGCGACCTACGGCCGTGTCAATGCCTTCGGTTTTGTCGAGACCCCCTACCGCAAGGTCATCAAGGGCAGCGTTACCGACCAGATTGATTACCTGACAGCCGATGAAGAAGACCTATACGTAATCGCTCAGGCCAACACGCCGATCGACGCCGAAGGCAAGATGCAAGAGGATCGTGTACTCGTGCGGCGCAAAGGTGGCGATGTCGATTACATCTTGCCAAACGATGTCGATTACATGGATGTCTCGCCGCGCCAGTTGTGGTCGGTGGCAACCGCGATGATTCCGTTCCTTGAGCATGACGATGCGAACCGCGCGTTGATGGGCTCGAATATGCAGCGGCAGGCGGTGCCGTTGCTGCGTGCCGAGGCACCACGTGTTGGTACCGGCATGGAGTTCCGTTCCGCCTACGACGCCGGTGATATCGTCACCGCTTTGCAAGACGGAGCGGTCATCGAAGTCTCGGCAGATTCGGTAACCATTGCCTACGACGACGGTGGCACCTACACCCATCGCTTGGAGAAGTTCCACCGCTCAAACCAAGGTACCTGCTTTAATCAGCGCCCGATCGTGGTTGAGGGTGACCATGTAATAAAGGGGCAGGTCCTGGCCGATGGCCCTTCGACAGATCTTGGTGAGATGGCACTCGGCAAGAACCTGCTCGTGGCGTTCATGCCATGGGAGGGCCACAACTACGAAGACGCCATTATCTTGAGCCAGCGGTTGGTCCAAGACGATGTCCTGTCATCGATTCATATCGAGGAGCATGAAGTTGATGCCCGCGACACCAAGTTGGGCCCCGAGGAAATCACTCGTGATATCCCGAATGTCTCCGATGAGGTGCTCGCCGATCTTGATGAGCGCGGCATCATCCGGGTGGGCGCCGATGTGGTGCCAGGTGACGTCCTAGTCGGCAAGGTAACGCCAAAGGGCGAGACCGAACTGACCCCGGAAGAGCGCCTACTTCGTGCGATCTTTGGCGAGAAGGCGCGTGAGGTGCGCGATACGTCGCTCAAGGTGCCACATGGTGAGTCGGGCAAGATCATCGAGGTGCGCGTCTTTGACAGCGAAGAAGGTGATGAACTGCCACCGGGGGTAAACCAACTCGTCCGCGTTTATATTGCGCAAAAGCGCAAGATCACCGAGGGCGATAAGCTGGCCGGCCGGCACGGCAATAAGGGTGTTATCTCAAAGATTTTGCCGGTCGAGGACATGCCGTTCCTTGAGGATGGCACCCCGGTCGACATCGTCTTGAACCCTCTGGGCGTGCCCGGCCGCATGAACGTGGGCCAGATCCTTGAGACCCATCTGGGTTGGGCGGCAACTGCTGGGTGGAAAGTCGATCCGGCCGATCCACGCGCCAAGCGGCTCCCTGAGCAGGTGCACTCGGCGCCCCGGGTTAGCAAGGTCGCCACCCCGGTATTCGACGGTGCGCGCGAGGACGAACTTGCGCTACTGCTGGAGTCGACCCTGCCGACCGATGATGGGTTCAACCTGGTCGGTGCCGATGGTAAAGCGCAGCTATTCGACGGGCGCAGTGGTGAGCCGTACCCGGGCCGTGTCTCAGTTGGTTACATCTACATTCTCAAACTGCTGCACTTGGTGGACGACAAGATCCACGCTCGCTCCACCGGCCCGTACTCGATGATTACCCAACAGCCGTTGGGCGGAAAGGCGCAGTTCGGCGGTCAGCGATTTGGCGAGATGGAGGTCTGGGAGCTCGAGGGGTACGGCGCCGCCTATGCACTGCAGGAGCTCTTGACCATCAAGTCCGATGACGTTCTTGGCCGCGTGAAGGTATACGAGGCCATCGTCAAGGGCGAGAATATCCCCGAGCCAGGCATCCCGGAGTCATTCAAGGTACTCGTGAAGGAAATGCAATCGCTGTGCCTCAACGTGGAGGTGCTCTCGAGTGATGGTATGTCCATCGAGATGCGTGATTCTGATGACGACGTGTTCCGTGCCGCCGAAGAACTCGGCATTGACCTGTCCCGCCGCGAACCCAGCAGCGTAGACGAGCTCTAGACCCGCTAAGGCATTCCCAAACTCAGTTCGAACCGAACGAAGGACACAAAAGTGTTAGATGTCAACTTCTTCGATGAATTGCGCATCGGCTTGGCAACTGCCGATGACATTCGCACTTGGTCATTTGGTGAGGTGAAGAAGCCCGAGACGATCAACTACCGCACGCTCAAGCCGGAGAAGGATGGCCTGTTCTGCGAGAAGATCTTCGGCCCCACCCGTGACTGGGAGTGCTACTGCGGCAAGTACAAGCGGGTGCGCTTCAAGGGCATCATCTGCGAGCGCTGCGGGGTTGAGGTCACCCGCGCCAAGGTGCGTCGCGAGCGGATGGGGCATATAGAACTTGCAGCCCCGGTCACGCACATTTGGTATTTCAAGGGTGTCCCGAGTCGGTTGGGTTATCTGCTGGACCTCGCGCCGAAGGATCTAGAAAAGGTCATCTACTTCGCGGCATACATGATCACCTGGGTCGATGAAGACGAGCGCCACAAGCAACTGCCCAGCCTTGAGAATCAACTTGGGGTGGAGAAAAAGCAGATCGCCAAGCGTCGTGATGCAGATATCGAGGGCCGGGCCAAGAAACTCGAAGCGGATTTAGCAGAACTCGAAGCCGAGGGTGCGAAGTCTGATATTCGGCGCAAGGTCCGAGAGTCCGGGGAGCGCGAGATGGCAGCAATTCGTCGCCGCGCCGACGCGGAGATTGACCGCCTCGACCGGGTTTTTGATCGTTTCAAGTCCCTTAAGGTTCAAGATCTTGAGGGTGATGAAATGCTGTTCCGGGAAATGCGTGACCGCTACGGCCGCTGGTTTGACGGTGGGATGGGTGCAGCTGCAATACAAAAGCGCCTCGAGACCTTCGACCTTGAAGCCGAGTCGGTAATCCTTCGCGACGTCATCACCAACGGTAAGGGCCAGAAAAAGACCCGGGCCTTAAAGCGGCTAAAAGTGGTTCAGGCCTTTTTAAGCACCACTAACTCACCTTCGGGGATGGTGCTCGATGCGGTGCCGGTAATCCCGCCGGATCTGCGTCCCATGGTGCAACTTGATGGCGGCCGGTTCGCAACTAGTGATCTAAACGACCTCTATCGCCGAGTGATCAACCGCAATAACCGGTTGAAGCGTCTTCTTGATCTGGGTGCCCCCGAGATCATCGTTAACAATGAAAAGCGCATGCTCCAAGAGGCGGTGGATGCTCTCTTTGACAACGGTCGCCGTGGACGCCCGGTAACAGGCCCGGGCAACCGGGCACTTAAGTCACTGTCCGACATGCTCAAGGGGAAGCAGGGTCGATTCCGTCAGAACCTGCTCGGCAAGCGCGTTGACTACTCGGGTCGTTCGGTCATCGTGGTCGGACCCCAGTTGAAACTGCACCAGTGCGGTCTGCCCAAGCAGATGGCATTGGAGCTCTTCAAGCCGTTCGTAATGAAGCGCTTAGTGGATCTAAACCATGCGCAGAACATCAAGAGTGCCAAGCGCATGGTCGAACGGTCACGTCCGGTGGTTTGGGATGTGCTCGAAGAGGTGATTTCCGAACATCCGGTGCTCCTGAACCGGGCTCCAACTTTGCACCGTTTGGGAATCCAAGCCTTTGAACCACAACTTATTGAAGGTAAGGCAATCCAGATCCACCCACTGGTCTGCACCGCATTTAACGCGGACTTCGACGGTGATCAGATGGCGGTGCACGTGCCGTTATCCGCTGAGGCGCAGGCCGAAGCCCGCGTGTTGATGCTCTCCAGCAACAATATTTTGTCGCCCGCCAACGGCCGTCCGATCACCACCCCGACCCAGGACATGGTGCTCGGAATTTACTTCCTGACATCAGGTGTGGTGGGCGCGCTGGGCGAGGGTCGCGCGTTCTCGTCAATCGCCGAAGCGTTGATGGCATTTGATGCCAAGTCACTTTCGTTGCAGGCCGAGATCAAGGTACGAGTCGCGGGAGGTCTACCACCTGAAGGATGGGAAGCACCGGAGGGCTGGGTTGCCGGTAATCCGTTTATCCTCACCACGACCCTAGGTCGCGCCCTATTCAATGAAGCGCTGCCGGATGATTATCCATACGTCAATGTTCAGGTGGATAAGAAGGTTCTTGGCCTGACCGTGAACCGGCTCGCCGATCTCTACGTAAAGGTTGATGTGGCAGCGACCCTAGACAAACTTAAGGCGCTGGGTTTCTACTGGGCCACCCGTTCGGGCGTCACCATTTCAATTTCTGATGTCGTCACACCTCCGGGTAAGGCAGCGATCCTTGCGGCGTCTGAAGAAAAGGCGGACAAAGTCCAAAAGCAGTACGAACGTGGTCTGATAACCGACTCGGAGCGCCGTCAAGAACTCATCGAGATCTGGACTCGCGCGACCGACGAAGTTGCCAAGGCCATGCAGGAGAACTTCCCGCGGACGAACCCGGTCTTCATCATGGTTGATTCCGGTGCCCGCGGAAACATGATGCAGATTCGGCAGATAGCCGGTATGCGAGGGCTGGTGGCCAACCCGAAGGGCGAGATCATCCCGCGGCCGATTAAGTCGAACTTCCGCGAGGGTTTGTCGGTGCTGGAGTACTTCATCTCCACCCACGGTGCTCGTAAGGGTTTGGCGGATACCGCACTTCGTACCGCTGACTCCGGTTACCTAACCCGCCGCCTTGTTGATGTTTCACAGGATGTCATTGTGCGCGAGGTTGACTGCGGTACCGATCGCGGCACAAAGATGTCAATCGCGGAGCTAGTCGATGGCAATTTAGTGCCCGTGGATAATCTCGATACATCGGTCGCATCGCGAGTTCTATCACACGATGTTGAAGTTGATGGCAAGGTCATCGCTTCGGCGGGCGAAGAACTTACCACTGCGCGCCTCGAGGAGTTTGTGGCTCTGGGTGCCACGTCGGTGCGCGCGCGCACCGTCTTGACCTGCGAAAGCAAGGTTGGCACCTGCGCAATGTGCTTTGGGAAGTCGATGGCAACCGGCAACTTGGTTGACGTCGGTGAGGCCATCGGCATCATCGCTGCTCAGTCAATTGGTGAACCCGGAACCCAGCTCACCATGCGCACCTTCCACACCGGTGGCGTTGCCGGTGAGGACATCACCCATGGCCTGCCCCGCGTGGTCGAGTTGTTCGAGGCTCGTACTCCCAAGGGGGTGGCTCCGATTAGTGAGGTAGCTGGTCGGGTTCGGGTTGATGACACTGACAAGACGCGCAAGCTGATCGTTGTCCCTGACGATGGTGGCGAAGAAATCGCCTACCCGGTCTCCAAGCGGTCGCGTTTGTTGATTGAAGATGGTGCCCATGTGGCTGTCGGCGAACAGCTAATCGTGGGTGCCGTTGACCCCAAGCAAGTACTTCGCATCTTGGGTCAGCGTGCCGTGCAGATGCACCTAGCCGAACAGGTGCAATTGGTCTATCGCTCACAGGGTGTATCAATTCACGATAAGCACATTGAGGTTATAGTGCGCCAGATGCTTAAGCGCGTCACGATTATCGACTCCGGTGATTCAGAATTCTTGGCCGGTGAGCTGATTGAGCGTCGCGCCTTCGAGGCTGAGAATCGCCGGGTGGTTTCCGAAGGCGGCACACCGGCAGCTGGTCGTCCTGAGCTCATGGGTATCACCAAGGCGTCACTTGCAACCGAGTCTTGGTTGTCGGCGGCTTCCTTCCAGGAGACAACCCGAGTGCTCACCGATGCAGCCATTCACGCCAAGAGCGATCCGCTGCTCGGGCTCAAGGAGAATGTCATCTTGGGAAAGCTCATTCCAGCCGGTACGGGCATGCCGCAATACCGC
>BJGE01000087.1 GCA_014190275.1 Actinomycetes bacterium | reverse complement strand
GGTTGGTAGCAGGGTTTAACCAACTCACCTTGCGGTGTGATGGTGCTACTCCGAAGTACCCTCAAAGGTCCAACTGCAAGCCGCCCGGGTGCAGAAAGACGGAATTACCGCGCCACCGATACTGGAAGCACCTGGCCGAACCCACGCAACACCAAGAGCGAGCCGATCGGTCGGCGCTGAACTTGCTGGTACTACAACATCAGTACTTGGCATTTGGTGCTCCAATCGCTTAACGGGTCACTACCCAAGCGGGCATCTATTACGGATGGTAGACCACTCGCCCCGAACTGTCCGCCCTAAATCCACTTAATTTACTTTGCGCTTTATGGCCTCGGGGCTGGATATGCAATCGGCTGCGGCAGCGCCGAGTAGTCCGTCGAACAGGTGGTGATCGACGGAGCTGGCACGCGCGGCTTGCCTTTGGTCGCGCACGCCTGCGGCACGTAAATGTTAATAGTGCCGTTTGCCGTCATCGAATAGAAACGACCCGCATACGAGGGCATTACCATCCAGGCCAATTGGGTCGGGCCGTTATAGGCCGACTGGGCAAGGGTCTTTCCGGTCGCCTCATCAACCCACAGCACGCCTTCGGTCCATGAGTTGTTACTCAACTGGCCCGCATTGAAGTTTGGATTCATATATTGGGACGACAACACCCGATGGCTAGCCGGCCCGACGGCCGTGAAGTAATCCGAAGTGCGCCAATCCGGGCGGCTCCACTTCGCGACCATCGCCCCTGATGCCTGGTCGAGGTGAACAGCAAAGACTCCCCCAACGAGCAGATCCTGCATGAAGATCAGGCTTTTCTGCGGATCCGAGGAGAAGCTCGCCGGCGCATTACTGGTCACTCCCGCGGGCAGGGTCGTTCCCCATGGGCAGATGCGGTGGATATCCGTCGCATTGGTCATCCGCACCGCAACAGCGCAGATAGGCACACCCTGCGTCGGGAACGCGTTGTTGTTGAAGACAACCCAGTCGCCCACAGGTACCGGCGCATCACCTGGATTTTGCCCAGGCAGCAGGTACGGAGGGGCCCAGGCCAAGTCTTGGCTCAAGGTCTTGGTCTTGGGGTTCCAGGTGACTCGAACGCCCTGAGCGCTGCCCGCGAGATACATGTCAGTGTTGCCCTTATTCGAAACTACGGTGGGCCGAGCGATCACAGCTTGGTTCAGTGCGATCGCCGCGATGTTCTTCAACGTGACCGGATCAATCGCGACGACGGTGGTGACCGGCTGAGGGCCGAACTGCGCGGCGCACTGTGACATGGCTTGGTTGCCTTGAATGGTGCAACCCGCTGAACGATTCTGGCTCTTCAGCAGGATCGTTCCGTTGGCATCCGGAGCTACCGCGAAGCCATCAAAGTTCGTATCAATAGCGGCGCTGGCAAAGACGGGCTGTTGAACCGTTGCAACGATCGCACCGGTCTTGGGGTTTAGCTTATAAATGTTGGGTCCGATGACCACATCAACCCAACCTCCTTTTACGACCGCACCACTGGGGGCAGCTACCCATTGCCCTGGTGCCAGGGGAAGTGAGGTGCGCCAAAGCTGGGCCCCGGTGGTCGGATTGAAGCGAGCCACATAGGGGCCACCGGTATAAGAAGGGATCGGGGTGCCGGGGGCGCCACCGATCAGGAAGGCAGCATCTGGGCCACCTTGAATGATCATCTGAATTTGACCGGGGTACACCGTGGGCGAAAGGTACTGCGCCACCTGGTACTTGTGCCCGGCGTGGTTAATGTTCTTTTTACCGCTGCTGTCGTCAGCAAAGCTCGCACAGGGCTGTAGCCCACTGTGAACGGCATCGGTGACTTCTGGGGCACCGATCGCCGGCGCGTAATTCACGTAGTTATTAGCTGGGTCTGCCGCATAGGCGGTAATGCAGGCGACCTCAGCATTGATCGTTGCCTGACGGCTTGGGCTCACCGGCGGTGCGGCATTGGCCTGCGGCGCGGCAAGAAACAGGCTGACCGTTGCTGCGAAAATGGCCCCTGTAACTGCGGGCCTACGGGTGCACGCGCTAAAAAGTCGCTGATCATCCGACATGGGCGTCTCCTCGAGTTAAAAGGAGCGTACCCTCCCTCAGGTGCAGGTACAAGAGTTTTCTAAAACCTCGGCGGTCCTCATAGTCCGCCCGAAATGAGCTCGCCGGATAGGTGCCGAGGATTCGCACATAAGAGGTGTAGAACGCAAGCTCTTCAAATGCCAAGGTGAGGGGCCGATCTTCGGGGTGGCCTTCGACATCAGCATAGAGCTGGGTTGCCGCGAAGCTGCCTCCGAGTTGATAACTCTCCAACCTCATGTGCGAGCGTACTTTGCTAGTCGCGGCTCAAGACCGCGTAGTTAACGTAGCTGCGGTGCCGAATCGCAAATTGCAGTCCGAGTGCGTACTCATGTGCCAGGCGCTGGCAAAGTGCCAGTAAGCCAGTTCGAGGGGTCACCTCATAGTGCTCGAGAAAAGCGAAGAGGCCCCTCCGGGCGACAGCAGGGAACCTGTCACATGGCCCAAAGTCAACAATGTGAAGGCTCCCCCCAGGTGCCAGTTGCTGCACGCTCCTGGTCACTACACCTTCCCAGCTACCGATCATTGACAGCGCGAAAGAGATAAAGATCCGATCGAACTGCGATTTCCCGAAGGTGTCCACGCCGGAAAAGCTCGCGGCATCGGCCGATACCAAATGGATGCGCTGACCCAGACCAGCGCGGCGAATAGAAGAACGCGCGGTGCTGAGCATTGAGTTCGAAACATCAATACCAAAGATTTCCGCTTGGGGATACCTGCGCGCGACCTGCACCAAGTTCCAACCCGTTCCGCAGCCAAGCTCCAAAACGCTCTCGCCCGGATCTAGCCTTAGATCGGCGATGAGGCCTCGCCTGCCAAGCAGAAAGTAACGCCTCGATACGTCGTACACATAGCGCTGATACCGATAATGCTGATCCATCCGTTGCGCATCGAAGGAGTGCGATGGTGTGGTCAATGGCTGCTCTTGAGTACGTAAAGGTGAAACCCGCCGTAGATCGCTGATCGATCACGGGCTAGCAAATCCAAGGAGACTTCCTTCTCGTAGTGCCAGCGCTCTAGCAGGTGCGCTGGGATACGGCCGGGCAGGATGCTGGCCGTTCCGGCGGTGCGGAAGATCACCCGGGAGCCTGGTCGAGCCGTCCTGGTCAGTTCCGTCCACAACTCGGTGAGACTTTGATCGTTCATCCAATCCTGAGAATCGAGCAGCACATATCGATCTAGGTGCTGATCCGGCAGCGAGCGAAGCTGCTCAATGAAAGAAGTATGTCTAACCTGCAGCCGATCGATGCGCGATCTGATCTCGGCAAAATGTTCACGCTGCAGGTAAATTGGCAGTGGGCCACCTCCATCAGGGGCGTACCCGCGGTCTAAGAACTGCCAAACGAAGTAGTTCTCCTTGAGGTCGAACCCACAGACAATCCGCTCGGCGCGCTCCTCGAGAACTAGGTGCATGGAGCGACTTGCCTTCAATATTTCATATTGCACCGGTGGTATGCCCAAACCAAAGAGTGAGGGGCGAAGTGCCGCAAGGGCGCGGATGGTAGGAGTATGAAAGAGCGGCTGCACTTCCCTGGCATAGGTATCGCGCTGCTCGTTTAGGTCCTTGACATCAAGCATTGCACTCAAATTGGTCCCATGGACGCGTGAGTAGATATGGCACATCGTAATGAGATGGCCAAAGACGCCCTGTCGATAAAACCCGCGGGAGAATTGCTCGATTCTTCGGCGCCCCCACGCGTCGCGCCGAACCCAGTAAGTTCGAGAATCCTCATCCAAATTGGCGCAGATGTGATCGTCAAACAGCTTTACATTGTAACTCTTATCGGCCGCTCCGAAGAAGTCGAAAAATGATTCATAGTCAGGAAGAAATTTCATCGCGGCAATCTTCAAACGATTCAGCGCGATTTGAGATGCATTGATATCGACGATGATGATCTCAGCAGGATCGGCGATCAGGTATGACAGTGCATTGCACCCACCCGAGCCAATGGTCATCACGCGGTGATGGGATTCAATGCGAAGTGCTTCCATGTCGATGACCGGATCTTCCCAGATCTGCGAATAGATCAGGCCCTTGGTAACCCGGCGGAAGGCCGCATTCTGCCAGCTACGTAATGAGAAGAGGTTTCTTAACCGCATCATATTGACCCGTCTGCACTATTTTGCGTCCGCGAAAAATGGTAGGTCCGAGTCGCCGGTATTTCCCCCAATTAAGCAAACTATACATCGAATTACTCGCGTGATGGAGCAAGGTTGGCGGCATCGTTACCGAGGCACATGCGCCAAGGGAGCCAGACACGAATGCGACGCAGTTGCGAACTAGCTGACAAATTATGACTATTATTTCGCCGTGCGACTTACTCGGGCCTTGGTGACCGCCGGCTCCATCGCCTCGGCCACGCTCACCGCCCAAATTGCCCTTAATTTGGCCATGGTCAAGAAGCCGTCCACCCCTAGTTCGCCAATCAGCGAACGCGTCTCCATTTTATTGCCGGTGCGCAATGAAGTTCATCGAGTCGAACCGACCCTGCGGTCACTGATCGACCAGCAGGGGTTAACAGATTTTGAGATCCTTGTGCTTGACGATGGCTCAACCGACGGCACCGCTGCCATCATCGCCCGCGTTGCCGCTGATGATCCGCGGGTGCGACTAGTTCAGGGTGCAGGAAGTCAATTGCCGCCGGGCTGGCTCGGTAAACCCTGGGCCTGTCAGCGTCTCGGGGTACTGGCCACCGGATCGGTGCTGGTGTTCGTCGACGCCGACGTGACCTTGAACCCGCATGCGGTCGCATCCGGTGTCGCTACGCTCCGCGCAAGTGAGGTGCAACTGGTATCGCCCTACCCGAAACAGGCAGCGCATAGTTTTTCTGAACGCATTACGCAACCGCTGGTCAATTGGTCGTGGCTCGCGACACTGCCACTTCGACTCGCGGAACATTCGAAGAGTCCAGTTTGGTCCGCGGCGATCGGGCAGTTCCTCATCATTGACGCCAATGCCTACCGGGCCTGCGGCGGGCATGAGTCGGTCGCCGATGTAATTCTTGAAGACGTTGGAGTGCTCCGGAACCTGAAACGCAATGGCTACCGGGGTATTCCGGTAGACGGCAGTGACATGGCAGAGTGCCGGATGTATACCGGGGCCCAGGAGATCTACGAGGGTTACACAAAGTCCTTGTGGTCGGCCTTCGGTCGTGGACCAGGATCAATAGGTGGCGTTGCCGCGATGTTGCTGATCTATGTGCTGCCTGCTGCCGCCACTTTCACTTCTAAGGATTCGGCAACCCGCCGGTGGGGTGCGGTTGGCTATGCAAGTGGAGTGGCTGGCCGCGCGCTGGTGGCCCGCCGCACCGGTGAGCGGGTATGGCCCGATTCGCTGACGCACCCGGCCTCCCTTGCGACTTTCGCGGGATTAACGACAGCGTCAATCGCCCGTAAGCGGCGCGGCACCATCACCTGGAAGGGTCGAGCGCTGGATGACACTGGGCTTCAGCGATTGAGGCTTCAACCCGTCGGCACCCCGAGGACCTGAACGCCAAAGGTGCGTTGTACCGATAACTGAACATCTGAGCCGGCCACGCAGGAGATCACATGGCCGCCCGCGGATCGGTCCGCGGTCAAGCCGTGCAGGTGCAGGCCCGGGGCTCCGGTGCCGGCCAGATCAGTGCCGGTGCGAAATCCAACCAGTACCGCAACCCGCTGGCCCAATGGAAACAGGGTTTGACCCGCCACCACCTGACTCAATGGTGCAAACGGTGCAGTTTGTGCGGGCACACTTCGGGTCACTAAGTCGGTGAAGGTGCCGCGCACCCGGACGGCAACCATGCCGTCAGCACTTTGCACGAGCTCATTCACAGCTGCCAATAAGTTAGCGCAGGTGGTGCCCGGGGCGACCGGCGCGGACCTATCAGGCTGAAACTTGATCGCTTCAAAGAATGGCGTGGTGCGCGAGGTTTCAACAATTCGTGGCAACCCGTCGATCCCGACTCGATATACCGAACCGCCCACC
>BJGE01000086.1 GCA_014190275.1 Actinomycetes bacterium | reverse complement strand
CCTCGGAGTTCCACTGACTTGGGCCGAACATATTGTCGTACCTTTGGATCGATCCGAAACCGCTGCAGATGAAGTCCGAGCCGGCGATGAAAATCGGGTGGGTCCGCGAGGTGCGTCGCACATCGGACTCACTCATCAGCGCGTCGTTGCCGGTGCAAGCCTCGAGGTTACGCACCATAACCATGAGGTTTTCGGCCATCAGACTTTTGACGCCGCCTGGAACCGATCCTGCAACCGATGCAGAATCGATCCCGCCGTTCTGCACTCCTTGGGCGCCGATCGCACGCGCCAGAGCCACGCAGCGGGATTCGAGGTAGAACATGGAGCAGCCCTCCGCAGCGCCCATCAACGCCTCCGCACCACCTCCTGACGTGACTCGCATCTTGATGCCCCGACTTGCATACGCAGAGGTCAAGAAAGTCTTTGACCATGGCGTGTCATCACCGTCGATAAAGATCTGTTCGGTTCCGTACAGGGACACCGTCTCGGCATATGAGACCAGTCCGCGCATGCCCATCTCTAGTTCAACAGACTCCTCAACTGAGCACTGCACGAGTACCCCGGGTGAGCCGACCGCCGCACCGATGCTGACCGCTATCGCATTGGACGGCGCGTCTTCAAGTACGGGCACAGTGGTTTCAATCTCGCGGAATCCGAATGCTGCCGCGGTCGCAGCGTCCGCGGCGAGGAGCAGCGGATCGTCCGAGCGATTGGTCACGTGGGCCTGGTTACTGGGGGTGCGTCGGGCCCGACATTTAGTCATTGCCATCACAAGTTCGGCGGGTCGCAGGAGGGCCAAGCAGTGTGCCAACTTGGCGGGTGTCATACCGGCCGCCAGGCGAATGATCTCCGGACGTGGGGTACGAGGATCAACCAACATTTGTGCGAAGTGCAACGGGTCCAAAGTCATGGCCTCCGCAGCAACATCAAGATCAAGACCATGCCGCGCAATGAAGTAATCGATAATGTCAAATTCGACTTCGGGTTTTGAGTCCATCTCGATGACCCGACCGTTTTCCACAATGAGGGAGGGCTCCGGGTCACTCGGTGAGTTGAAAGCGATCATGCCGAGCCCGGGATCGGGCTCCGCGAAGCCGTCAAGGTTTACCCGTTGCTGATCCATAAACCGAAAGCGGCCCAGGGTCACTGGTTGGCCTCATCGAAGATTTGCGCCGCGGCTTGTGCAATGGTTGCGTCCTGCGCACCGGTGCTGCCACTAACGCCCACGCCGCCGCTCACGCGGTTGTCATCCCAAAGGGGAATACCACCTGCGAAGGCGATGTATCGGCCGCCATCGGCGGCATACATTCCAGCGAACTCCCCACCGGAAGCGGTCAATTCGCGAAGTGAACCGGTGTCGGTCCGGTGGGCCACGGCCGTGTAGGCCTTGTCTCGAGCGAGAACCTGTCCGGCGATCTCAGCGCCATCCATTCGAGCGAAGGCGATCAACTGGCCGCCTGCATCGACGATCGCGATGGAGACGCAGGCATCCAATTGCTCGGCGGCAGAGCGGGCGGCAGAGACCATGCGCAGTGCAAGATCGAGATCAATTTCGAACCGGCATACCCGGCTCATGAGCGCGCCTTGGCGCGCATCCTCGAGTGCATCCCGTCCATGGCAAACACGCCATTTAGTAGTGATTTCGGGAACTTGCACACCACCGTGTAATTGGTGTCGACCACATTCGCAATTGGTGTCAGAGCTGCTTGTGCGACTAGTTGATAAGAATCGATCACACTCTGACCGGTCAGCTCGGCTACCCAGATGACCATCTGCTGATGTGCAATGCGAAAAGCATCCTCCAACGGACGAGTCGAACCGGTGGTCATTATGTAGTCATCGCTCTCCAGGCGGGGCCATGGGCAACTGTGACCCGAGAGCAAATCTACGACTACCTCAGTGTCCATTGCACACTCCACCGCAACCCCGCACGCTTCCCCCTCACCTTGGCGTGCATGCCCGTCCCCAAGGCTAAAGAGTGCACCCTCAACGTTTACCCCCAAGTAGCAAGTTACACCCGCGCGCATCTCGGGGGTGTCCATGTTGCCACCCCAATCGCCCGGGGTCAGTGACGACCGGACTTCACCGAGCGCGGGTGCCACCCCGACCGTTCCGTGCATTGGGTCAAGTGGCAGTGCGGCGGTATAGGACGTGTCCACGGCCGCGTAGCGCACCAGGCGAGCGGCTAAGTCCAGTTCATAAAACCAGGTGCGTTCAAGTAGCGGGGGTTGCAGGGTGGCGGTGTAGTTCGTGGACGTCAGAGCGCCGAAGAACGGCACTGTGGAACTCACCCCCCAGGCTTCACGCGGCTCGATGGAGACAAAGTGCACGGCCAGGGTGTCACCTGGCCTGGCGCCTTCGATGAAGAAGGGCCCTGATTGTGGGTTGAGGTACCGCGGGTCACAGACCAAAGATGGAAGGTCCGCGGAACTTCGCACCCGGCCGCCGAAACAGTCCATCGTCCAGGTTGAGATCCGTTGCCCGGGGCGCAAGTTCGCCACCGGAGCCGTTCCCCCGAAGGTGTAGGTATAGGTAGCGGGGTCTGCGTCTGGGTTGGGCGACCAAGCCAGTTTGTCGGCCGAGGTACTCATGTGACCTCCCCACTAATGGTCGGGGGCACGTCCCGAAGGTACGCGCCCCCTTTTGGTGACGAGTGTTACACGCGCTCGTGCGCCTCGTCCATTGTGGTGCGCCCGATCTCTTCGTAGATTTCCGGCCGCTTCGACTTGAGGTACAAGGCGTAGCCGGCACCGATTACGAAAAGCCCGATGACGTACACGGGCATCAGGCCGAACACCAGGCTGTCTGCCGCGAGTCCGGCAGCGAACTGTCGGTTAGACCAAAGTAGTAATAGGGCATAGACCATGCCAAGAGCACCCAAGATTGGGCAAATCAACGTGGTGATCACATTGCCCCGGTGCACCTTCTTAACCCAGAAATAACCGATTACAGCAAAAGAGGTAATGGTCTGCACAATCAGGACCATGGCAGTGCCGATCAGCGCCAGTAGGCCGTATACATTTACATACGGAATCAACTCCGGGACTGCCTCACCTTCCACATAGACATTAGTGAATAGCAAGAAGAGCACGCATAGCACCAATGTGATCCCGCTCTGCACAAACGAGGCAATTGCTGGCGATCCGTGCTTGGGGGAGATCCCACCGAGGGTTCTACGAACAGCCGCAGCGGAGCTCTCGCGCCCCAGTGCATAGATGTACCTTGAGGCCGCATTGTGGAAAGCCAAGGCACAGGCGAAGGAGCCTATTACCAGTAGCAACTTGTAGAGCACCTCAACGAAACCACCGAGGTTCTGGCCGACTAGACCAAGCCATAGGTCAACGGGCGCGGCGCCCGCGGAAACCTCCACCGAGTGGGCGGCGCCATTACCGACCACGACCATCCAAGACATAAAGGTGTAGAAGAGCCCCAGGCCGACGACCGCTATCAGTGTCGCACGGGGAACATTGCGTTTGGGGTCTTTTGACTCCTCTCCGTAAACCGCTGTGGTTTCGTAGCCAACCCATGACCAAAATGCGAAGAAGAGACCGATTGCTGCAACTCCTGCGGCAACTCCGGTACCGAAGGCCCCTTCGCTCAGACTGTTGAAGGCGTTCTGGGGAGGCACCGTCTCGGCGAACATGAGGCCGTCTGGGCCGCCCTTGAACAGGACAGAGATACCAAGGGCTAGCAGCAGGAGGACCTCACAGACCAAGGTGACACCGAGGATGCTTGCTGAAAGGCCGATCGAGTAGTAGGTGAGGATCGCGATCAAAATGATTCCGATCAGCGCAATGATCATCCAGTTGATGTTCAGGCCAGCCGGTTTCAGCACATACTCGGATGCGAAGTAGGCAAAACCGCCGATGAGAGATGCCTCGAAGATGATGTAGGCCACGGCTGCGAGCAGCCCCGAAGCCATTCCGATGACCTGCCCGAGGCCATGTGAAATGAAACCGTAGAAAGCCCCCGCGGTGGTGATGTACTTTGCCATGGCCACAAAGCCAATGGTGAAGATGGTCAGGACGATGGTGGCAAATAGGTAGCCGCCTGATACGCCAATGCCGTTTCCGTAGCCGACGGCAATTGGCACGTTGAAACTCATCGCAGTGATCGGGGCCGCGTTGGCGACCGCCATGAAGAGCACCCCTATTAGTCCTACGGCTCCGGCTTTGAGTCGCGCTTGGTCGGCCCGGGAAACCTGCTGGTCGCCAGGGTTTGCGGTGGGAGAAGGTGCACTCATTGGTTTTCCATCCCGCGCACGAATCGCGCTGCATCGGCCAGTGGAAATATTGATAGGGAGTCTCGCATAGCGATTTTCTCGGGTCAAGCATAGGTAACGGCTTGGTGCGCCAAATCTTTTACAAGATCGGCTGGTAACCCGAGGACTACCTAAAGCTGAGGGGACCCTTTTAATACCAATACTTGACAAATGGTCTGTTTATTGGTACGGTAAAGGAGTGCCGGATCAGGTGAGTGTTGAGGCGCCGTATGACTACGGGGTTTTCTCCTTTGCTTCGAAGGCGGAAGTCCTAGACAAAGCCAAGGCCTATTGGAACCCTGGCAAGACGCAGTTTTGGATCGACTCCGGTATCCCCCTCGTGATCGACCGGCGCGAGGAGTACTTCATCTACGACATGTCCGGAAAAAGGCTGATTGACACCCACCTCAACGGTGGCACCTACAACCTTGGCCACCGCAACCCAGAGGTGGTGCAGGCGATAACTACCGCAATGCAGCACTTCGACATCGGCAACCACCACTTCCCGGCGCTCGCCCGGACCGCGCTGGCGGAGGCCCTCATTGCGTCGGCTCCAGTCGGGCTTACGAAAGTCATTTACGGGTCCGGCGGCGGCGAGGCCATTGATATCGCAATCAAGACGGCCCGACACGCAACCCAAAAACGTAAGGTCGTTTCGATTACCAAGGCTTACCACGGTCACACCGGTCTTGCGGTTGGTACCGGTGACGAGCGTTTCTCAAAGCTCTTTCTGGCCGACAATCCGGAGGATTTCCCGAACGTTACGTTTAATGACCTCGAAGCTATGGAAAGCGCACTGCAAAACCGAGATGTGGCAGCGGTGATCATGGAGACGATCCCTGCCACCTTTGGCTTCCCATTGCCTGCACCTGGTTACCTGCGCAGGGTCAAGGAATTGTGCGAGCAGTACGACGCCCTTTATATCGCCGATGAGGTGCAGACAGGACTCATGCGCACTGGTGAATTGTGGGCAATTACCAAAGAGGGAATTGCACCGGATATTATGGTCAGTGGCAAGGGGATCTCCGGTGGTCTATACCCGATTGCCTGCGTGATGGTTGCCGAGCACGCGGCCGGGTGGTTAACGGAGGACGGCTTCGGGCACATCTCTACGTTCGGCGGTGCGGAGCTTGGGTGTGTGGCAGCGATCAAGTCGCTGGAGATCTGCTCGCGGCCGGAGACCCGGTCCATGGTCCACTACCTGTCCGACTTCATCGGGAAGGGACTGCGCCGTATTCAGGCGGACTACCCGGACTGGTTCTTCGGTATTCGGCAGAATGGCTTGGTCATCGGATTGGAGTTCGACGATCCGCAGGGTGCGAAGTATGTGATGCGCCACTTGTACGAAAATGGGGTGTGGGCAATCTTTTCTACCCTTGATCCACGGGTGCTTCAGTACAAGCCCGGCTTACTATTGAAGCCCGAGATCGCGGAGGAGTTGCTGGATCGCACCGAGGTGAGCATTGGCAGGGCCTGGGCCGAAGTCAAGTCATTGCGGGGGTCAAGGTGAGCCAAACGCTGGTCGAAATGCCGATGGAGCCGGCGGGGGTGCCGCGGGGTAGAGCCATGGTTGAGCGCGCCACCTGGGCGGCGCGGGCATTTGCCACCTACGACATCGATTCGGTCCGGCGCATCGCACATGCGGCGGCGATCGCGGGCGAGAATCATGCTCGGGAGTTTGCTGAGTTGGCAGTGCAGGAAACCGGGTTCGGTGTCGTAGAGCACAAGGTTCTGAAGAATGTGGCTTGCTCAGTAGGTATCTGGAACACTTACGAGTCCCATGACTACGTCACTCCAACGATCGTCGAGGGTGACAAGATTGTGGAAGTCCCCCGAGCTGCTGGCGTGATCTTTGCTCTTACACCATCCACTAACCCCGTGGCGACCGTGTACTGCAAAATCATGCTCGCGTTACTAACTCGCAATGCAATCATCATCTCCCCGCACCCTTTCGCCAAGGGCGTTTGCGCGCGTGCCGCTTACGTCATGCGAGATGCGGCGGTCGAAGCGGGCGGACCTGATGGCGTGATTCAGGTTGTAGAGCAGCCCTCGATTCCTTTAATCAATGCGCTGATGACGGAGGAACGGGTGGATGTCATTGTCGCCA
>BJGE01000085.1 GCA_014190275.1 Actinomycetes bacterium | reverse complement strand
ATCCATCAACATGTCGAAACTTGTCGCAGGAACTAACTTGGCACAGGGTTTACCGTGCATATCAACGAACATGGCAAAGAAGAACTCAATATTGTCCTTTTGGGCCTGAGCTCGGAGGCTGTCCCGGTCGGTTGGCATAATTTCTCCAGATTCCTGCAATCTAAGGCGGATACCTTGCTGCTGGCCAATAGTAAACAATTATTATTGCTATGAAACACAAATGTAGAAATACCCCAGAAGGTTGAATAAAAGTCCTCTACGCAGTAACCTGAGGAAACCCTTTAGGGGTTTTTGGCGGCGTCGACTTGATTTTAGTCCTAGCTAGGGCCAGGCGGGAGGAGTTGGGAACTTGTGCGGCATCGTTGGCCTGTTCGTCCTTGATCCTGGCCTTGAACCCGATTTGGGGAAGCACTTCACCACCATGCTGGAGGAGATGACCGCACGCGGTCCGGACTCGGCGGGGCTGGCACTTTATGACCGAAGCGTTCCTGCGGCTCGAATGCGTTGGTCGCTGCGCAGCGACGCCCCCGAAACCGATTGGTTGGGGGTTCTAAGGGTGGTTGAAAAGGGGACCGGGCAACCTTCGAATATTGAGGTAATTGAAAATATCGCATTCCTGATTGCCGTCGATGATGAGGTTGCAGTTCGACAGGCCCTTGCGACCCTAACCGAGGAACAAATCACCGTTGTTGGGGTGGGCCATGCGATGTCCTTAATTAAGGACATCGGGCTGCCGAGGGATATTTGTGATCGCTATCGGGTACCGGAGATGTCGGGCTATTTGGCACTGGGACACACCAGGATGGCGACTGAGTCTGCAATCACCACAGATGGTGCACATCCGTTTTCGCCTGCGCCTGATCTCGCTTTAGTCCATAACGGTTCATTTTCCAATCATGCGAGCATTCGTCGTTCCCTTGCCGACGCCGGTGTCGACTGCTTGACCGATAACGACACCGAGGTGGCCGCGCAGTTCATCGGCTACCGAATGTCACTAGGAGATGATCTGGAAGAGGCGATGCGCCATGTGCTTAAAGAATTTGATGGATTTTTTACTCTTGTTGTCAGCGCGGAACGCCAGTTCTCGGTAGTGCGCGACGCCTTCGCGTGTAAGCCAATGATAATTGCCGAACTGCCCGAATACATCGCGGTGGCAAGTGAATACCACGCCTTGGCGAACCTGCCCGGTATTGAACGGGCACGCGTTTTCGAACCACAGCCAGAGGAGATACACACGTGGACCGGATGAACCGATGGAGGTGAAAGCGCACCCCCTTGCCACGGCGGACGCTCGGGTGCTGGGTGTGACAGCGGTTAATCGTTTCCTGCGGTCTTTGCCAGCTGGCACCGAAGTAAATGTCACCGAAGTTCGGGGCATTCACAATCTCGGCGTAGGCCTCACCAATAGCATTCAGATCAATGTTAACGGCAATGCCGGTTATTATCTCGCGGGCTTGTGCGATGGACCCTCTTTCATTGTGAACGGTAGTGTGGGCTGGGGGGTTGGTGAGAACCTCATGAGTGGGGTGGTTCGGGTCCGGGGCAATGCAAGTGAATCAGCCGCCGCCTCCGCACACGGCGGTCTCGTGGTTATTGAAGGGGATGCCTCTTCACGCGCGGCAATCTCATTAAAGGGCGGTACCCTTGCCGTCGCTGGCAGCGTTGGGCATATGAGTGCATTCATGGCGCAGGCGGGTACCTTGCTGGTTGGCGGCGATGCCGGGGATTCCTTAGGTGACTCGCTCTATGAAGCAATTATCTATGTTGGTGGGAAGATTCGGTCCTTAGGAGCCGATGCCCAGATTGAAGAGATGGGCGAAGCGGATGTGGCTCTCGTGCATCAACTGTGCGCGGCTACGGGGTTTGATCATATTGACCCTAACAATGTTTCAAAGGTTGCCTCGGCTAAGCAGCTATATAACTTTGATGCTCTGAAGGATCAGAGGTACTGATGCAAAACAGCGAACCTGTCAATCCGGCTTTGCGCGAAAGCGCTACCTTCCCTAATGAAATGATTGCTCACATTGGCAATATGGCGCGCAGTGGTAGGTACGAGATCCGCGGCTGGGGTGCCAAGAGACAGGTACCTAGTTTTGATGATTTGTCTTTCATCACCGCATCTTTGTCACGCTATCCGCTTGAGGGTTACCGCGAAAGATGTGAGACCAAGACGGTGCTCGGTACCCGGTACGCGACTAAGCCATTGGAACTGGAGATTCCAATAACGATCGCTGGGATGAGCTTTGGCTCCCTCTCGGCCAACGCCAAAGAGGCTCTGGGCCGGGCAGCCACCGCGGTGGGCACTTCGACCACTACCGGTGATGGCGGAATGACCGAGGAGGAACGCCGGGCGTCGGCTTTGCTTGTTTACCAATGTCTGCCATCAAGGTACGGATTTAACCCAGCGCACCTGCGGCTAGCCGATGCCATAGAGGTGGTAGTAGGTCAAGGTGCCAAACCTGGCGGGGGAGGCATGCTACTCGGCCAAAAAGTCAGCGAGCGCGTCGCGCAAATGCGAACCCTGCCGGCCGGAGTTGATCAGCGTTCGGCATCTCGTCATCCAGATTGGACGGGCCCCGATGATCTGACGATAAAAATTGGTGAACTGCGGGAGGCCACCAACTGGGAGAAGCCTATCTACGTAAAGTTCGGTGCTACTCGAACTTTTAATGACGTGAAACTTGCCATCGCCGCCGGTGCCGATGTCATAGTTGTTGACGGTATGCAGGGCGGAACCGGAGCAACGCAAGATGTTTTCATAGAGCACACTGGAATCCCGACCCTGCCCGCCGTGCGACTAGCCGCGGAGGCGATTCGCGAAGCAGGCATGACCGGCCAAGTGCAATTGGTCGTATCCGGCGGTATCCGCACCGGAGCTGACATAGCCAAAGCCCTAGCGCTCGGCGCGGATGCCGTCTCGATTGGGGTGGGAATGCTTATCGCGTTGGGTTGCAACTCACCTTTCTATGAAAGTGACGGTACTAGGGTTGACGCAACCGCTGACTATCGCGCACTGGGTACCGAACCTGGGTTTTGCCATGAATGTCAAACTGGTGCCTGTCCGGTAGGCGTCACCACGCAAACTCCTCGGTTGACCGAGCGCTTGGACCCAGCGGTAGGAGCGCTGCGGGTAACTAATTACCTAAAGGCGCTCACGATGGAGTTAACGACTTTAGCTCGGGCCTGTGGGAAGAATTCCGTTCATCATTTAGAGCCAGAGGACTTGGTTGCACTCACGATCGAGGCTGCGGCCATGGCGAAAGTTCCCCTAGCGGGAACCTCATGGATCCCGGGCCAAGGTTTTTAGAATGACTCCTAGCAGCCCATTGGACATTATTGGTCCAAATATGCAAGAAAATACTGAGGCCTCTGCGGAGGCGGCCGTTGAGAAAGTTCTAGCCGCTCAAGTGCGTGAGTTGCGAATAAAACGCGGTTGGTCCCTTGCCGATCTGGCAGTACAAATTGGGATGAGTAAGGGCATGTTATCCAAGATCGAAAATGCGCAGTCCACGCCAAGCCTGAGCACCCTGGTGCGGCTAGCGGGCGCACTGGATGCTCCCCTCACCGCTTTTTTCCGTGGCCTTAAGGAAGAGGCGGATGTTGTCTTTGTCAAAGCCGGGCGTGGGTTTGACCTGAGTCCACGAAGTGCAGCTGGCCACCTCTATCAACTTCTTGGCGCCACCCGTGGACCGCACCACATTATGGAGCCGATGCTGGTAACCCTTTTGGAGCGAGCTGAAGTATTTCCGCTTTATCAACATGCTGGAACAGAGTTTCTCTACATGGTCAGTGGTGAGATGCAGTATGGCGTTGGAGGTTCAACCTATTTGCTTGAGGCTGGTGACTCTCTTCAGTTTGATGGCGAAGCACCTCACGGCCCACGAATGTTAATCACGTTGCCAGTTCAACTTCTATCTGTGAAGGCTTATGGACATGTCACTCGTTGAATCCCCGTTGTCAAAAGTGCCAAGGCAGGCCGTACAAGCTGGCAAACGCAAGGGCCGCGGACCAGCGCGTTACTCGGCTTTGGATATATTTCGGCGCGGGGTAACGCACGCTGATTGGCCCCGCAGTTTCAGGCAACATGAATTACGGAAGTCTTATGACGTAGTAATTATCGGCGCTGGTGTTCATGGTTTGGCATGCGCCTACTACCTGGCGGCCAATCACGGGATCACCAACGTTGCCGTTCTGGACAAGTCCTATATGGGAGGCGGTGGTTCAGGGCGCAACACCGCGATCATCAGATCAAACTACCTAACCCCTGAAGGGGTTCGATTCTATGACCGTTCGGTAGTGCTCTACCAGAATCTAGCAGTTGACTTGAACTACAACGTCATGTTCTCGCAGCGTGGACACCTAACCCTCGCCCACACCGATGCATCGCTGCGAACAATGAACTGGCGTGCTGAGGTCAATAAGCTTCAAGGTATTAATAGTTCAGTAATAGATGCCCAAGAGGTCGGTAGAATTGTCAAATATCTGGACGTCTCAGACAGGCCGCGCTACCCGATCCTGGGTGCCCTTTACCATCCGCCCGGTGGAATAATTCGCCACGATGCGGTCAACTGGGGTTACGCCAGAGCAGCTGATCATCTCGGGGCCGAAATTCACCAGCAGACCGAGGTTTTAGGTATCGAAACAGCCGCTGGAATGGTAACGGGGGTGCGTACTAGTCGCGGTGATATTTCGACACCGGTCGTAGTCAACTGCACCGCTGGCTGGGCGACGACGATCTCGGACATGGTGGGGGTCAAGATGCCGTTGATCACCCACCCATTGCAAGCTGCGGTAACCGAGCCGGTCAAGGTATTTCTTCCAGCGGTGATCGTCTCCGGGTCACTCCACGTGTATGTAAGCCAAACTGATAGGGGTGAGTTGGTGTTCGGGGCGAGTGTTGACCCGTACCCGTCCTATTCCATGCGAGGTTCACTCGAATTCACTGAAGCAGTTGCATCCCACATCTTGGAACTTATCCCATCCATAAGTTCACTAAAGGTGCTGCGCCAATGGGCTGGGCTTTGTGATATGACCCCGGATTATTCACCTATCATGGGCATCACCCCGGTTGGAGGTTTCCTCCTCGACGTCGGCTGGGGTACTTATGGTTTCAAGGCCGGCCCGGTTTCAGGTGAGGCGATGGCGCAATTGGTCGCAACCGGGTGCGTCCCCGACATCATCGCAGCCTTTGATCTGGCTCGTTTCGCTGATGGACGGCTCGTGGGCGAAAAAGGAGCGGCTTCGGTTGGTCACTAAAGGAGTTGCTGATGATATTGATTAACTGCCCGAATTGCGGACCGCGAAATAGTTCGGAGTTCCGTCACGCTGGTGAAGCCGGCAAGGTGCGCGACGTCACTACCGCGGACCCGGCAACTTGGCGCCGCTACTTGTACGAGCAGGATAACCCCCTGGGCTGGGTGACTGAGAGCTGGTTTCATACGAACGGCTGCCGGAGCTTCCTGCGGGCAGAACGCCACACCGGGACTAATGAGATCCGCTGGGTTTTGCCGATTGATGATCTAGGTGACGTTACCGAAAGGGCGAAGGGCAATAACCCATGAACGCGCCGGTGAGCTCAAGAATTGGTATTCAACCAGGGGAAGTCATTGACAGGGAGCGACCGATTTCGTTCACTTGGAACGGTCGGCAAATTCCAGCTTACGAGGGTGACACGATCGTCTCGGCGCTGATGGCAGCTGGATATCGCGTGTTTTCGCGCAGTTTCAAGTACCACCGAAGGCGAGGGGTCTATACAGCTTCCTATGTAGACCCAAATTGCTCGGTGACCGTTGGCTTAGAGCCGAATGTCCGTGGCGCCCACCGCCGAGTGCATGATGGTGATGAAGTGCGAGCTCAGAACTCCTGGCCCTCACTACGTTTCGATATTCGAGCGATAAACCAACTTGTTGGCAGGTTCCTGGGCCCCGGGTTTTATTACAAGACGTTCATCAAGCCGGCGTTCATGTGGCCGGTCTACCAAAAGGTACTTTCAAGATTCGCCCCAGGGGGCTATCCGCCACCGCCAAATCTGGGCGGGCACGGGCACGGATTGTTCGACAAGCGTTTCGCGCACCTTGATGTGCTAGTTGCAGGTGCCGGTCCCGCCGGTATTGCAGCGGCGATCGAAGCGGCGCGCGCGGGTGCTCGAGTGATGCTGGTCGATGAGGAATATGAAATCGGCGGCCATCTTCGCTACGGTGGCGCTGCCGCGCTGGAGGCCCTGGCTGGCTTACGGTCAGAATTAGCCGGCTTTGAGAATATTGAAGTGCTGACAGATTCAGTAGTTAGCGGTCGCTATGACGATAATTGGGTGGCAGTAGTTCAGCGCAGCGGCTTGCAGGTGCAAGAGCGATTAATTAAGGCTCGGGTTGGCACTTTGGTCGTGGCGCCCGGATTAATTGAACGGCCTTTTGTTTTTGAAGGCAACGACCTACCCGGCGTGATGCTCTCCACAGCAGCCATGCGATTACTAGGGCTGCACGCGGTCCGACCGGGCCGTAACGCGGTTGTCCTAACCGCGAACCCATCCGGCGACGAAGCAGTCGAGCGACTTCGAGCGGCCGGTGTGAATATCGCGATGGTCTTGGATGCACGTGCCGGGGTAACCCTGCGTCGCGCTATTGGGCGTGGCCGTCTCAGGGCGGTCGAATGCTCAGATGGCTCGCGGGTTGCGGCGGATCTACTGGTCATCGCAACC
>BJGE01000084.1 GCA_014190275.1 Actinomycetes bacterium | reverse complement strand
TGATCAGGTGACAATGAAGGTTCACATTCAAATAACTCGAAGGGTTTTCCATGCGTAGCAACATGAAGTTCGCAGCACTTGCCGGGGCCGCAGCCCTGGCGATGGCGGGCCTGAGCGCCTGCTCATCAGGTTCGACCACCGCTGGGGCAACAGCAGCTGCATCTGCTGCAGCCTCCCCGATTGGTGGCATGACCACCTGCGATAAGGCAGCACTTGACTCCTCGGTGCAGGCGGCCGCAGTGGCACTTGGTGCCGACAATGTCTTCACGATCGACACTGTTGAATGCGCGTCGGGCTGGGCAGTCGTTACTGGAATCTTGGGCGCTGCTGATGCGCCAGCCGATGGCCCCCAGGGCGCACCTACCTCACTCATCTTCGAAGCCGAGGGCCAGTTCTGGATCCCCAAGGCGGTCGCTGATGTTTGCGGCACGGCAAGTGGCACGGACGTGCCAGCAGATGCACTCATCCCGGCTGATTTGTATGCGACCGCTTGCCTAGCAATCTAGTCAGTTTGTAGGTTTCGAAGGGGGTCGGATATATCCGGCCCCCTTCGGCATTTCAGTGGTTCGCGCCCCATCGGTCCGGTAACCTGTGAGTAGGAAGAAACCCAACTTCGTTCGGAGTGTTGATGAAACTGACGAGCCCGCGAAAGGTGGCCCGGCGTCTGCACGGCATGGCGCGCCCACCGCTCACCATCACCGCGCCACCTACCGGTGTCACCGCCGAATGGAATGTGCCGATCACCGCACGCGATGGCACGGTACTTAGGGCAAATGTCTTTCGGCCCGCACCGGGTAGCCCGGGGGATTTGATCCGCGGTGGCGGGCCGGTGCCGGTAATAATGTGCGCGCACCCTTATAACAAGGATGCACTGCCAAAGAAAATGCCGTGGGGTTACCTACCATCACCGCAGTATCGGGTCTTTCATCAACCAGAGCCAATAACCTTCTCGGCCTGGACGGGGTGGGAGGGTCCAGACCCCGCGCACTGGGTGCCGCTGGGCTACGCGGTGGTGGTCGGTGATTTGCGCGGGTTCGGTGCCTCGGAGGGCACCGGCACGATGCTCTCAAAACAAGAGGGTGAGGATTACCACGATCTGATCGAATGGGCCGGCACCCAGCCTTGGTCCAATGGCAAAGTTGGCCTGTTAGGTGTTTCATACTTAGCGCTCTCGCAGTATCGGGCCGCGGCCGAGCAGCCACCGCATCTGGCGGCGATTTGCCCATGGGAGGGCTTTTCTGATGTCTATCGCGATTTCGCCAAGCCCGGTGGGGTGCGCGAGCACGGCTTCTTTGCGATGTGGGGGAAGATCACCAACAGGTCCGGTCGCACCACCGAGGATCTGTACGCGCAGGCGTTAAACCGACCCGAGCTCGATGACTGGTGGAAATCGCGGATGCCTGAGCTTTCGCGCATCAACGTGCCGATGCTGGTCTGCGGCAGCTTCTCTGACCACCTGCTGCATACCCGCGGCTCCTTCGAAGCCTTTCGACGAGTCTCGTCGAAACAGAAATGGATCTGGACCCACCGCGGCGGCAAATGGTGCGTGTTCTACGGCGATGAAGCCAAGGCGACGCAATTGCGCTTCTTCGAGCACTTCCTTGCGGGCGCCGATAACGGCTGGGAGCAGGTGCCACCGGTGCGTATCGCAATCCACGAAACCGGCGACGCACCGGCTGAGATCCGCATGGTGTCCGAGTGGCCACCACCTGATGTCACCTACCTGTCACTGCATCTGCACGCGGGTGGGCAATTAACGCAAACCCCGGAGACCGCCGATACGTCGCTGGCATTTGCGAATTCGGATGGGGCACTGAAATTCAGGTGGCAGGTGCCACGGGCCCTCGACCTCATCGGGCCGATGACATTCAATGCTGATGTCAGTCTCGAAGGCGCAAGCGATGCGACCTTGTTAGCGGCCGTGCGAGTGATTCGCGCGGGAGTTGAAGTCCCCTTCGAAGGGTCCTATGGGTTCGGCCGCGACGTGGTGACGCACGGCTGGCACCGCCTCGCGCATCGCGAGTTAGACGCGGAACTGTCCACTCCTTGGCAACCGGTGCACACCCACGCCAAGGCCGAGCCACTTGGCCCCGGCGAGATCGTGCCGATCAGCGTCGCACTGCTGCCGCAGGCCACCAGGTTGCGCGCCGGTGATGTCTTGGAGTTGGAACTGCGAGCACAGTGGTTGTTCGCATTGAACCCCTTCACCGGGCAACTGCCCGCCCGGTATGTGACCTCGTCAACCGGATCGACACGGGTGCATTTGGGCGGACCACACTCGGCTGAAATTAGGGTCCCGGTGGCTAGCGCCCAATGACCGAAGAATCACCGCGGGGCCCGTCAAGACCATTGATCGACAGCATTACGCGAATGCCGATGCGCAAGCTGCTCGCCTTGGTTGGGGCCCAGACGGTGGCTTTGGCGGTCATCCTCGCCGTCAGCGGGCTGCTTGAGGGTGACCTTAGCTTTGTGCACACGCTGCTGGTGCCACCGCTTGTCAGCTACGTGCTGATCGTTGCCCAGCCTGAACTGCCGGGGAGTCGGCCGCTTCGAGTACTCGGGGCCTATGCCTTGACCGGCTTCTTGGGTATTGGTCTTTCGCTGCTGCCGTTGCCGGGCATCGTGCTTGGGGCCATTGCCGGCGCCACCGCCTTGTTCTTCATGTACCTACTCGGAGTGCTGCATGCACCGGCGTTCGCGGTGCCCTTCTCTGCGATTTTGGCCGGCTATGTGCTGTCAGATGCCCCGAAGGCCTATGGAATCTTGATGATCTACACCGTCTTGGTCATCATCATGGCGGCGGTCACCAACCGGGTGCTCGGCTATCGCTCCTACCCGGAAAAGTGGTGGTAGCCCCTAATCGACGGGGCTTGGTTTAAGAAAGTGGCCAAATTAGGTTTAAGTGGCAACACACCGTGGAAAGGTGTGCTTAGTATGTAAGTAACTTGACGCAGATGTCTTTCAGGCAAATTCCAGCAACCAGACGGGGAGAACCGCAGATGAGTGAATTCGAAGGCGACGAGATCGATGACGATACCCCCGCATTTCGGGGGCTAAGCCGTCGCCAGCTCCTGGCCAGTGCCGCCGCCTCGGCCGCCGGAATCGCAGCGATCAAGGGGGCCGCCCCGGCGGCCGCTGCGGATTACCCGCTCATGCCATTTAAGAGCCGGGGCCGGCTGACCAAGCGGCCCAACTTCTTAGTCATCATGATCGACGAGCAGCGCCAGCCGGTGCCATATGAGTCACGCGCCCTAGGGGTTTGGCGAAAGCGGAACCTCAAGGGTCAGCAGGCCCTGATGGCAAATGGCATGGAGTTCGCCAATCAGCAGATCATGTCTTCGGCCTGCGCACCAAGTCGAACCTCATTTTGGACCGGCCAATACCCCTCACTGCACGGTGTCACCCAAACTACCGGAGCCGCCAAGAGCGCCCTCGAAGAAGACACCTACTGGCTGACCCCGAACACCGTGCCAACGATGGGCAACTACTTTCGTGCCGCCGGGTACGAAACGTGGTACCGCGGTAAGTGGCATGTCAGTGACGCGGACCTCTACATCCCGGGCACCAATAGCCCCATCCCGAGCTACCGCGATAACGGGGCACCGGATCTACGTCTTGAGAAGCTCTATGAGGACGTAAACCGACTCGATGCCTTCGGCTTCAATGGCTGGGTCGGGCCGGAGCCCCATGGTTCCAACCCATATGACAGCGGCTCATCAGCGCCGTACTTTGTCGGCCGCGATGCCACCTATGAGCGGCTCGGAGTCAAGACGATCAAGAATCTGCAGCGTGGGCGCAAGCCGTGGCTCATGGTCACCTCATTCGTCAACCCCCACGACATTGTCCTTTGGGGCCGGCTGTCGCTCTTGATGAACAACATGTGGTTGCGCCAGCAAAACGAGCGGTCGAATGTGCCGCTCGAATTGTTCCTAGACACGATGTGGTCACAGTTAAAGGATGAGGATCTCAGCTCCAAGCCCGCCGCGCAGGCAAGCTACCGCGAGACCTACGCCAGCGCGTTCCAGCCTAATGACAACACCCACCCGTACCACCAGTTCTATTACGCGCTGCAAGAGACTGTAGATAAGCACGTGTTCAAGGTCTTGGAGACTTTGATGTCAAACCGGCAGTCTTACCGCGACACCATCGTGCTTTATGTCTCTGACCACGGCGATCTGCTCGGCAGTCATGGTGGGATGTATCAAAAGTGGCACAATGCCTATGACTCAGTGCTGCGCGTGCCGCTAGTGGTTCACAACCCGATTCTCTTCCCCAAAGCCGAGCAGACAGAGGTGCTCACCAGCCACGCCGACGTGCTGCCGACCATGCTTGGCCTCGCCGGTGTCAATGTTGATGCCGTGCAGCGCCGCCTCAAACTTACCCATAACGAGGTGCATGATCTGGTGGGCCGTGATCTCTCCGGATTCTTGCTCGGTGAGCGCAAGGCAGAAGCAGTGACCGGACCGGTCTATTTCATGACCGATGATGAGCCAACCCGCGGTGATTACCAGCTTGATCCATTCGGCCGGTATTACGAATCGGTGGTTCAGCCAAACCACATTGAAGCGGTTATCGCGCAGCTGCCGACCGGTGCCGGTGGCTCCATGCAACAGTGGAAGTTCGCCCGCTACTTCGACAATGACCAATTCTGGAGCTCACCGGGCCAGGCTGACGTGGTGACCAATCTCGTCGGGTCGCAGGCTAAGCCCGGTGCTGTCTCGGGTGCCACCACCGTGAAGATCTACCAAGCGACCGCTTTCACGGTGACCCCACCACCGGATGAGTACGAGCTCTACAACATGACGGCTGATCCGCTTGAGATCAACAACCTCGCGGGAAACCCGGCTTACGCCGCGGTCCAGGCCCAGATGGCAAACCTGCTGGTTTCGCAGCGCAACCTGAAGCGCGTTGCGCCATCAGGGCGTGGTGATGTGACCACGCAAAACGCCCAGGTGAGCCAAGGGCCGATGCCGGCCCGACCGACCGGTGCTGAGCAGTTAGTCGGACTGGAAATTGTCAATGCACTAAGTCGTGCCTGACCAACTGAGATTGGTGACATTAGGGAAATCGGGAACTTATTAACTTTAAGTAATGTCAAGGCAAAAAAACTGGAGGATTCATGCGCGGGAGATATCAGGCAGTCGGTGCGGCACTTGCGGCGGTAGTCGTGTTCGCCATGGCCTCCGGGGCCCCGGTTTCGGCAGCCCCGTCAGTTGCGCCGGCTCATAGTCATACCGAAAAGTGCGGTAAGCCCAAGAAGAACCAGGACGGCTCGATTAGCAATGTGGTGTGCTCGAATGGCAAGGCCAATTCGCAGGTCCGCAAGTACTTGGCCGGCCAGTCACCACTTGTTATGCAACTTGGCGCTGATGCCACCGTCGAGGATGTGCACGTGGCCGTCTGCGGGGATCTCTACGATCCCAACGTTGCTGACACCATACCCATCTTGCTCAACGCTTATACCTACATCCATGCGGCCAATAATTTCAAGGCGCCCCTGCCCACGGCAAAGAAGCTCGCCAACCAGATTAGTAGCGCTAACAACCCGCTCTGCAGTGCTTAAGCCGGTGGGGGTGGGGGCTAACTCAAATAGGCGGCGGCACTTCAGTTTGACCTGAAGTTGTTGACTCAGTTGTTGGATCAGGTGCTGGTGCCGTTTTTTTGCGGCGTCGCACCAGCCCAATTATCGCGACAACAACCGCACCGGCTATTAATCCGATTATTAGATAACTCCACCACGGCAACCCTCTACTGCTCGAGGTGGAGCCCGTAACAGTGAAGTCGATGGTGTCGTTCAGACCGCCTTTGGCCACCACCGTGGTCTCCGACGTTTGTGTTGCACCGGTTCCGGTGACCTTGGTTATGGGCCCCGGAAAGTTAATTGTGAAATTGTATGAGCCGAGGTTTAGTTCGGGCATGTCGAATGCGGTGGGCTCCGTTGCGGCCGTAGCCTGATCGAGGTTCGTAACCACATGCAATGAAGCGGTGTCACCATCGGTTGTCATTGACCAGTCCTCATCAATTTCCGAGGCCTTGACATTGGTAATTTTGCACGTAAGAGTTATGTTCGTGTCATCTTCACTTGCGGAGCAGTCCTTGTTTACATCTAGGCCACTCCCGGACGCGAGCTTACCTGACTTAGCCTCTGCCATTAGGTCATCAGCAGAGGTTAGGCCCAATACCGCGGCGGCTTGCTTAGCAAGTTCGACTTTGAGGGTCCCCGATAAGGTGGAGTCGGCATTTACGTTGAGCGCATAGTCCAGGTTCATGCAGGAACTTAATAGCCCTGCGACCAAGCCAAGGGCGGAGGCGAGGCCCGCTGCGCGGTAGATAGCGTTCCGTTGCATGAAGTGCTTGACCCTTTCGTTCGGACCGCTAGCGGGCAGAGCCGTCTGCCGCGATACTAGAGCATAGGGGAGCAAAGGGCCGGGTCGTGGGGCATGGGCTAGCACAGCGAACCTTGGGGCGCACGCCAGATCGGTGCGATGAAGTGGGATTTGGTGCGTTGATTGGCAATTGTCAGTTTAAGATCAAGCAACACCGCAGACACTATTTACTTGGAGAAACCTTGAGGAACCAGCGAGTCCAAAGTGGTCGAATCAACTGGCTAGCCCTAGTGCCACGGCTGATTTTGGCGGCATTGTTGACCGGTGGCTGGGTAATGGTGGCCGTTGGGCTGCCGGCTCAGGCGGTATCAATCGTTGCCGAGGATGACGAGGCACCGGCGGATGACCCGGCTGAGGCACCGGCGGATGACCCGGCTGAGGCACCGGCGGATGACCCGGCTGAGGCACCGGCGGATGACCCGGCTGAGGCACCGGCGGATGACCCGGCTGAGGCACCGGCGGATGACCCGGCTGAGGCAC
>BJGE01000083.1 GCA_014190275.1 Actinomycetes bacterium | reverse complement strand
CTTATCCAGCCAACCGCCGGTCTCAGGATTGAGATTGAAAACCCAGTGGGCAACCGGGAAGTAAACTAAGGCCGCCCAAACCCCTGCGAAAATGAGCCAGGCGCTGAACTTGGTCCGGTCTGCTATGGCACCGGCGATCAAGCCAACGGTAAGACAGGCGAACATTGCTTGAAAGGCCACGAACCCCATCTGCGGCACCCCGGCCGCCGGGTCATCCGCCATCAGCCCCTCTAGCCCGGCGAACGCGGTGACGTTACCGAGAAGGCCCGCGTTGCCATATGAGGGTGCGAAAGCTATCGAATAACCAAACAGCACCCATAGGATTCCGACAAGAAAGAGCGCCCCCATCACCATCATCAACATATTAAGAACGGATTTCGATCGAACCATGCCCCCGTAGAAGAAAGCTAGGCCAGGAATCATCAGCAGTACTAAGGCAGCGCTTGTTAGCAGCCACGCGGTATTACCCGAATCCAACGCGGTTTCCATCTGTCTGTCCCTATGCCGAGTGGTCTCGACTCCACCAGTTGTGCAGTGGCAGGATCTTGACTTGCGGAGGTTTCGGTCATCGGCACATCACGTTTCGCGGATGTCACATCACGAGCCGGTTAGGTAAACGCCGTGTTACAGATCCCCCACCAGGGCGTCGACGAACTCAACCGGATCAAATGGCGCGAGATCATCGGGGCCTTCGCCCAAGCCCACCAATTTGACCGGCACCCCAAGTTCGCGCTGCACCGCGACTACGATCCCACCACGCGCTGTGCCGTCTAGTTTGGTCAGTGCGATTCCGGTGATCTCAACTACATCACGGAACACTCGAGCCTGGGCCAAGCCGTTTTGGCCGGTGGTGGCATCTAGCACCAGTAGGACTTCGTCAACCGGGGACTGCTTCTCCACCACCCGTTTCACCTTTCCTAATTCATCCATCAGGCCGGTTTTCGTGTGCAAGCGTCCAGCGGTATCGATGACCACGGTGTCAGCCCGGGACTCGGCGCCAACGCGCACCGCATCGAAAGCGACCGCTGCCGGATCCCCTCCCTCTGCTCCTCGAACAACCGCGGCTCCCACTCGATCACCCCAAGTCTGCAATTGGTCCGCCGCAGCCGCCCGGAAAGTGTCAGCGGCTCCTAACACCACCTGGTTGCCATCGGCAATAAGGAGTCTTGCAAGTTTGCCAGTGGTGGTCGTTTTGCCGGTGCCGTTAACGCCTACGACCAAAATAACGGCCGGACGCCCTTCGACATTCATCGCAATAGACCTATCCATTGCGGGGTCAACCAGATATAGGAGCTCTTGGCGAAGCAGTGACTTGATTTGCTCAGGTGAGAACGTGCCTTCAATTTTCGCCTGGATGCGAAGTCTAGAAATTAGCTCTTGGGTCGGACCCACCCCTAGGTCGGCTAGCAACAAAGTCTCCTCGACCTGATCCCAGGTCGCATCACTTAAATCCCCTGAGCTAAGAATCGCAAGCAGGCCTTTCCCAATTGCGGTGTTAGATCGGGCCAAACGAGCCCGCAGCCTGTGCAAACGGCCGGCGGCGGCATCAGGGATCTCGACTTCGAGGGCCGCACCTAGATCCGCGACAACCGGGGTCACTACCGGCGGAGCGCTGACCGCGCTTGGTTGGCGTCGCCGCACCAGCAGCACTATCACCACAATGGCGATGATCAGCAGTGCGACAACTACATAAATCAGGCTTGAATCCATGGCATTCTTCCTTTCAGAAATTCAACCCGACTGCAAGCTTGGACCGGAGCGAAGTTACGCGCTCGCGGTCTCGACATCGCGTAAACGTTGACCAATAATCTGAGTGACGCCATCACCACGCATGGAAACTCCGTAAAGCGCATCGGCAATTTCCATGGTGCGCTTTTGATGAGTTATAACAATCAGCTGCGAGCTCGAGCGCAACTCATCGATGATGTCGATCAAGCGAACGAGGTTCACATCGTCGAGTGCAGCCTCAACCTCATCTAGCACATAGAAGGGGCTCGGGCGAGCCTTGAACAGCGCGATCAAGAATGCAACCGCCGTCAGCGATCGCTCACCACCTGAAAGTAGCGAAAGGCGCTTGACCTTCTTGCCTGGTGGGCGAGCCTCGACATCAATTCCGGTGGTAAGCATGTTGTCTGGTTCGGTCAAGATCAACCGGCCTTCACCCCCAGGGAAGAGCCTGGCGAATACCCCGACGAATTCGCGTTCTACTTCCAGATAAGCCTCGGTAAATACCTGCTCGACGCGCGCGTCAACCTCCTTGATTATGTCAAGCAGATCATCGCGGGACTTCTTGAGATCCTCCAATTGCTCGCTTAAGAAGGTGTGACGTTCCTCCATCGCAGTGAATTCTTCAAGTGCGAGGGGATTAATCTTGCCCAAGATACTTAGCTCACGCTCCGCTACCTTCAGACGCTTGACTTGCTCGGTACGAACATATGGGTACGGCTGTGGTTCGGGAGCATCAGCCGGAACTTCATCGCCGGGCACCACCTGGCTCGGTGGCACCAATTGCTCGCGGCCGTACTCGGAAATCAGGACATCGCCTTCGACGCCGAAATCCTCGAGTGCTTTTTCTTCAAGTTGCTCAATGCGAAGGCGCTGCTCTGCGCGGGCGATCTCATCCCTATGCACACTGTCTTTAAGTAGATCTAGCTCACCAGCCAACTCACGAATGCTGGTTCGCAGTCGAGTCAGTAATTGGTCGCGATCGGCCTTGGCTCGTTCTAACTCAGATCTATCACGACTTGCCTGTGCTACCGAACCTTCGATCCGGGACAGGGCGATGCGGGCAGCGGCAAGGATGGCTTCAGCGGTAATAAGTTCGGCGGCTCGCCGTTCCCGCCTGGTAATTGCATTAACTCGCGCCCGGCGCTCAGCACTTGCGGCACGTTCGAGTTGCTCCGCCCTGATCCCTACCGCACCAACCCGCTCCTCGCCGGTTCGAAGCGCGAGCCGCGCATCAACCTCGTCTTGACGGGTGCCATTGGCCTGTAGGGCAAATACCTCGCGCCGGTCACCGGCCGGGTCAGCCGCTGGCTCGACTTCGGCTCCGGTGAGTCGCGTTTGCATGGTTGCAAGATGCTGTTGATCTTGCTCAAGGGCAGCCTCGGCGGCGGTGCGGGCAAGTGACAACCGCTCGGCCTCCGCGTGAGCCGAACGCGCGGCCTGACCTAGTTGTCCCAACTGCTGGGCAACAGCGGCCATCTGGGCATCGGACTCATGTAGTCGATTGAGCGCCCCCTCTGCAAAATCGGCGGCTGCGCGCTGCGCATCGCGCGCTGAGACGAGATCAAACCGTGCCCGCTCGAGATCATGAGTTGCGACGACCAGATCACGTGCGGTCTGGTCGTGGGCGGCTTGGACCTCCAACAGGCTTTGCTTATCAACCGAACCGCCATGGACAACTCCAGCCGCGAAGATGTCACCCGCCTCGGTTACAAAAACTAGGTCGGGATGAGCACGCTGGGCATCGGCCGCCGTGCGCACATCTTCGACCAGCACACAGTTCATCAGCAGGCGGTCAACCACCGAGCGCAGATTGTCTTCACAGCGAACCGCAGCCCGCAGCCAGGAGCCAACAGGGGGCGCTCCAACCGGGGCCGATCCGGCACCCGCACCATCGGCAAGCACGAGGGCGGCGCGACCTGCATCCTGCTCCTTTAGTAGCACGACCGAGGAAACAGCAGCATCCACGCCTCGGACCACCACCGCATCGGCGACATCGCCAAGCGCCGCGGCGACCGCAGACTGCGCCCCGGGGTCAATTCGCAGTAGCCCGGCTAGCGGGCCCAACACCCCCGGAACTCTTTCGGTCGATGCAATCAGCACCGAGGCTGCATCCTTGCGCGAAAGTCCCAACTCGAGAGCATCGAGCCGTGCCCCCAACGCAGCACGTTCTCGCTCCCCCACCGACTCCGCGGTGCGCAGGTGCTCAACAGCGCTATCGGCGCGCTCAAGTGCCGCCAAGGCCAATTCATATTCCTGATCCAGCCCTAATTCACCCTGGTTCAGACCGGCGACCTGGATTTCAATGGCATGAAATTCACCCTGGGCTAGGTCACCGCGTTCCTTGGCTTCCGATATCGAGGCGGTGAGCCGCTCAATTTCACTCGAGCGGGTTTCGATTCGAGATCGAGCGGCATCGACCTGACCTCGCAACTTGGCAAGGCCCTCGCGACGATCGGCTGCGGCGCGCTCGGCTGCTGCTACCCGACGCTCCTCAAGAAGCAGAGCCTGCTCGGCAGCTAGCCGCAAGGCTTGCGCCGACGCGAGCAACTCACGCGCTGATTCGACCTCGCGGCTTAACTCGAACTCCTGTTCACGAAGTGAACGTGCTTCTGCATCGATCTGCTCCGGGTCGCGTCCAGAGGCTTCCTCATGGGGTTCCGGTTGCAAATTGCGCACTCGCTCATTAGCGAGTTGCACTAAGCCGTTGAAGCGTTCCCTCAGGCCACTTAAGCCAAACCAAGTTTCCTGCGCAACTAGCAAATGCGGTGCTTCTTGCAATACGGCTTGTTCGGCTTCAGCCTCTTGGGCTCGAAGCGCGGCGAGCGTGGCTTCCGCGTTAGCCTGGCGCTCACGCAGGGCGGTTTCGTCAGCGACTTCGGCCGCCAGCAGGTCACGTAAGACCATGAGGTCATCGGCCATCAAACGCAACCTGGCATCGCGCACATCAGATTGGATAACAACCGCACGGCGCGCGACTTCGGCTTGGCGCCCAAGTGGCTTCAACTGGCGGCGCAGTTCATTTGTCAGATCAGTCAATCGAGTTAGATTCGCGCCCATTGCATCAAGTTTTCGAAGTGCTTTCTCCTTGCGTTTGCGGTGTTTCAACACCCCCGCGGCCTCCTCGATAAAACCACGACGATCCTCGGGGGTGGCCTGCAGAATTGAATCCAGTTGGCCCTGGCCCACGATGACATGCATCTCGCGGCCGATCCCTGAGTCGCTTAGCAACTCCTGAACATCAAGAAGTCGACATTGTTCGCCATTGATCGCATACTCGGAGCCACCATTTCGAAACAGGGTGCGCGAGATCGTGACTTCGGTGTACTCGATCGGTAAGGCGCCATCGGAGTTGTCGATGGTCAATTGCACCTCGGCGCGACCAAGTGGTGCCCGGCCCGAGGTGCCGGAGAAGATGACGTCTTCCATTTTGCCGCCGCGCAGTGACTTGGCCCCTTGCTCCCCCATCACCCACGCGAGAGCGTCCACGACATTGGACTTGCCGGACCCGTTCGGGCCGACCACGCAAGTAACACCCGGCTCAAAATGCAGGGTCGTTGAAGAGGCGAAGGATTTGAAGCCCTTCAGGGTCAAGGTCTTAAGGTGCACGGTTCTCCGCTGGTCAGGCGCGGGGAAGGCGCTAAGGACGAGTTCTGAACACCTTATCTTGAGGGCGCGGGGAAGAGCCCCGTCGCTGGCACCGCGGGCAAAAAAAACTGGATCTATTCATGAATCTCTCCCGTCGGATCAGGGCGCCACAGTGCCCACAGGGCTCACCTTCTTGCCCGTACGCGTTCAAAGACCGGTCAAAGTAGCCACTTTGGCCGTTGACATTGACATAAAGCGCATCAAAACTGGTGCCGCCTTGCCCCAGGGCCGACGTCATGACTGCTACCGCGTCGTCCAGTAGACCGCGGATTTTCCCCGCAGAAAGACCACCGGTTAGGCGACGACCGTGTATTTTCGCCCGCCACAGGGCTTCATCCGCATAGATATTGCCAATTCCGGAAACAAGTGATTGATCGAGCAATGCCCGCTTGATCTCGGTGTTTTTTGCCCGTAATCGGGTGGTAAACGCCAACTTGTCAAAAGCTGGGTCCAAGGGGTCGCGGGCAATATGGCTGATGATCTCGGGCACCTTGCCCCCAGCGGTGTCGGGTACCAGTTCCGCTGTCATCATGCCGCCAAATGTGCGCTGGTCCACGAAACGCAATTGTGGTCCCGAATCTGCAAAGCTAATGCGCACCCGCAGGTGTTTTTCATCGGGTGCCTGCGCGGGCTGCACCAGCAACTGACCGCTCATCCCTAGATGGGCCACCAGCGCCAGTTGGTCCCCAACGAAGGGTAGCCACAGGTACTTGCCGCGCCGACTTACGCATCTGATGCGCTCCCCCGATAACTCGTCGGCGAGCGAACCGACGTTGCGGCGCACCGCGCGAGGGTGAAGTACCTCAACCTTTTTGATCGTGCGTCCAGTGACATGTTCAGCGAGTCCTTGCCGCACCACTTCGACTTCGGGCAGTTCGGGCATCTCAAGGTTCCGATTTCACCAAGTGCGCATATGCAACTTCCGCGGCCTGCTGCTCCGCGAGTTTCTTTGACCGTCCCCAGCCTTCACCTATCACTTCATCCCCCACGCGGACCATGGCGTAAAACTCTTTTGCGTGATCCGGCCCGCTATTACTCACGTGATATTCGGGTAGGCCAAGATCGGCTTCGGCTGCCACTTCTTGTAAGGAAGTTTTCCAGTCAAGTCCCGCCCCTAGCTCGGATGAGACTTCGATTAGCGGATCAAATAGCCCATGAACTAGCTCGCCGGCTACCCCAATCCCACCCGACAAATAACTAGCCCCAATGACCGCTTCCATCGCGTCAGCGAGTATCGATGACTTATCTCGGCCACCCGTGGTGACTTCGCCTCGGCCGAGTAATACGTGTGCGCCAAGATCCAATTCGCGTGCAACATCGGCTAAGGCCCGCGAGTTAACGACGGCTGCACGTAGTTTTGCCAACTGCCCTTCGGGCAAATCCGGAAAAGTTCGATACAAGGTGTCGGTCACCAATACCCCAAGGACCGCATCCCCCAAGAACTCGAGCCGCTCGTTATGCGGAAGCCCACCTTGCTCGTACGCGTACGAGCGGTGGGTGAGTGCCTGGTTAAGCAGTTCCAAGTCGATCGGCACCCCGAGCCTGGTGGCCAATTGGGTCAGGATTTCCGGCCTACCCCGCTCACTGCGATTACGTGAGTTGGTCATGGAGTTGCCCGTATTCCCGCGCCGGTGACATGGTCAACCAGTTGCGCGAGTTCGCCGACTGTTTGAATCGCACAGATATCTTCGTCAGCAAGTTCCACGGTGAAACCACTTGCCGCGGTCGCCTCAGATATCGCCTGCGCCAACATCACCCAGGCTTGCTCGATTGGTCCGAATGAACTCAGTGGGGTATCCGGGCGCACCACGAATGTTGTGCCATCTCCGAAAACACGCGCTAAGGCGTCGATTACCAGCTGTTCGCTCATCTGGCTCGCTCCAGCAAGGCCGAAAGGGTGCGCTGGGTTAAACCGATAAGGTCGGAATTAGCTGCGCGCGCTGCTAACCGCACGCAGGCCGCTATCTCATTCGGACGCCCGGCGCCGTGCCCGAT
>BJGE01000082.1 GCA_014190275.1 Actinomycetes bacterium | reverse complement strand
GTGCCGCACAGTGCCGTGATCAGGCGATGACTTTGTTGCAGCGGTTTGGGCTGGCCGCCAAGGCCGATGAATACCCGGATCGACTATCGGGTGGTCAGGCCCAACGGGTGGCGATCGTGCGCGCTCTGGCGATGGAGCCCGAGCTGATGTTGTTTGATGAGATCACCTCGGCGTTGGACCCGCTGCTCGTTGGCGAGGTTCTCGACACCGTCCGCGAACTCAAAGAAGGCGGCTTGACCTTGATCATGGCTACCCATGAGATGGGTTTTGCCCGTGAAGTGGCCGATCGCGTCTGCTTCCTTGACGCCGGGGTGGTCCTCGAACAGGGGACTCCGGAGGCGGTATTCGGTAGCCCGCGGGAGGCAAAAACTCGCGAGTTCCTCTCTAGACTCCTGAAATAGTTTGGGCCGGCGGTGGTGCGTCGTGCACGCTTTGGCCCGTTTCCTCCCTACTCTTTGGAGGGGGTGCATCCGGCGCCTGCAAATAGTGTGGAGGAATGAATGTCAACTATGAACTCGGGCCAATCGGTCGATGAGATCGAGGCCACTGCTTTGGGCCAGATAGGTCGCAACTGGTGGGTGCTGTTGTTCTTGGGCATTATCAGCTTGGGTGTCGGCGTCATCGCGCTAGTTTGGCCGGGAGCCACCATCGTGGTCGTTGCCATCTTGCTAGCAATCTGGCTGCTGATCTCGGGTATATTCCAGGTCGTGCGGGCATTTGCCCATGGTCTGTCCGGTGGTATGCGGGCCCTTCTGATCATCACCGGCATTATTTCCATCATCTTAGGTTTGTTCATGTTCCGCAGCGCTTTCCAAGCCGTTGAGATATTGGCGATCTTCATCGGTATCGCCTTCCTGTTTCGCGGGTTCGGCGCTCTCTTCTTGGGTGCGGAGGAAAAGGAAGGCCGTGGTTGGAATATCTTCGGCGGCATCGTGATGCTGATCGGCGGTGTCGTGATCCTGGTTTGGCCGGGCATCTCCTTGGTCACCTTGGCTTGGATCGTGGGTATCTGGCTGATCATCATTGGTATTTTCGAGATCATCAGTTCGTTCGCACTCAAGTCCGCCGCCAAGCGGGCAATGAAATAGCGAGTTCGCCAGGTTAGCTCCCGGTGGCCCGCGGCGAATGCTGCGGGCCACTAGATTTGTGCCATGGCAGCCGAGACCTCTCAAACCCTTGATCGGGGCCTACGGGTACTTGAGTCCATTGCCGAGTCAGCCGATGGACTCACGGTCACCGAACTAGCGCAACACTTGGGCATCGGGCGGACCGTGGTGTATCGACTAGTTGTCACCCTCGAACAGCATGCCCTCTTGCGCAGGTCCGGGGATGGTAGATGCCGCCTCGGGTTGGCAGTGCTAACAATGGGGCGCCAGGTGCAGCCGGTTGTCCGCGATGTGGCGCTCCCGGCGCTGCGCTTGCTCTCCGATGCGGTAGGAGCGACCGCACACCTAACCATCGCGGACGGCACCGAGGCACTTACGGCGGTCGTAGTGGAACCAACTAGATCCGATGTGCATGTGGCATATCGCATGGGGGCCCGTCAGCCACTTGAGTCGAATGCGGCGGGCCGTGCCGTGCTGGCAGCGCGTACCGCTGCGGGTCGCCCACTTGATCCACCGTGGGTTGTCGCAACTAGTGAAGGCCCACAGGGTGCATATGGAATCGCCGTCCCGATAACCGGGGTGCCCGGTTTAGAGGCCAGTGTCGGAGTGGTGTCGCTACGCGAGCTGAACGAGGCCGATGTCGGTGCCAGGGTGGCTCGTGCTGCCGGTGAAATCGCCCGGGCCTTGCGCTGATTCAGTGAATTTGGCGGTTATGACGCACAATGGGGTTTCACCCCCAACCTTGGAGTTCGTTGATGCGCCGTGTGCTCGTCGGGTTGTTAATCACTGGCACCCTCCTAGCGGGTTCACTTATTGCACCAGCAACCGCGGCTGCGGCGCCGGCGCGCATCGCAAGTGGCTGGATTCCGTATTGGGTCACCAGCCCGAGCAATCCCCAAGGCATTAACTCCGCGGTCGCGAATGCAGATTTATTCACGGAGGTCTCACCGTTTTGGTACTCGGCACTGGTGGGTGGCCCCGCGGGGGTGCAAGTCAAGGTCAATCCGAATTTTGGCAATGGTGCGGCAAATATCACCTGGGCCATGGCGCAACTCAAAGCCGCGGGGCTAATGGTGCTGCCGGCGATTGCCGACGGCAGTGGTAAGGGCAAGATGGCGGCGACTCTCGCTGATCCCGCAAAACGATCCATGCATGTGGCCGACATAGTCAACCTAGTATTGGCAAATGGCTTCGACGGCATTGATTTGGACTATGAAGTATTCGCATTCTCCGATGGGTCAAGCTCTTGGACCGCAACTCAGCCGAATTGGACGGCATTTGTTCAAGAGCTTGGGGCGGCATTGCACGCCCAAGGCAAGCTGCTAGCGGTGACGATTCCGCCGCCGTGCTCGATGTCGGGTACCTGCAGCCCCAAGACCGGTTACTGGGTCTACAACATCGCCGATATCGCCCCGGCTGCTGATCGAATCCGAATCATGGCCTATGACTACCACGTCAACGGGATTGGTCCGATTGCGCCGATTGCCTGGGTTCGGGTGCTGGCGCAGTACGGCGCCGCGGTGGCGGGCGGGCCAAAGACACAAATTGGGGTCCCTACCTACGGCCGCGTCTGGACCAAGAAGAGCGCATCGGGCAAGTACCAGCTCACCGGAAGTTGTCCGAGTGCTGGCACGAGCGCATACAACTCATTGACCAAAATGTCGACGGCCACCGATGCGGCGATACCGGGGCTGTTGGCCGCGGTCGGCGTCACTCCCGAGGCCACCCTTTGGGATGAAGCCTCGGCGGAGAACTGGGTTGAGTATGACAAAAATGTGCAGTGGACGGACAGTTCAGGGGCCAGCCAGACCTGCACGGCTCGGCGGATCATGTGGTGGGTGGGCCCGCAGGCGGTGTTGGCTCGCACGCAGTTGGTCGGCGAGCTGGGCCTGTCGGCCGCGGCCTATTGGACCATTGGCGGGGAGGATCCGGCCCAGTGGCCGCTGATTCGCACCTACGCATCCCAACTAGCGCCGGCGGCAACCGAGGTCACCATCGTCGCTCAGCCACAGGTCACCTTCAACACCGCTGCCCAAATAAGTTCGACCGTTACCTCAGGTGGCGTGCCGCTGGCCGGTCTTGGTGTCACCTTGCAATTTATGAAGTCCGGCGCCGCCGAATGGGTCAATATTGGTTCAGCCGCAACCGCTGCCGATGGCACCGTGGTATTTGCGCCGGTGGTCACTGACTTTGGTCAGTGGCGAATTTACGCACCGGGTGATGTGGGTCGCGCCGAGCAGGCCAGTGATCCGGTGCCCGTCGAAGTCGCCTCGAGCGTGAGCGCGGCGACGCCGAACTCCAAAATCAAAGTAAAGACGAAGTTCACGGTTCGAGTAGTTGCGCAGCCGGCTCGCGCTAAACAGGTGGTGCTCGTGCAGATCCAACGTGGTGACGGCTGGCGCACTATTGGCAAAGATCGAGCCAATGCCAGGGGCGTGGCAAGAATCAAGTTGACAGCATTGAAAAAACCAGGGGACTACACCTATCGTGCGGTTGCTCAGACTCGCGGTGATGTCAGTGAAGGCACCTCAGCCCCGATAGTCATTACCGTGCGCAAGTAGCGCTGGGCTACTTGTCGGCGGCAAGGCAAACAGCTGGCATGTCGAACCAGCGTAATTGCTCGAAGTCAGCAGAGACGAGTGCCGAATTCTCGTCCAAGTCTTGATCGGGTAGCGCCGCGAACCGGGTTACCGCCTCATCGAGATAGACCTTTAGGTCGGACTCCGGCGCACGATCGTGGTGGTGCGGATAGGTGAGCACACCGCTTTGATCGTAAGCCAGTTGTCGAAGCCGCATCGGTGGTTCGACCGGACCACCGCGGTGGTGCCAGCGCCCCGTGGCGGTGTCGAAACGGTATTCAGGGAGTAACTGCCAGCCATGCTTGGCGATCAGATCAACGGCTTGAACTATGTACGTGAAGACCGCCTCGGAAACAAAGTAGTTGAAGTTGACCCGAACCCATCCGGGCTTAATGCCTTCGCAGCCGTGGGTGATTTCGCGTTCGAACTCATGTGACTTTTCGAGATCAATACCCAAGAGTCGGTGACCATAAGGCCCGGCGCACGAGCAGCCACCGCGCGATTGAATGCCGAAGAGGTCATTGAGAACGGCAACGATGAAGTTGTGATGCAGGTAGCGATCGTTTGGGCGCTTGATAACAAAAGACACGATGGACAACCGCTCGGCTGCTAGGTTGCCGAGGATCTGAATTGACGGATTCGAGCCCCAGGCGGTGATCGCGCGGGTGACGAAGTCAGCCTCGTACGCTCGAATGACATCAACGCCGACATTTTGCTTCAGGTGGAAAACCAGGCCGGCCCTGATGGATTCTACAATCGCCGGGGTGCCACCTTCCTCCCGATGTACTTGGTCGGTTAAGTAGCGATGCTCATGGGGATTCACGTAGGCGACCGTGCCGCCGCCGACCAGATCCGGCACGGAGTTGGTTAGCAACTCGCGCCGCACAATTAATACGCCCGGGGTGCCGGGGCCACCGACGAATTTGTGGGGGCTAAGCACCACCGCATCTTTATAGGCTAACGGGTTGACTCCGGGCACCGGTTGCATGTGGATATCTACATAAGGTGCTGCCGCCGCGAAATCCCAGAATGCCAGTGCGCCATTCTCATGCAGTATTTGGCTCACCAGATCGGTATCCGAGACAATGCCGGTGACGTTACTGGCAGCACTGAACGAGGCGATTCGCAATGGGCGATCGGAATAGCGAGCCAGCTCCTCCTTTAGATGCTCCGTATCAATGTGCCCATCGGCATCCTCATGGATGGTGACAACGTCAGCAATTGATTCGCGCCAAGGCAGCTCATTGCTGTGATGTTCGAATGGGCCAATGAAGACTACGGGCCGCTCGCTCAGAGGTATTTGCCCGGACAGTTGGTATTTCTTGTCTAGGTCGGCTGGTATGCGGATATTCAAGATGCCGATGAGCCGGTCGACAGCGGAGGTGGAGCCGGACCCGCAGAAGATTACACAGGTGTCGTCATCGCCGTTAACGGCCTGGCGAATGATTTCACGGGCATCCTCCCGCAGGCGGGTGGTCTGCAATCCGGTCCCGCTGGACTCGGTGTGGGTATTGGCGTAACGCGGCAGCACCTCTGCTCGGATAAAGTCCTCGATAAAGGTAAGGGCTCGGCCACTTGCCGTGTAGTCGGCGTAGGTGACCCGCCTGGCCCCGTAAGGGCCCCACATTACTTGGTCATCACCGATTACGGCATCGCGCACGCGGCCAAGGAGGGTTGATTCCGGGAGGTGTGCGCTGCGAGCCGGGATCTCCATGGGGTACAGCGTACGAGACTGCGGGTGGGACACAATGTGCTGGTGCCAATAAATGAAAGGTCCCGGCGATGTCGATAACTCCGGTGGAGATCGAGCGGCCACTTCTTGCCGAGGAGGTGGACCGGCCCTGGATCACCATCGTCTGGAATGACCCCATCAATCTCATGTCTTATGTGACTTATGTGTTCATGACTTATTTCAAATATGACCGGGCCAAAGCTGAGCGGTTGATGATGGATGTCCATGAGCGAGGCAAGGCTGTAGTTTCAAATGGCACCCGCGAGGAGATGGAGCGCGATGTCACCGCTTTGCACTCATACGGTTTGTGGGCCACTTTGCAAAAGGATGATTGATGAATTCCGAGCAGCTGGCTAATAGATGAGCACTGGATTTCAACGGACCAGGACCGGTCGGACGGTGCTGTGTATTGATGCGACGGAAAAGGCGGTACTTGTCTCCCTCGCCGGGCAGTTGATCGCGTTCGTCGCACCTGCCGAGGCCATCGATACCACCGAGACCGCAGACCCGCTGGCCGTGATCGTAGGCATCGATGAAGTTGCCGAAACCCCGACCGATCCGGCGCTAGCGCGGATGTTCCCGGCGGCGTACCAAGATGACGAAGAAGCGGCTGGGGATTTCCGCAGATTCACCGAACGAGACCTCCGTGCCGGCAAAGTGGCCAATGCCGAAACTGTCGCGGCTGGCCTTGAGCGCTCCGGTGAAAAAGTTGTGCTCAACGGTGCTGAGGCGATGTGCTGGCTCGGGTTCCTAAATGACACTCGGATTGCAATTGGCACCAGGCTGGAGATCACGGAGGAGAATCACGATGAACTGGCCGAGCTGCCCGAAGAAGATCCTCGTGCTGGACTATTTGATGTTTATGACTGGCTTACTTTTTTGCAGGACTCACTGGTTCAACTGCAGTTGCTTGATAGTTGATCGAAATGCAAGTGGCCCGGCACATAAGCACCGGGCCACTCGTGGAACTGTTCGAATCGGTTACTTACTCGACGGAGCCGCTTCCAATTCGTTCGCCGAGAACGAGGAGTCGTCATCAGCGCTCTTCTCGCGGGCGATCTTGTAGATGAGCAAGCCGAATAGGCACTTGGCCAAGATATCGGCGATTGAGTAGCCCACCTGACGGTATACGAACGAATCCGCACCCGAGATGCCAAGCTGCGGCAGCAGGTACGAGATCGGGTAGACACCCCAGGTTGCCAGCAGCAACCAACGCAGCCCGTTTAGATCCTTACCTACCTGCTCAGGCTGGGTCTTCATCGACTTGCTGAGCTCAACGAAGAGCACATACAAGATGTAGAGGAACGGAATCGTGGAGAGCGCGCCCCAGATCCCCCTGGTCATTGAGTCAGCCGAGATCTCACCGGGGTAGCCCAAGATGATCATCAGCGCCGAGGCCGGGATCAACTTCATGAGCAGGCCCCTGCGGACCGCCTTTGCCAGTGCCAAAACCGCAATTGTTTCGAACAGCAGCAATGGCACGGTGAGCAACCAGTCGACATATCGGTAGCCCTCGTTGAATCCATCGCCGTTTACCAGTACGTAGGACATGGCGGTGGCCCCCGTGGCCGGTGTGCCTTCGCCGGCCGCAACATAGGCCTCGGTGAACGAGTTGAAGATGCGGTAGTAGTGGTAGGCCGCAATCAGGCACACCATGGCCGACACGACAAGTGCCTGGCGGTACCGGGGTAGTACCCGCCCTTGGACGGCGAGCAGGAAGATAAAGGTCGCTATCATTGCGGCCAGTGCTAGCGAAAGTACGTTGTAGACGGTCTGGAATTGCGAGTAAGACAATTCGAGTGTATCCATTACCCCTCAATCTTTGACGGTAGCGAACCTGACGCAGGATTATCTACCCGGTGGCCCCATTCCCGCAACTGGAAATTCACCTACTCCGCGTGGCCCGTTTTTCCGGGGCCTGGCGTCCCCCGAAAGGGCCAGTCCGAGCGTCG
>BJGE01000081.1 GCA_014190275.1 Actinomycetes bacterium | reverse complement strand
TCGATCTCCTTCGCCCTCGCCCTGGTGGCACTAGCCCTGGTGGCCGGTGATCTGGCGGGGCGCCTTGGCGCCTTGGTCAACCCGCGCAGTGGTTTCGTCAAGAAGTGGGCAACCCCGATCGCGGTCCTCGGTTTCGCGGCCTTCGCACTACTTGGTAGCCCGACCGGGCTTTTCAACAGCGGGTTCACGAACTTCATGATGGGTGTAACCGTTGTCGTAGTTACCGCTTATTTATCGGCGCGTGATTGGAAGTCGGCGCGCGGCCTTGGCCCGTTCTTGATCCCGTTCGGCGCCATTGCCGCGATCGGGTTGTGGACGCCACTGGTGCTTGGCCTGATCCCATCCGGGATTATCGTTGCGCTGGCTCTTTGGCGGGTGCGTAGGTGGCTCGCACCGATTTGGGTTGTCGCGGCGGGTGGATTCGTTGGCATTACCGCGTGGTTGCAGACCCAAGCGGTAATCAACTCCGACCCGGGCACCAGCGCCGGTGGGCTGTTGGCGGATCTCGGCGCGATAGGTGTCGGCATGAGTCCTTTCAATATCGGCGCCGCGCTGGCAGCACCGATCGTGGTGATCGGGTTGGCGATTCTCCTGCTGCGCGGCCGTAATGCACCATTGGCATTGGCGACCGCCGGCCCGGTCCTTGGCTTCACGGTGTTTGCGGTGATTGCGATGGGTGGCGCCGACGCCGGCGAACTCTCGCGGCTCGTTAGCTACTACGTGCTGAAGACGCTCAACGCGATGCTGCTCGCGGTCGCACCGGTTGTTGCCGCGCTGGCCGCCACCGGCATCTGCATCCTCCTCGTTGCCGTCAACAAGGCCACGCAGCGCGCCGCCAAGCCGAGGTCGGCGCGCATCAACGTCATAATCGGCGGTGTCATCGCGTCGGCAATAGGCCTCACGATGTTTGGATATGTCGGTACCACCACCCAAAAGTTCACCGGCGGTTTCACTTCGGCCCCCGGGATTGAAGCGGCAAACACTCGCAGCGCCGGGGTCGACAATCTTTTGATCGGTGAATCGATAATCAGCGCGCAGCAGGCCGCCGTGCCTTACCCCGATAAGACCACGATGCTATGGGACGGCTCCGGCACGCTGCCGAATCTTTGGGTGTCAGCGCTGCACGGGGTGATGTCGAAGAAGCAGAACACTTTCTACGCGAACCTGCCGCCCTTCCCCTATGACGAGAAGACGCTGGGTCACGTCGCGCTCGCATTAAATCTTGATCCGAGCCTTAACCTCGTGGTGTTGTGGTTCCGGGGGGTATCTGGTGTTATGGTCGAGGAGCTCAAGATCGACCAGCCAGATCGCGTGACCACCGTCCAGGTGCCAATGCGTTCTTCCCCACTGTGCGAGGAGTGTTCCCTCTGATTCGTCGAACCACGTCAGCCTTGCTGACGTTGATCCTTTTCGCGTCCGCCGGTGTCGCAGCGGTGCCGAGCTTTGGCGCGACGAAGGCCGGTGCGCCGATTGCGGGCAGTGTCCGAGGCATTGACAGGGCACCGGCGTTGCCGAGTATCGCGGGGGTTTCCAGCAGCGGCACCGGCAAACCCGCCACCCCCCGCTCGGTGCCCGCCGCGGCGGCCCTGGGCACCGGGGTATTCACCATTTTCAGCGGGGTCGGCACCCCCCTGGCCCGCACGGCGGTCACGCTGCCGATTGCCGGGGGCACCGCGCTGCTCGCCGATTGGGATGGCGACGGCTTGGCGACCCCGGGCCGGTATGAGGCCGGTCAGTGGTTTAGTTCTTCGAATATTTTGAGCAATTCGAGCTGGGAGGCCAAGGGCGCCTGGGGTGGCCAGCCCGGTGACCTACCGGTGACCGGCGATCTCAACGGCGACGGCAAAGCCGATATCGGCGTCTTCCGCGGTGGCCAGTGGCTCTGGCAAATCACCGGCGGGGCCACCGTTGACGAGAAGTTCGGTGAGCCCGGTGATCTGCCGGTCGTTGGTGACTGGGACGGTGATGGGCGCGATGATGTGGGCGTCTTTCGCGCCGGTAGTTGGATCCTGCGTTACTTGAACGTGAAGAAGGCACCGAAAGTAAGTAAGAGTGTTGTCGTCACGATGGTGCCCGAGGCCAATGCTGCGGTGCTCACCTTCCCGTTCGGCTTGCCGACGGATCTGCCGGTTGTCGGTGACTGGAATGCCGATGGCATTGACACCCCCGGTGTCGTGCGCGACCGCTCGCAGTGGGTGCTAAGTAGTGGTCCCGCGAAACTTAAGGACTCGATCACGATAAGTGCACCACTTGCCGCCGATCAGACCCCACTCGTCGGTACCCAGGCGACCCTGCCGGGCCACTGCCCGACCGCAACCGAAACATCTGAAAGGAATGCCTACAAGATCGCGCGCCGGGTGGTGGCACCGTCAAAGACCAAGGGCACCTTGAAGATCGACGGTATGGCCGAGATCAAGGACACCGTGAACGACGGGTTACGTTATGTGATCGTCAGCGACCTCGCCAAGAGGCTCAAAGGCTTAAGTTCGATGCCTTATTACGACGCCCTCAATCGCTACCAAACCGATGAGGAGTCCATTAGGCGGGCCGCCAACTCGGCGCAGGCGGCGGCGATCATGGCGACAACAAGTGACTGGAAGAACGTCAATGGCATCAGTCGAGATGAACTGGTCGACTATGCGCGTTGGCAGATCCGCACCGTCACCTGCCAGCATCAGGTGAACTCACCCGGTGGTTGGGGCAATACCTTCCAGTCCGCGCTGTGGGCAACCGTTGCCGGGCAGGCCGGTTGGCTGCTGTGGCCCGAGCTAAGCACCCAAGAGCGCGCCTACGTGGCATCGATGGTGGCCGCCGAAGCCGATAACTCCGTTGCCCGCGGCCCGTTCTACTTCCGCAACCGCGCTGGAGTGGAGCTAACCCCGGGTGATTCACGCGCCGATGAAGTCTCCTGGGATCTAATGGCACCGGCGCTGGCGCTGGCGATGATGCCGAAGGATCCGCGGGTGCCGACATGGCGGGCGACTCTAGTCGCGCTATCGATTGCCGCCTTTGCGCGTCCGAGTGACCTGACTTCGAACGGGATCTACAACGGCGTCATCTTGCGCAACTCACTGCCGGGCACCAACGCCAACGAAGACGGCACCATCACCAATCACGGCAAGGTCAACCCCGACTACACCCAAAATGTGCAACACCTGTGGTGGGCAGCGAGTTTGCTGCGCAACGCCAAGCAAAGCGTTCCGGCCGCGGTATTCCTAAACGCCGACATCGTCTATCGCGCACTGGCTGTCGTTAACTTCCCGTCACCGCCTTATGCGGCGCCCGGTGGGACCGTCTACCAACCCCTCGGCCAGATCTATTACCCGATGGGGGTGGGTTGGGGAGTGCGCCGCCCGGCGACGTTCACCGGCGTTGACGGTTTCGCCAATGTGTATGCCGCCCCCGACACCAAGGCCGGTGAGTTCCTCGCCGCGCACGCCCGCGACACCCGGGCCCTGCAATTGCGCTGGACCGACGGCCATATCTACGCACCGGGCTTAGGGGAAGAGAACTACCGGCTCGGTAAAGAAGAGTATGCGCTCTCACAGATGGCACTGGCCTGGTGGTCGGGTGCGATCAAGACGAGTACCCAGCTATCGGTCATGCGCGATCGCGTGCCCGGGGTGAACTTGGAATCGCGGGTGACGGTGCCGCAGTAAATCCAAGAGCGCCTAGGCCGTTGGGTTCCTTTCCCACAAAAAACCGACCCCAAACCAATGTCGGTCTGGGGTCGGTAAAAGGGTTTAAACAGCACACCTAGCGGCGGGGAAGGGTCCTACTCGTCACTACCCGCAAAACAATACGCACAGAACCATGCCTGTCCCGTAACCGTTGCGGGCAGTATCGGCGGTACCCTAAACCCGTCGCCGGCCACCGCCAACTACTTCGCCTGGCCCTTCGGGCAGTGAAGAGTAGCTAGCACCACTCAACGGAAGAAAACCACTACGGGTGAAATGCAGTTGATTCTTGGACCAAGCAACTTCATTTGCCGGGGAGCATTGATGCGTAGAACGCGGCGCACTGGTCATATTTCGGCAGCAGGTCACAGGCAATTGCCTCTGCCAGTGATGGCGCCGCCGCGTCCTTGACCGAGAGCAGGGAGTTCTGCCCATCGGGCCAGGGCAGATTCAACGTCTGGTCAAGTGGGTGCACTCCATGCTCACGAGTTGGCGAAAACGGCTCGGAGCAAAGGTAGCCAACCGTTGCCGAATCCGACAGCGCACAAAATGCGTGGCCCAGACCTTCGGCGATATAGAGCCCCTTGCGTTCGACGTCATCGAGTTCGATGGCATCCCAAGTACCAAAGGTTGGTGAGCCAACACGAATATCAACGACGACATCCAAGATGAGACCGGACAGGCACTGCACATACTTTGCCTGCCCCGGGGGGACGTCCGCGAAGTGGATCCCGCGCACGGTGCCGGAGCGCGAGACCGAGATATTCATCTGCTGGAGATCGAAGGCGTGCCCGGTCGCCTCGGCGAAAGTCCCCTGCTTGAACGCTTCGAGGAAGACCCCACGATCATCTGGGCGTAGTAGCGGGGTGAACTCCCAGACGCCGTCGATCGATAACGGTTGCACCTGCACCCCGCCGAGGCTAGCAGCGGGCCGGGTCAAACCCCAAGCCACGTACGCTGGGCGGGTGAAGGTTGCGTTGATGGGCACTCGGGGGGTGCCCGCGCGGCATGGCGGGTTCGAGACCGCCGTCGAAGAAATCGGAAAGCGCCTGGCCGCCCGGGGCTATGAAGTCACGGTTTACTGCCGGAATCCGGGGCAGCGCATCACCCAATACGAAGGCATGAAGCTGGTAAATGCACCCGCTATCCGGCACCGACTGGCCGAGACTTTGAGCCATACCACCGCGAGCACCGCCCACGCGATCATCAAGGACCGCCCCGATGTGGTGCTGCTGCTAAATGCTGGCAATGCGCCGCTACTCAAACCGCTCAAGTTGGCCGGTATTCCAACCGCGATCCATCTTGATGGTCTGGAGTCCAAGCGCGAGAAGTGGCGGGGGGCCGGGGCGAAGTACTACCGGTGGGCCGAGAGGGCCGCCATCAAATGGGGCCAGGAGGTGATCGCCGACGCGCAGGCGATCGCGGATTACGTCCTGAAGACTTATGGACGCGATTGCGTTGTCATCCCGTATGGCGCCGAAGTGATCAACCCGCCTGGTACTCGATTGGGTGAGTTACAGCTGTCGCGGCAGGGCTATCACCTAATTGTCGCGCGGTTCGAACCGGAAAATCATCTACTCGAAGCCGTGCACGCCTATCGCGCGAGTAACGAGACGCGTCCACTAGCTGTTGTTGGCAGCGCGCCTTACTCGCAGTGGTACGTCGACAAAGTCCGGGCCGCCGCGCGCGGTGACGTGCGGATCAAATTCACCGGCGCCGTCTATGACCAGGAGCTGCTCGAACAGCTTTACGGAAATGCGATCACGTATATCCACGGGCATTCGGTCGGTGGCACGAACCCGAGCCTGCTCCGGGCGATGGGCGCCGGGGCGCCGGTGCTCGCATATGACGTCGAATTCAATCGTGAGGTCACCGCCAATGAAGGTTACTTCTGGAGCGGTGTCGATCAACTCAAGGTGATCTTCGATGACATCGCCACGGGTAAGGAAGCTGCGCGGCTAGTGGAACTGCACGATTTGAACCAGCAGCGAATCCAATCGGCTTATCAGTGGGACTCGGTAACCGATCAATACGAGGCGTTGATTAGCTCCCTGGCAAACCATGGGGTGAAGTAATGCGGTCACGGGTCGCTGCGGTGCTTGTCACCCATAATGCGGGGCAGTGGATCGAAAAAACCATCGCCAGTGTGCTGCAGCAAACCCAAGCACCCGTAAGCATTGTCGTAATTGATGATCGGTCAACCGATGACACCATCGGTATCCTCCAGGAGCAGGCGGCACGAAGTGCCATCCCGTTCACGATCCAGCAGGCGGCATCATCGACCCGAAATGTCACGACCCGCATCGCCAGCAACTTCGTGCAAGGGGTGCAACTCGCCGCTGACCTCGGCGCTGACCTAGTCGCACTCGGGGATCATGACGATAGTTGGCAGCCGGGGCGAATCGCCAGGCAGTGCGAGCTACTAGACCAACGACCGCAAGCACTCATGGTTGCCAGTGACGGCGCTTTGGTTGGCTCCGGCCGGTTGGGTGGGGTGGAGGGCACCTTGCGCGGCACCTTCCCGGTGCCAGGTGATTGGCCAAGCCTTACCACCGTCGAGCAATTGCGCTACACGCTAAGGCATTCAATTGCCACCGGCGGAGCCTCGATGCTGCGCCCGCGCCACTTTGCCGGTGGCCTGCAAGTGCCAAGGGGTTGGCTGCATGACCGCTGGTGGAGCCTTGTTGCGGTGGTGCGCGCCGGCATGGTGATTGACGAGGGCATCGTCATCGACTACTTAGTGCAAAGTGGCCAGCAGGTGGGTCTTGCGACCGGTGGCCAAGATAAGTCCGGCGCCGGGCGCATCGGGGGTGCGGCAACCAGCCCGATGCGGGCGCTGCGCAAACTGGGTGACCTGCACGAAAAGTTGCGCCCACTTGCGCAAAGCAAAGAAATACACGCGCAATTGGGTTGGGCTCGACTGGTTCGGAGCCTGACAAGCGGCTAATTTATGCTGCTGCTGCTGCTACTGCTACTGCTACTGCTGCTACTGCTGCTACTTCAACGTCGGAGAATGCAACAGCTACCCTCATTAGGTTCTCATACACGCCATTGGCATCGGCTACCTGCCGCCGAAGTATCGGTGATGTCAGGATCTCCAAATACGGCTCCTTGAATTTCTCCCGCGCCTGACTTGGGAAGGTCTGCATGGCAAGTGGCAGCAACTGGGCTTCATTGTTTTGCCGAACACCGGCAACGAGTCGTTCGCTGGCGGCCCCCAGTGAGTCGAAACTGACGAACAAAACCCGCGGTGATTTCGCATACTTTCGTACCGCCCGGTGCCAGGCGGTATACGCCAGTAGGCGGCTGCGCTTGCGAGAAATCGAAGGCGGGTCGTTGTTATACAGGCTCCATGACGAAATCGTGTTGATGGGGTCGCGCAGCGGGATAATCGTCAAGAGGCCCGCTTTGATATAGCCGGGGATCGAGAAGGGGTCGTGGTTCTTCCAGCACTTTTCGGCACCCCCGATTACTTGGCCCGTGGCATCTTGAAGGAAGGTGGTGCTGGTGCGCGGGAAGCCGCAGACGGCAACTACCGCGGCCTGCAGATCAGCCGAAGTGGGGTTCTCGGAGCCGGCGGGTTGCTGATCGAAGATGAAGGGGGCCAGGGTCGTACATACGGTGGCGAGGCCACCGGTGGAGCCTCCTCGTTCAGATTGCGTTTTTCTTCAAGTCCCCGGCGGTCCATCTCAAGGTCCTGTTGGATTAGGGTCCTGTTGGAGTAAAAATCAGTCTGTTCGGGTTGCCGCCCACCAAGTGGTCGGACTTGACTAGGTTTTGAGGGTGAGCCAGTTACCCGGAGTCGAACTGGCGCCCGGCTCAA
>BJGE01000080.1 GCA_014190275.1 Actinomycetes bacterium | reverse complement strand
ATCCGTTGCCTGGTCGCCGGGCCAGATTTTTGGTAGGTACTCACGCGGCAATCCCGGATCGTTGTAAGGCAGTGGGCGCCAAGCGGTAAGAGCTCGGGTGTAGTCGGCGAAGGCCTTCGTCGGTGCCGGCGGTTTCGCCGTCCGGTCGTACGCGGCTCGCAGGCCTTTGAAATCGTTGGTGAAAGACTCGTACTCACTGGCGATTGCCGGTAAGTCCCACCACTGATTTACTGCACCGGTGGTGGCACGAAAGGCCATATGTTCGGCACTGAAGATGTCAACAAATTCTTGTACACCCAAGGCTTCGACGATGTAGCGCGCATCGGCTTCCAACGCCCGTGGTGCGATCCAAAGGCCACCGCCTACCTGAGCGAAACCTACTTTCGCCAGCCGTGATCGCAGCCGGTATCGCAAATCACGTTTGCTTTCTGGAATTGAAAAAGCCGTGAGTACCCAGCCGGCGTTGGGGGGAGGAGTCCGGCGTTGCAGCACTCGAGCATCTCCGACATCGAAAGTGCGCCAGGTGGACTCGCTAAGTGCATAACCAGCAACCCCATTATGTTTTTCCGAAAGCAAGACTCCGCGACGTTTGAAGCGCGAAAGCGCGCTGCGGACGGCCGGGTCGTCAACCCCGACATCGTTGAGCAAGGAAACTAGGGCACTTACCGATAGCCAGCCACCGATGTTGCGGCCGTAAGCGCCGAATATCGAAATAATCAGCGATTGTGGTCTTTGGTCGCCCGGGGCAGCCATCTGCTACCTCCTAAGTTCGGTACCTGTGGGCGACCGCTAACCCGGTAGGCCAGCGTTTTATAGTGTACTTTCGACGGTCGCCTAGGTTTGGCGACACCGGAAAAGGAGTTGGTAATGGCTGGTCCAATTCGGGTGCTTGTTGCCAAGCCGGGCCTAGATGGCCACGATCGAGGTGCCAAGGTGGTGGCCCGCGCCCTCCGGGATGCCGGTATTGAAGTTATTTACACCGGCCTGCACCAAACACCGGCGCAGGTGGTTGACGCGGCCGTGCAGGAGGATGTCGACTTCATTGGATTGTCCATTCTCTCGGGGGCGCATCTGACACTTTTTGCCGAAATCATGGAGCTACTGCGGGTTCGAAAGGCCGAAGACATCATCGTTTTTGGTGGTGGCATCATCCCCGAAGATGACATCACCGAATTGGAGGCGCTAGGGGTCGCCAAGATCTTCACCCCGGGAGCCACCACCACCTCCATTGTGGAATGGGTTGAAGATCACAGTCGCACCGTTACGGCTGGCGGTTGATCGACACTAGGCTCGGCGGCATCAGCGCATAAGTTATTTGACTCCGGCAACGCCTCAGGGAGCCTAAGTGGATCTGTACGAATATCAGGCCAAGCACCTTTTCGGTAAGCACCGGATCCCGGGTACCCCAGGTGAGGTTTGTGCCACCGCGGTTGCGGCCCACGAGGTGGCCCGAAAAATCGGGACGCCGGTGGTAGTAAAGGCCCAGGTCAAGACCGGTGGGCGGGGCAAAGCCGGTGGCGTCAAGTTAGCCGCGAATCCTGATGAGGCGTCGGCAGCGGCTACCGCGATTCTCGGAATGGATATCAAAGGCCATACCGTGCATCGAGTTCTTGTTGCCGAGGCTGCTGATATCAGTGAAGAGTATTACGTTTCGTTTCTACTCGATCGAGCCAACCGCGCATTTTTAGCCATGGCCAGTACCGCCGGCGGTGTTGAGATTGAAGAGGTTGCCGCAACCCGTCCGCAGGATCTAGCAATGATCCGCGTCGATGCTTTACTCGGTGTTGATGTAAAGAAGGCCACGGAGATTGTTGACGCCGCGAACTTCCCGCCCGCGGTGCGCGATCAGGTAATTGCGATGATGGTGAAGCTTTGGAAAGTCATGGTTGATGAGGATGCAACTTTGGTCGAAGTTAATCCGCTGGTGCTCACGCCAGGTGGCGTGGTATTGGCCCTTGATGGCAAAGTCACCCTTGACGACAATGCAAATTACCGACATGCCGGCCACGCGGACTTCATGGACCGCGAGGGCACCGACCCGATTGAGCTGCGAGCCAAGGAGTTCGAGCTAAATTACGTGAAACTGCACGGTGAGGTAGGCATCATCGGTAACGGTGCAGGCCTCGTGATGAGCACCCTTGACGTCGTCGCCTATGCGGGGGAGGAGTTCGGCGGCATTAAGCCGGCGAACTTCTTGGACATCGGGGGTGGCGCAAGTGCCCCCGTGATGGCTAATGGGCTTGACATCGTGCTAAATGATCCAGAGGTCGAGGCGGTTCTCGTCAACGTCTTTGGCGGCATCACTTCATGTGATGCGGTTGCGAATGGCGTATTACAAGCCCTCGAAATGCTGAAGGCCGAAGGGGCACCGCTGTCAAAGCCGATTGTCTGCCGAATTGATGGCAATAACGCGGTTGAGGGTCGCCGCATCTTGACCGAGGCAAACCACCCGCTAATCGAAATAGTCGACACCATGGATGATGCCGCGCGCCGCGTTGCCGAATTGGCAGCTGCACGCAAGGCCGGAAAGTAAGGGCTCGCACACATGGCAATCTGGCTAGATACCAACAGCTTGATCCTCGTCCAAGGAATGACGGGCTCTGAGGGCACTAAGCACACTCGTCGCATGGTTGCGTCCGGTGCGCGGGTCGTCGCTGGAGTAACCCCCGGCAAGGCCGGTCAAGATGTTGACGGCATCCCAATTTTCGATGATGTGCAATCGGCGGTGGCGGCGACCGGGGCTAATGTCAGTGTGGTCTTCGTGCCACCGAAGTTCGCCAAGGCCGCGGTAATCGAGGCGGTGGATGCCAAGATCGCGCTAGCGGTGGTGATCACCGAAGGTATCCCGGTGCACGACTCGGCGCAGTTCTTCCAGTACTCGCAAAACTCTGGAGCAACGCGCCTGATCGGGCCAAACTGCCCGGGCATTATCAGCCCGGGGCAGTCCAATGCCGGCATTATCCCCGCTGATATCACGAAGGCGGGCCGGATCGGCCTGGTCTCGAAGTCCGGGACTTTGACCTACCAGATGATGTATGAATTGCGCGATATCGGGTTTTCCACCTGTGTTGGTATTGGCGGTGATCCGATCATCGGCACCACGCATATTGATTGCCTGCAGGCCTTCCAAGATGACCCCGAAACCGATGCCGTCGTGATGATTGGTGAAATCGGTGGCGATGCAGAAGAACGTGCCGCCGCCTATATCGGACAGCACATCACCAAGCCGGTTGTTGGCTATGTCGCTGGATTCACCGCGCCGGAAGGTAAGACCATGGGCCATGCGGGTGCGATCGTTTCGGGTTCAGCCGGTACCGCTATTGCCAAGCAGGAAGCCCTGGAAGCCGTCGGTGTCAAGGTCGGTAAAACACCTTCGGCGACCGCTCGGCTCATGCGGGAGATCATGCAGGGCTGAGAAGTGGCCGCCCCGGAAGTCACCAGGTGCGAGTAGAAATCGGGGTGGATCTTGCCTGAGGTCTGGACACCGCTTCTTATTGCCCTAGTGGGTGGCGGGGTGTTTTTCTACGGTGTATCCAAGACAGCGATGCCGGTCCTGGGAGTGCTGGCCAGTCCGTTGCTAGTGCTCGCCCTAACACCAACCATCGCCGCTGGATTCGTAGTGCCACTGCTGCTCGTTGGTGACTTCATCGCCTTGGCACTTTATCGACAGCACGCCAACTGGCGGTTGATTCGCAAATTGGTGCCTGGGGTGTTACTTGGATTCTTAATTACCGCTCTCATGTTCATCTATCTTGACACCGCGGTACTGAGCCGCTTGGTCGGCGTGATCATCTTGGTATCGGTGGCGAGTGAAATCTGGCGTCAGCGCACTGCCGGTGGCGAGCCGCAAAATGCGCCGGCAATGACGAACCGGGCCGCGGTGGTCCTGCTCGGGACGGTCACCGGCATCACGACGATGGCGGCAAACTCCGGCGGCGCGGCCCTGTCGTTGTACTTGGTTCGGATGCGGGTGCCCATGCTGGTTTTCATGGGCACGTCGACCTGGTTCTTTTTTGTGCTAAATGTGTTGAAGGTGCCATTCGTAGTGGCACTCGGGCTCATCACCCCGGCCTCATTACTCGCCAACTTGTGGTTCGCCCCGGTACTTGGCCTAGGCGCGGTGGCGGGCGCCATCGTTTTCCGGCGGATGAGTCAGGTGGTTTTCGTCCGGGTCGCCTTGGGCTTAAGTGCGATCGCGTCGATTTGGTTGGTTATTCACGGTTAGCAGTGACCGATGAAATACCGGTGGGGAGCGCGTGGCGGTCCGACCGCGGCTACCCAAACCCTGCGACGCTACGGTCGTGAGTGCTCCAGCCGCCGCCGCCAGCCCGCGCGCCTGGTGGGTTGTTGCCCCGCTAGCAGCCCTTTGGGCAGCCGCCTTGGGCTGGGCGATCTTTGCGTTGCCGGTGCTGGCCGCTTGGGTGTCTTCGGTGCAGTCCACCGCGGGGTGGGCCGAGGTATTTCGCACCTCGGGGTTGGTTTGGGTAGTGGCCCACGATGTCCCGGTTCAAGTGGCCGGGGCTACCTACTCTGTGTTGCCGTGGGGCTTACTGATTATCCCGGCTTGGCTACTTATTTATGCCGGACGTTGGGCTGCGCGCGCGGCTCGGGTCGATACCGTTCGAGATTGGCTCCTGATTGCCGGCAGCGCTGCAGTGATCTACACCCTGATAGTGACCGTGGTGAGTGTCTTTGCAAGATCACCTAGTGCCCTTACTTCGGCGAAGTATGCGTTACTCGCAGCCCTACTGGTATCGGTGCTCTCGCTTGCTTGGGGAGTATTGCGCGGGTCGTCGATGCGCTCGGTGCTCCTAACCGCGATCCCCAGCGATATCAGGATGCTAATCCGGGGCGCCGCAATCGGGATCGTGACGTTGCTAGCCACGGGTGCTGCACTGGTCACCGTGTCACTTATCGCGCACTTTGGCGAAGTAATGCGCATCCAGGAGTTCCTCGACCCGGGGCCACTTGGCGGGATCGCACTTCTTGTTCTAAGTATCGGATACCTTCCAGCCGCCGCAATGTGGGCGGTCAGTTATTGCCTAGGTGCTGGTGTCAGCATTGGGGGTGGAGTTTCGCTCACCCCCTTTATCGCCGCGTCGGCGCCGGCGGACCTGCCGCCATTTCCGATGCTGGCGGCTCTACCGCAAGATGTTGGACCGTTGGCCTGGGCGCTACCAGCGATTGGCGTGCTTGCTGGTGCATTAATCGGCTTGACGGTTTCGCGCGGGGGATTCTCGCCGGGGCGGCGCGCTTTGCTAGCTGCCGGCGCCAGTTTGCTTGCTGCCATTGGAGTTTATCTGCTGCTCTTCATATCGAGTGGCTCGCTGGGCACCTTGAACCTCGTGCAACTTGGGCCGATGCCTGCACTCGGTGCTGCCATTGCGCTTGTGTTGATGTTGTTCGGCTCGATCCCGACAGCTTTACTAATTGGCATCCGTTCGAAAAGTGCATTGCCTGACGCGGCTCCTACTGAAAGTGAAATAGATGAGCTCCCCAATATTGCCGAGTGAATCGAATTCGCCAAGTCACCCAAGAGCCAATGTGGGCTCGGCGCTGTCTTGGGCCTGGACGCGACTGCGAATGAATTTCAAGGGATTCGTTGCCCTCGCGGCGGTGGTGGCCGTGATTCAGCTCGCGCAGCAGGTTGCTATTCAGCCGATTAACAACATCTTGGTGGATTGTCTGGATCCGCAAAGCCCAGGTCAGATCAACGCGTGTTCGGCCGCGATTGCGGACGGCGCAGTTACCGGCGGGTCTCTCTTGGTTATTTTCACCATCCTGGGTTTTCTTGCCACCATAGGGGTTTACCGCGCTGGGATCCGGGCTACCCAAGGCCAGACCCCGAGTTTCGCGGAGATGTTCACCAGCGAAAACCTCGGGAAGTATCTGCTCTTCACCCTTGCTTATGTCGGCCTGGCGGTACTCGGATTAATCGCCTGCATCGTGCCGGGATTGGTGATTTTGTTCCTCTTGCAACTGGGTCCCTTCTATGTACTTGATAAGGGCTACGGTGTGCGGCAAGCGATCAAGGCCAGTGCGCGTGCGATGAGCAAGAACTTCGGACCGGCCCTCGTGATGACTTTGCTGAGCACTTTGGTGCTCATCGTGGGCGGGGCGTTTTACGGTGTCTTGACGCTGGTGACACTCCCATTCGCCACCTTGTTTATGGCGCATATGTATCGACAATTCAACGGTGAGGCCATTCGCTAAGGTTGCGCTGTGGCCCGCCGAATTATCGTCCTAGCTTCGGGTTCGGGCACCTTGCTGCAGTCCCTTCTTGACTCAAGCCTTGGGCCATTGGTAGTTGCTGTCGGCACCGATCGTGGTGCGGCAGGTGCATTAGTTCGGGCAGCAAGCCATGGAATCGAAACATTTATTGTGGATCCTGCAGAGTTTTCGTCGCGCACCGATTGGGATGTTGCCCTGTTGGCGGCGGCCACCGCACATGATCCCGATTTGGTGGTGAGCGCCGGTTTCATGCGGATTCTTGCGCCCGAATTCATCGCTCAATTTACCGGGCGCATCATCAATACTCATCCCGCGCTATTACCGGACTTTCCCGGGGCGCACGCGGTGCGTGATGCGCTGGTGGCCGGGGTAACCGAGACCGGTTGCACCGTGCATTACATCGACGCCGGGGTCGACACCGGGCCTATTATCGCTCAGCGGCGGGTTGCAATATTGCCCGACGATGACGAAGCGACGCTGCATGAACGCATCAAGGTAGCCGAACGGGAACTTTTGCTAAAAGTCATCACCGAACTGATCGGAGCGGATGGATGAGCGAGCAATCCAAGCGAGTTATTCGCCGGGCGCTGGTTTCGGTGTACGACAAGACCGGGCTGGCGGATCTTGCCCTTGAGCTGAGTGCCTCGGGTATTGAGATCGTCTCAACCGGATCAACAGCCAAGACAATTGCCGCTGCCGGCTGCCCGGTCACCTTGGTCGGTGACGTAACCGGGTTTCCGGAGTTTCTGGACGGTCGGGTAAAAACTCTGCATCCGAGCATTCATGGTGGACTTTTGGCGGATTTGCGCCGAGATTCGCACCGAGATGAGATATCGGCTTTAGGTATCGAGCCCTTCGAGCTCGTGATCGTAAATCTTTATCCCTTTAATGAGACGGTCGCATCTGGTGCCGGCGTCGACGAGTGTGTTGAACAGATTGATATTGGTGGGCCGGCCATGGTTCGAGCCTCGGCAAAGAACTACGCCAATGTCGCGGTCGTAGTCTCACCGCGTAGGTACTCAGCGGTCTCGGCCGCGATAGCGAGCGGTGGTTTTACCCTCGAAGAGCGGGCAAGCTTGTCGGCCGAGGCTTTTGCCCATACCGCGTCCTACGACATTGCGGTGGCTTCCTGGCTAAGTAGCGTGGTCTCGCCTTCGGCCGAAGGGTTTGCTGAATGGTCGGGCTCATCTTGGTCACGGGGTGAGGTGCTGCGATATGGAGAGAACCCACACCAGCAGGCGGCGGTTTATCAATCAAATCGCCACGACCCGGGTCTAGCGAATGCAAAGCAATTACAAGGCAAGCAAATGTCCTACAACAACTTTGTTGACGCCGATGCCGCTCGGCGCGCGGCATTCGACCACGTCGAACCGGCAGTTGCCATCATCAAACACGCGAATCCATGCGGGATCGCGGTGGGAGTCGATATCGCGGACGCCTATGTGAAAGCTTTCGCTACCGACCCGGTCTCGGCATTTGGCGGGGTGGTCGCGGCTAACCGCATGGTGACCGTCGAA
>BJGE01000079.1 GCA_014190275.1 Actinomycetes bacterium | reverse complement strand
ATCCAGCCCGGATCCAACCTTGCAGGCGGTCACGACCAGGTACTCGAACCCGGGCTGGGTGGTGGAGCAAAGCGTGCCATTCTCCAGTGCCCGCAAGTGGTCTGCGGCCACCTTCACCGGACGGGGGTCTTGGGTAATTGGCGCTCCCGAGATGCTCCTGGCCGATGGTGACGAGGTCCGTCAACGGGCCGACACCGTTGCCGCAGATGGCGCGCGGGTGTTGCTACTTGGCACAAGTGACATAACCCCAAACTCAGATACCGGGCCCGGACAGATCGCGCCGATCGCCCTCGTGGTCATCGACCAAACGTTGCGCCCGGATGCTGCCGAAACGGTGGCCTACTTCTTGGAACAAGATGTGCGCGTCAAAGTCATCTCAGGTGATAACGCGGCCACGGTCGGCGCGATTGCCCTGCAGGCAGGTGTGCCCGGCGCTGAAAGCCCCGTCGACGCCCGCTCCCTGCCGCAAGACACCGCCGAAGTTGCCAAAGTACTCGAAACGGCCTCGGTCTTCGGGCGCGTGACACCGGTGCAAAAGCAGGCAATGGTTGACGCGCTGCACCTACAAGGTTGCACGGTGGCTATGACCGGTGATGGTGTCAACGATGTGTTGGCGCTGAAGAGCGCTGACCTAGGCATAGCGATGGGATCGGGGTCGGGGGCCACCCGAGCCGTTGCCCAGTTGGTGCTCCTGAACGACAAATGGTCGGTGATGCCGAGTGTGGTAGCTGAAGGCCGACGGGTTCTCGGAAATATTGAGCGTGTTGCCGACGTATTTTTAACTAAATCGTTTTATGCAATTTTCATCTCCATCGCTACGGGTGTTTTCGCGGTGGCGTTCCCTTTCCTGCCCCGTCATCTTTCACTTATCGGGGCGCTAACCATTGGTATTCCCGGATTCTTCTTGGCGCTAATGCCAAATACCGAGCGATTCCGCCCGGGATTTTTCAAGCGGGTCCTGGTTTTCACCGCACCTGCGGGGGCGGTGGCGGCGCTCGCGGCCTTCACCAGTTATGGGATTGCGCTGAACATCGGCGAGAACTTGGCCAACGCGCAATCTGCCGCGACCGTCACTTTATTCATCGTAACTACCGCGGTGTTGGTTCAAAGTGCGCGCCCACTGAACTTGCTTCGGGTCGGAATAGTTGCACTTATGATCGTGCTGTTCCTCGGTGTGCTGTTCATTCCCGTAGCCTCGAGATTTTTTATGCTCTCCTTGGGCCCTGAGCGTTACAGCCTCGTCGCGATCTCGGTTGGGCTGGCAGGTGCGGCTGGGGTTTGGATTATTACGGCGTTCACCGACCGCTGGCGTCGGGCGTGAGCCCACTCATTGGCTTATCAAGTTCATCGGTCTACCCGGAGAACACGCCCGCGGCTTTTGAGATCGCAGCCGCCCTTGGCTACGACGGCATAGAGGTCATGGTAGGCACGGATTCGGTTAGTCAGGATCTCGAGGCGCTTGCGGCTCTCGTTGATCACTATCAAGTGCCGGTTATCTCGATCCACGCCCCATGTCTACTCGTGACCCAGCGGGTTTGGGGTACTGATTCATGGGTGAAGCTGCGCAAGGCCCAAGCGACGGCAGAGGTTCTTGGTGCGTCAACGGTTGTGGTGCACCCGCCGTTTAGATGGCAGCGCGAGTACGCCCGCACCTTCGTCAGTGGGCTTGAAGCAATGCGCAGCGAGACCGATGTGCAATTCGCAGTGGAGAATATGTTCCCGTGGCGTGCGGTCGCGCAACGCTTACCGGCCTATTCACCTGGTTGGGATATCCGTGATGAGGATTACCCTCATACCACCTTGGACCTGTCACACACCGCCGTTTCTGGCAGTGATGCCATGCAGTTTGCGAGGGATCTAGGCGAGCGATTAACCCACTTGCATCTGGCCGACGGCAGTGGCTCGGCCCTCGATGAGCACTTAATACCTGGCCGGGGTACGCAGCCGGCGGGTGAAGTGCTCGGCTTACTGGCGGCCACCGCCTTCACGGGGTCGGTGATTGTCGAGGTGAGCACCCGAGGTGCCGGATCGCGGGAACAGCGTGTTGCCGATTTGACTGAAGCCCTGAGCTTCGCGCGCCGGCACTTGTCACCTTCGGTCAATGAGTCGGGCACCCCATAGGTATCCGTGGACCGGTACGGTGCTGGTTATGGTGGATCCCGATGTCACCTCGTCGATCTTGGGTGCGGCACGGGCGGTGCTGGGTGCCAGAGGCTATGCAAATACCACCATCAAGACGGTAGCGGCGGCGGCCGGAGTCGCCCCCGGGGTGGTCCGCTCGCTTTACGACAACAAAGAGCAATTACTTTCCGCCGCGCTCCGGGTGCCGTTTGATCCGTCCGGCAGTATTCCGAAATTGATTGCGCCAGGCCTAGATGGCATGGGCGAGCGCTTAGTTCGCGTGACTTTGCAACTTAGTGGCGATGAGCAAGTGCGTAAGGACGCCAACAACTTGATGCAGTCAGCCCGCGCCTCAGCCGGGGTGGAGCAACTGCGTGGTTTGACCGACTTTCTGCAGGCGACCTTACTTGATCGCGTGGTCGAGGCAATGGGTGTGCCGGATGCGCGGATGCGCGGCGCCTTGATCACCGCGTACCTAGCCGGGGTGGCTGCTACTCGTTCAATGTTGAATATCGAGCCGCTCGCTTCGGCCACCGACGAGGTCATCGTGGCTTTAGTGGCACCCACCATCCAGCGTCTTCTCGACCCAACACAGCCACTGCCTACCAAGGATGCGCCCGGGAAGTCATAAGGTCGTCTGGTGCCACTAGTCCGAAATATCTTCGAGCAGATCGCTAAGAACGAAGCCCTTGGCGCTTTCATCGCAGCTTCACCAATCGGGCGCGAGTTCGTGCACCGGGTTGCGGGGGGTGAGCAGGTTGAGGATGTTATCGAAGCAGCGCAACTCTTGGCCGATGCCGGCCGGCTCATAACCTTGGAACGGGCCTTTCACGGTGAGATCGAGGAAGCACAGAGCGCGGTGATTTTCGCTGACTACGCAATGGCGATCAGCGCCCTAGCTTCTGCATCGTTGGCGCGCATCTCAGAGATTGCAATGCTTCCAGAGTTGATCCTTGGTGGGCGCCCGAGAACGGGACCGTTAAGGGACTTGTGCGAACAGGCGCAGATAAGCCGGGTAAATGTCATGATCGCAATAGGCCCGGACGATTTGGTCGACGCCACCCTTGACCTAGTCGGGGGTCTACGTGCTGAAGGTTTCGAGATCGGGGTGACCTTGCAATCGGTGCTGCGGCGCACCGAAGAGGATTGCGAAACCATCGGGGGGCGGGTCCGTCTGGTCAAAGGGGCCCACACTCACGGCACCCTAGAACGCTTTGGCCAGGGGATCGAGGTGGATAAGTCTTATATCCGCTGCGCGAAAGCCTTACTGCGAACGGCTGCAGATCCGGGTTTTGCCACCCATGACCCACGCCTGATCGAGATTATCCAGACGATCGCCAGCAGGCTAAATCGCCAAAAGGGCAGCTATGAGTTCGCCATGTATTACGGCCGCAGCACGGGGCTGCAGCAGCGTTTGACCGACTCCGGTGAGGCGGTTCGGGTCTATATCCCATTCGGGCCGGGGTGGTTTGGCCGCCTCGTGGGAGGCTTGGCCGAAAGACCGACCGGTTTAGTACCGGCGATCAGGTCACTGCTACCGGGTGCCTGATTGCCGTTGAGCGAAGGGAATTGGCGTGACACGCATCGCGGTCCTTGGCGGCGGAGTGATGGGCGAGGCGCTGATAGTCGGCCTGCAACGTAGGTTGACTCCGGCACCTCAAATTGTGGTGGCTGAGAAGAGAGCAGATCGCGCGGCTGAACTAGCCGATCGATTTGGTGTGACGGTTGCCGGTGCGGCCGCTGCCGTCGTGGCCGCTGACGTTGTAATCATCGTGGTCAAACCCCAGGACATCCGCTCGGTGGTAGCGGAGATTGCGGCTAATGTGGCCGACGGTGCATTGATTATTTCAATTGCTGCCGGAATTACCACATCTTCAATAGAACTAGTTATTCCGCAGGCCAATGTCGTGCGAGCTATGCCAAATACTCCGGCGCGACTCGAACTCGGTGTCACCGGGATTAGCGCGGGAGCCAATTGTGGGGGAGCGGCACTGGCCCATGCGGAGCAATTGCTCGCATCGGTCGGCACGGTTATCTCGGTGCCAGAAGCATTGCAGGACGCGATAACCGCGGTTTCCGGAAGTGGTCCGGCATATGTTTTCTTCCTTGCTGAGGCGATGATGGCGGGGGCAAAGGTGGTTGGGTTAAGTGCCGAGGATGCACGCGGTGCGGTGGTTCAAACTTTGCTCGGGGCAGCGAAGTTACTGGAAACTAGTGGTGACGAGCCGGCGGCTCTTCGTGGCATGGTGACCTCACCCGGAGGCACCACCGCTGCCGCAATAGCGGTTTTGCAGGAACGCCAGGTCCTCGAGTCCTTCGTAGCCGCTATTGAGGCCGCCAGGGATCGAAGTCGGGAGCTATCTGAATCGTGAGTAAAAAAGTTGGTGTGGTTTGGGATGAGCGGTTAGCCGAGTACGACTTTGGCGCCGGCCACCCATTGACCCCGATCCGCTTGCAATTAGCGATGCGGCTCGCTGCCGATTTCGACCTATTGATTCAGCCAAACGTGCAATTACTCACGCCGATAGAGCCATTGCCACCCGTTGACCTATTGCGGGTGCATGACGGTGATTACATCAATGCCGTGATACGGGCGTCAGAAATCGGGTTTTGCTTGGGTGCCAGTGATCGAAAGTGGGGTTTTGGCACCGCAGACGTACCCGTATTCTCAGGCATGCATGAAGCGAGTTGTCGAATAGCGGGGGCGACCTTGGCGGCAACGCGCGCCGTCCACGCCGGTGACGTCGAACATGCGGTGAACCTGGCGGGCGGCCTCCACCACGCGATGCCCGCTGCGGCATCAGGCTTTTGCGTCTATAACGATGTCGCCGTCTCAATCGCCTGGTTGCTGGACCAAGGGGTCGAGCGCATTGCGTATGTCGACCTTGATGTCCACCACGGTGACGGTGTGCAGGCGATGTTTTGGGATGACCCCCGAGTGCTAACAATCTCAATCCATGAAAGCCCGGCCAGTTTGTTCCCCGGCACCGGTTGGCCGAGTGAAATTGGGGGGTCGGGTGCCTTGGGCACCGCGGTCAACATCGCGCTGCCGGCCGGCACCGGGGACCAAGGTTGGCTACGGGCCTTCCATGCCGTCGTTCCGGACTTACTAGAAGCCTTCGATCCGCAGTACCTGATCAGCCAACATGGTGTTGATACCCATGCGCAGGATCCACTGGCTAATTTGAACCTGTCAATAGATTGCCAGCGAATGAGCTATGAGGCTATGCATAGCTGGGCGCACCGGTACTCGGGGGGCAAGTGGGTTGTGGTCGGTGGCGGTGGCTACGAGTGGCTCGAGGTCGTGCCCCGGGCCTGGACCCATCTCATCGCCGAGGTTGGTGGGCACCGGGTAGATCCGGGAGCCGAGCTCCCTGAGGAGTTCCGCAGCTATGTCGAAGGTACCTATGGCAGGTCGGCTCCGGTGCGGATGACCGATGGCCGCAACCCGTGGCCAAGGTCACTTGCCGAGGGTTATGACCGAGGTGGCGAGGTGGACCAAAGCATCAGCCGCACGAGGGCTGCAGTTTTCCCCAGATGGGGGTTGGCGGCGGACGAAGCCGGCTGGCTTTGAGGGGCAACCCGGGGTGATTTTTGAGCAATATTGTGAATCAACTTTCCCATGGGTCCTTCGTGCCACTAGTGTTCGGTTCCTGATCACGCGTCGGCAGGGGAGCCGGGGCGGACTGCCTGCAGAAAGTTCGGTGTCAAATGAGTAGCAATACTGAGCGCGGCTTTGCCGAGGTTCGTTTCCTTACCGTTGCCGAGGTTGCCTCGGTGATGCGGGTTTCTAAGATGACCGTTTATCGACTTGTCCATGGTGGTGAACTCCCCGCGGTTCGGGTTGGCCGCTCCTTCCGGGTCCCCGAGCAAGCCGTCCACGACTACCTTCGGGACTCCTTCGTCGAGACCGCCTGAGCCGGCAGGTAGGCTGCGGGTAATTAGCAAGCGTTCGTGGAATTCCTGAACGCCCCATTGGAACGACGAACGCGAGGATTTTTACATGGGCTCAGTGGTAAAGAAGCGCCGCAAGCGGATGGCAAAGAAGAAGCACCGCAAGCTGTTGCGCCGTACCCGAGTTCAGCGACGTAATAAGGGGTAGTCAGGCCCGGGTGCGGAAGTAACCGAGTTCGGGGTGTTTAGGGGGTCGGTAATGGGACGAGTTGTCCTGATCACCGGTGTCTCAAGATATCTAGGTGGGCAACTGGCCCGGATACTTTCCCAAGTTCCGACCATCGATCAGGTTATCGGTGTAGATGTAGTACCCCCGACCGTTAACCTGCCAGGAATCACCTTCGTTCGCGCGGATATCCGAAGTCCCGTCATTGCCAAAGTCCTAGGTGAATCCGGGGTCGATACCGTCGTCCACATGGGGGTAATTGCCACTCCACGCCAAGCTGGTGGGCGTGCGATCATGAAAGAGATCAACGTCATCGGGACGATGCAGTTACTAGCTGCCTGCCAGGGCACCCCAAGTGTGAAAGCCTTGGTGGTTAAGTCGACGGCCTCGGTATACGGCAGTGGCCCAAAGGACCCGGCAATGTTCACCGAGGAAATGCAGCCCCGGCACGCACCAAGATCGGGATGGGCAAAGGATTCGGTAGAGGTTGAGGGTTATGTGCGAGGGTTTGCGCGACGACGGCCTGATGTGGCTGTCACTACCCTGCGTTTCGCAAATTTCATCGGGCCCGGTATCGATACCGCGATGACTACCTATTTCTCACTTCCGGTAATCCCGACGGTCTTGGGGTTCGATGCGCGACTGCAATTCATCCACGAGGACGACGGTCTTGAGTTCGTCAAGCGCGCGGTGTTGGGAAGTATCCCCGGTACTTTCAACGTGGCCGGCAGTGGCATCTTGATGCTGTCGCAGGCAATCCGCCGGACCGGGCATCGGCGCGTCACGCTGCCGGAGTTTCTCTTCACGCCATTTGGCCGCAGCATAAGTCGTGCAGGACTGATCGACTTCACTACCGAGCAAGTGCGTTTCTTAACATATGGTCGAGTACTAGAAACGTCCCTTGTCGCGAGAACCTTTGGATACGAGCCGATGTATTCCACGCCGCAGGCCTTCGCAAGTTTTCTAGCGCGCCACGAGGTGTCAGTTGCCTAATGCGAAGGTAATTCCGATTCGTGATGAGGACCCGGAAGGGCCGCGGTCAGTTGGCGATCTCGAACCTGATCTAGTAGCTCGACTGGTTGAGTTCTGGGAGTTCGTACAGCGCCGATTGGCCGGTGATTATTCCGTTGACGATCTCGGTTTTGATCCGGAGTTCAACGACAATGTGCTGATGGCTTTGGTACGTCCGCTCTACCAGTCGTGGTTTCGTGTCGAAACGTCCGGCTTAGAGAATATCCCGGACACAACCGGCGCTTTGATGGTGGCAAATCACTCAGGAGTCATTGCCCTCGATGCGGTGATGACGCAGGTTGCACTACTGGATGAGCATCCAGCCCATCGCCATCTGCGAATGCTCGGGTCCGACCTCGTATTCCAAAGCCCATTTATAGGTGAGATAGCCCGCAAAGCTGGGCACACCTTGGCTTGTCACCCCGATGCGGAGCGCCTATTGAGTGAAGGCCAGCTCGTGGGGGTATGGCCAGAGGGTTACAAGGGCATCGGCAAGCCATTTGCCGA
>BJGE01000078.1 GCA_014190275.1 Actinomycetes bacterium | reverse complement strand
GGGGGCGGTAGCTGAGCTGGTTAGAGCCCCGGACTCATAATCCGGTCGTCGTCGGTTCGAGCCCGACCCGCCCCACAACCAAGCCGCGCGCATAGCTAACGGTTTTTGCTTTCGACGGTAGCCTCTTCAACCCCGTTCGAGCCAGATGGCCCCTCTCACTAGCACACGGTCTAGGAGCATCGATTTACGGCAAATTGGACAGCCGGAAAGTCTCGGGCGTAATCGCCCCTGAGCTTGTCAGCGCCCAGTCGAGGGAGCGTTGTCGGTTTACCTGCCCTAGCGCTTGTTGACCTTTACCTTGACGTAGCGCGAGGTGTCATCGTCCAGGTTCAACCTGACGGGATAGGTGCCTGCTTTGGCGAAGGTCAGGGCCGGCAGGGTTAACCTGCCGTCACCCTCAACGCCGGTCGCGGGAAGCGTCGTCCAGTTCTTGCCGATCTTCACTTGAACAGTCACAGTGCTGCCCACCGGCAGTGACGGAATGTTCACGAGGGTGGTCTTACCCATACTGACGATAACCTGTGGCGCCTTGATCTCGGTGCGAGCCGCCGGCTTGGAATTGCGTTCAACGATCTCGGACACGGCGGTGCCGACGCTGAGAGCACCCCCTAGTCCAACCGCGGTTACGGGAACGACAGCTTGGGGCGATGGAGCCGCCGTTGTATCCCACGTGTTGGTTGCAGTGGCGGCGGCAGGTTTTTCTTTGGGCGGGGCGATCGTGACAAGAGCTGACGTGCTCTCGGTCCTGCCGTCCATGCTCGCATAACCGGTGACGGTGTAGGTGCCAGAATTCACGTACACGTGAGAGGAGGGAAAACTGCCGAGCGCCTGGGGATTGCCGGAGCTGCCGAAGCCAGTGCCATCGCCGAAGTCGACATAGAAGATCGCTAGGGAGGCGTAAGGGCCGAGCGCGGCGATGATCGGGCCGAGGTTGAACGTGGTGGCTGTGCGCGCGGCACCGGGAGAGATATCCATGCCAGGGAGATTCGATGTGTCGAAGCTGGTTTCATTCGACGGAACTGAACTGGTGCACGGAGTGGGAAGAGGGACACCGACGTAATTGGAAGGCGTGCAGTCGATAGCGCCTGGCACGCCTCCGGTTGCACCGGGCGGGAGGATGACGTCATCGGCGGATGCGGGCGCTGCCGCCCAGATCATGGATCCCGCGAGGATTGTCACACCGGCCACTTGGAGTTTATGCCAATGAACGCTGCTCATTCGGACCTCATTAGGTTGCGCGTAAATTGTGAGCGCCCTCACAGGTGAAATGAAAAACTAGCACGGCGGTGCTGGACACCGGCAGGTGGTCGCGATTTTGATCTTCGCAACCGTTGCGATCTATACGGGTGCAACAGGTCAGGGCCTCGCTGACCGAGCAGGGGAGAAGTAGATGATCCGCATGCCCAAGAGACCGCCCGCCCTTGCCCCGCCCAACATGGCTCACCGTCGGCACAGGCACCTCATACGCCCGGGGTCGGTGTTTCTCAGAGCGGGGAACCGCTCAACACACTCGACCGGGAGGTTAAACGTCTGTCACGGTTAAATGCAGATGAATCCCACTCAGGAACTGCCGCTAATTTGCACGGACCCTTGCGGGCTTGCCCCACGCCAGCCACGCTACTGCCGCGTACGCGGAGATGATGGTCAGTGGCACCGAGGCAATGCTGGCGTAGATGATCCACGCAGGGACGGGTTCGGCGGTGCCAGCGTAGAAAGCAGTCACGGAAGCGTTGACAATGAAGAGAAGCAGGACGAGCGCCACGGCAACTGCGGCCAACGCGACGATCCAGGCGAACACGGCCCCCTTCACGGGTCCACGCTGCCGCGAGCGTCCGATCGCAAGGAGGGGTACGCCGACGAACCATGACGCAATGTCCACCGCCAGTCCGATGGGGATCAGTGCAGGGCCCAAGCCCGTGTCTACCCCCATGGCCACCAGGGCGTCGAAGAAGCGAAGGTACGCGGCCACCACGATCGTGACGATCAGGTTCAGTGCGATCAGAAGGGCGCCACTGATCACCAGGCCCCGCCCTCGGGTGTGCACGGCTTCAGACATCTCGACTCCCCTCACGACAGTACCTTAGGGTTCCGCCAGTGGAGAGCGGAACGTATGACGAGCTGCTCGCCAAGGGTGGGGTCTTCGCGGCCCTCGTCAAGCGACAGGTCTCTTGAGCCAGCAACCACAATGTGAGCAGCTAATCGCGTCGGGTTGGATCGCAATCAAGACTCGGCCCCACACTGGGGCGATCACCATCCAATGGGGATCCTCGGCTTGAGTAAAACTCCTAATTGATAACGATTAGCGTGGCGCATAAGGGGTGCGCCACGGTAGGTCATGAGCCCAACTACCCTAGGGAACCTAGCCTTCGATGAGAGGTAACGATGGTCAATTCGGTGGCAATTTCGCTGCGGGGGCTTACCCGGCGGTTTGGCGATGTCGTTGCCGTAGATGCCATTGATCTAGATGTCCTAGATGGCGAATTCCTCAGTCTGCTCGGCCCTTCAGGATCGGGTAAGACGACGGTTTTGCGCATGATCGCCGGCTTTGAGCGGCCCGACGCCGGCACCATCGAACTCGCGGGTACTGACGTCACGATGACGGCTCCCTATGCCCGAGATGTCAATACGGTCTTTCAGGACTACGCCCTGTTTCCACATATGACGGTGGCGGAGAATGTCCAGTACGGCCTCCGGGTGAAGAAAGTGGCTAAGGGGGAACGGGTTGAGCGGGCGCGGGCCGCGCTGACTGCGGTACGGCTGGCCGGCTATGAGGATCGAAAGCCCGCGCAGCTATCAGGTGGGCAGCGGCAGCGGGTGGCCCTGGCCCGCGCCCTCGTCAATCGACCCAAGGTTCTCCTCTTAGACGAGCCGCTGGGAGCACTTGACCTAAAACTTCGCGAGCAGATGCAGGTGGAGCTAAAGGAGATCCAGCGCGAGGTCGGTATCACTTTCGTCTTTGTGACCCATGACCAAGACGAGGCCTTAACGATGTCGGACCGGATAGTTGTTATCAACGAAGGTCGAATCGAGCAACTTGGCACGCCCACCGAGGTCTACGAGCATCCGGCCACTGCCTTCGTCGCGGGCTTCGTAGGCATTTCAAATCTTCTGGACCCAGTGACCGCGGAGCAGGTAATAGGCCGACCCGGAACTTGGTCAGTGCGGCCGGAAAAAATCCATGTGCACCTTTCGGGTGAGCCGGCGCCCGCCGGTCATCATCATTTGAGCGGCACTGTTCGTGAGGTTATCTACGTCGGTATGTCGACCCGTTTTGTGGTTGACCTGCCCGCCGGCGGGTCCTTGATGGCGGTGCGGCAAAACTCCGAAGGATCTACTGACCTTGGCCACCTGCGCGGGCAGTGCGTCAACCTGTCGTGGGATCAGCGCTACGAATACCAAGTTTCGAACTGAAGTTGATTGACCCCGTCAAAGCAAGGGCTTGTGACGGTCTAGGTAAACAGGAGGAAGTGCATGAAGTATTCACGACTGATCAAAATGGCGGTGGCCACCTCGGCAATCGCTTTGGCACTGGCTGCCTGCGGTAGCTCGGGCAGTAGTAGCACCGAAGCCGGGGCGGCACCGGGAGGTCAGGCATATGCCGGACCGGTCGGTGCTGGTGAGGGCAAACTCAGCGTCCTGGCCTGGCCGGGTTATGCCGAGGACGGATCAACCGATCCGGCCGTGGATTGGGTGACTCCGTTCGAGGAAGCCACCGGGTGCCAGGTTGATGTCAAAGTGTTCGGCACCTCTGACGAGGCGGTTAAGTTGATGCAAGGTGGTGGCTATGACGTGGTCTCCGCTTCGGGTGACGCGTCATTGCGCCTCATCTACGGGGAGAACGTTCAGCCGGTCAATCTTGACCTAGTGCCAAACTACGCGGATATCTTCGCGGACCTTAAGGGTCAGTCGCACAACACCGTCAGTGGCGCCTCCTACGGCGTCCCGCACGGTCGTGGGGCGAACCTACTTGTTTGGAACAAGGAGAAACTGGGCGAGACGGTTGACTCTTGGTCGATCATGTTCGAGCCGGACTCACCGGCTGCCGGTGGTGTTGGCCCGTACGATTCACCGATCTATATAGCTGATGCCGCCGTCTACTTGATGGCAACCCAGCCAGATCTGGGGATCAAGTACCCGTATGCGCTGGACCAGACGCAATTCGATGCTGCGATCGCCCTGCTGAAGCAACAAAAGCCGCTCGTAGGTGAGTACTGGAGCGACTATCTAAAGCAGATCGACGCGGTGAATGCGGGCACGATGACGGGCGCGACCTCATGGCAGGTAATTGTCAATGGGCTCGATCCCGCCGTGGTTGGCTCGACGAAGGCCAAGGAAGGTGCAACGGGTTGGTCCGACACGTGGATGATCGCCAAGGACACCCCGAATGTCAACTGCTCCTACAAGTGGCTTGACTGGATTGCCTCCCCGGCGACCAACGCTCAGGCGGCCGAATGGTTCGGTGAAGCTCCAGCAAACAGCAAGGCGTGCGACCTGACGGCGAACCCGGATCATTGCACCAGCTTCCATGCGGGTGACACCGAGTACTGGAAGGACGTCTATTACTGGAACACACCGACCGAGGCTTGCCTAGATGGTCGCACTGACGTCAAGTGCGTGCCTTATGCCGAATGGTCTAAGGCGTGGTCGGAGCTTCGCTCCTAGTAATTAGGTAATCGGCAAGCGCGGCGAGGGATCCAATGACGACAGTTGAGCTAGCTCCACCCAAGGGTGGCTTCGGCTACCGGCATCCACGAGCACGGCTCGTGGCTCTGCTCGGTGCACCGATGAGCTGGCTGATCGTCATCTACTTAGGCTCCCTCGCCGCGCTTTTCCTCACGGCATTTTGGACGGTCGATGGTTTTACCGGTGCACTAGTTCGGACATTCACCCTCGAGAATTTCGTCGATGTCTTCACCACCCCTGCCTACTTGTGGGTGATGGCTCGGACGGTAGGTATTGCCGTTACCGTCACCATCTTGTGTTTGCTGTTGGCGGTGCCAGTGGCCTATTTCATGGCCCGCGTTGCCTCAAAACGCTGGCAGCCACTCCTTGTCGCCATGATCCTCACGCCGCTGTGGGCGAGCTATCTGGTTAAGGCATACGCCTGGCGGGCCATGCTCAGCCCACAGACAGGTGTCATCGCTTGGTTCGTGGCACCACTTGGTATCGGGGGGCCAGGGTTTGGCATCTTCGGCATCATCGTCACCCTTACCTACCTGTGGTTGCCCTACATGATCTTGCCGGTTTATGCCGGGTTCAGTCGACTGCCAGATTCAATGCTCGATGCCTCCGCGGACCTAGGGGCAAAGGGCTGGCGAACCTTTCGCAGTGTGGTCGTGCCACTGATTTTTCCAGCCATTGTCGCTGGGTCAATCTTCACTTTCTCCCTGAGCTTGGGCGACTACATCACGGCACAGATCGTGGGTGGAAAAGTGCAGATGCTGGGCAATGTGGTCCAGCAGAACTACGTCACGAACCTGCCTTTCGCAGCGGCCTTCGCGGTGATTCCGGTGCTTATCGTCTTGATCTACCTAGCTGCGGTCCGGCGAACCGGTGCCCTCGATAACTTATGAGCACAAGTCGCGGCACTAAAATTGCTCTCAGCATCTTCGCGATAATCGTTTTCGGATTTGTTTATGTCCCGTTGTCGGTCGTGCTAATCAACTCATTTAATGCGGGCGAGACGCTGTCTTGGCCACCCTCGGGATTGTCAATCCAGTGGTGGCAGCGCGCGATCGACAACGAGGGCGTGCGCGAAGCGATCATCACCAGCGTGATTCTCGGACTTATCGCGACCGCTATCGCACTTGTTCTCGGCACACTGGCGTCACTGGCCCTATCGAGGTTTCGGTTTTTCGGTCAAGATGCCATTTCGCTGCTGATCATTTTGCCGATCGCCCTCCCGGGCATCGTCACGGGCATCGCCCTTAACAACGTTTTCACCTCCTACCTCGGGGGCCTGACTTTTCTGACCCTGATCATCGGTCATGCGACCTTCACCATCGTGGTGATCTATAACAATGCGCTAGCGCGCCTTCGGCGAACGGGCAGCAATCTTGATGATGCTTCCGCCGACCTCGGGGCTGGGCCGTGGACAACGTTCCGGTTGGTAACCTTCCCGCTCATGCGATCGGCCCTTATCGCGGGCTCGGTACTCGCCTTCGGATTGTCCTTTGACGAGATCATTGTCACGACGTTCACGGCCGGGCCGGGCATTACCACATTGCCAATCTGGATTTATCAGAATTTGTTCCGACCTACTCAGGCGCCAATCGTGAACGTGGTCGCCGCCGCCCTGGTCCTCGTAAGCATCTTGCCAATCTACGTGGCGCAAAAACTGTCAAGTGACAGCGAGCGCGGCGGCGGCATTATGTAACCTGCCCCGGATCAAACAGTTCCGAGCCGGCAGGTGCATTAGCCCAGCAGGATTATCGTTGAGTAAATCAGTGAGACAAGGGCGGCGACGGCGATGACCGTCCGCGACAATCGGACAGCTTGTGCTTGCGATAGCCGCCGGCGCAGGAGCGACCCGGCGCCGGTGCCGATGAGTAGGCAGCCGACACCGATGGCATAGAACCACCAGGGCAGGGCGGGCAGGCCAAGAATGGGCAGACTGACGATATCGATGCCGATGAAGACCAGTTGTAGGGTGCGCAGAAAATCACCGTGGGCCCAGCCTTGGTTGATTAGGTAGGAGGCGACGGGCGGGCCGCCGACCCCCGCGTAGGTATTGATGGCCCCGCTCCAGACTCCGGCGATCGCGCCATCGGCGGGCCTGGCCCCTGATTTCCAGAATGCGAGGGTCACAAGGGATGCCAGCGCTGACAGCGCGATGAGGATGGGCATCACCGCATCTGGGATGAGTTTGACCATCGCAAATCCAATGAGGACGCCGACGGCGAGGCTGGGCCCGAGGATGCGAAAAGCCTCCCAGTGGATGCGCCCGCGCTCACGGGTCAGCAACCAACTGTTTTGCAATAGGGCGAATAAGTTGATTAGGCCAACCGAGGAGGGCCCGGGCATGATCGAGTTGACGATGGGGGCCGCGGTGAGATTGAAGCCGAGCCCACTTGAGCCTTGGACGACGGCACCCAAGAAGATCGCGCCTGCCATAATGGCCATGCCGGGTAGGTCCACGAATTGATGCTAGTGATCGACTGCACTTAGGTGTGGGCCGTGTTAACTTTTGCGTGCATAACATGTGGTCCCGATGGGCACGGTCCCGATGGCGAGTACGCTTACGCGATCGCCGTGGCGGGTGGTTTTGCCAAGAGCGGTCCGATTGTTGAATAAGGAGACGTTGACCAATTAGGGCCATGGGAGAGTTGCTGAAATTCAAGGGGAGCACCCGGCGCCTGTTTGGCGTGGTTGGTGCCACGGCGCTGCTGGCGGGGGTGGTGGGTGTTGTTGCTCCGGTGGCTCCAGCGGTAGCCCCGGCGGCCTCGGCCTTCGAGCCGGCCCTGTCGTATTACAAGTGCCCGCCTAAGTCCCTTCCTGCCGGGGTGCAGTGCGCCAAGCTCACGGTGCCCTTGGATTGGCAGACACCCGATGATGGTCGAACGACCACCATTGAGGTGCGGGTGATGCGCTCCAAGGAGCGCAAGGGTGGGTTTACTTTTAATCCGGGCGGCCCGGGTGGGTCCGGGATTGAAGCCCTCCCTGGCATCTACTCGTTGCTGCCCGATGCGGTGGTGTCCGAGTTTGATTTCGTGGCTTGGGATCCGCGCGGGGTGGGCGGCAGTGGGCTGAAACTCACCGGTTGCCAATACGGCACCAAGGTGCCGCCGTATCCGCCGGCGACCGGCCCGGTCGATTGGCAGGTGTACTGGCAGCAGGCCGCGGATCAGCTTGCTGCGGTCAACACCGCGTGCTTAGCGGCCAACCCGGATTCCGCGCCGTACCTGGGCACCTGGC
>BJGE01000077.1 GCA_014190275.1 Actinomycetes bacterium | reverse complement strand
GAACTGGAGATTACATGTCGAAGAGTGAAGTTAGTGCCCCGGTTAGTTCGGTGGCCAGTGATCGGTTGGTTCTTGGTGTTGGTTGGGTGCGCCCGGGTGCGGGAAGTATCGGTGGCACCATGAGCCCCGCTGGCTGCAGCCAGGGGGGATATGCGAACTACACGTCCTGCTTTGAGGGTAGTGAAGAGTAACGCCGTTCCCTACCGCTAGATGAGGTGTTTAACCACCGTTGTTTTTTGCAGTGCCGACCCCAAACCACCCTTGGCTTGGGGTCGGTTGTCGTCGGGCGGTGGGCCCGGCGCCCAACGTTGACCGAAAAGGGCGGTATTGCCGCGATGCCAAAAGCTGCCTCTTCATGCACCGGTACTCTTAACCCACTATGGCTGCTGCGTCGAAAGACCCGAGCGCACTTTTGGACGTACCACCGCTGTTGACGGGGCGTTTGGCCATCACCGATGTCGGCCCGTCTGTGCTAAGCGGCCGGCGGCCGGCGGCGGCCGTGGTTGACGAGGCCGTACGGGTTCGCGCTACCTGCTTTCGCGAGGGCCCTGGTGCGCTCGGGGTTGCAGCGGTACTCCACCGACCGGATGGCACCTTTCACTCACGAGTTGACTTGCAGCCAAGTGGTCCGAACTCTTGGGCCGGAATCGTCCGGCCTACCGACGTAGGTCAATGGACTTTCTCCATCGAGGCGTGGAGTGATCCTTGGCAGACTTGGTTGCACCGGGCAGAAGTCAAGATTCCAGCCGGCCTCGATGCAGAACTTGAACTTAGCGAGGGTGCTTTGCTTTTGGAAGGAGCGACTACTCCTAAGCATCCCGCACGTGCCGATATTCAGTCGGCAATAACCACGATGCGTACCGCGTCGCTGCCGCCGCCGGTGCGACTTGCCACCGCGGCCGATCCGAAAGTGACCTTGGCGCTGTCCTATGACCCACTTCGGGAACACCTGACCACTAGCGGCCCGTGGCCACTAAATGTGCAACGACGACGGGCCCTGTTTGGTGCTTGGTATGAATTCTTCCCGCGGAGTGAAGGTGCCACTCTGAACCCACCTAAGTCGGGCACCTTCATAACTGCCACTTACCGGCTCGCGGGTATCGCCGAAATGGGATTTGACGTTGTCTATTTACCACCGGTGCACCCCATCGGATTTACAAATCGCAAGGGGCAAAATGGCGGACTAGTGGCGAGCGCGAACGACCCCGGATCCCCCTGGGCTGTTGGCTCGCCAGCCGGTGGTCACGATGCGGTACACCCGGACCTTGGCACCTTGCACGATTTTGATGCGTTCGTCTCGTCAGCAAATGCCCTCGGCATGGAGATTGCTCTTGACCTTGCACTACAGGCATCACCTGATCACCCGTGGGTCACAGAACACCCCGAATGGTTCACCGCTCGAGCCGACGGATCCATCGCTTACGCAGAAAATCCGCCAAAGAAGTACCAAGACATCTACCCGTTGAATTTCGATAATGATCCAGAAGGTATCTACACGGAAATTGAGAGAATTGTGCGCTTTTGGGTTTCCCACGGCGTGAACATTTTTCGAGTCGATAACCCGCATACCAAGCCCATCTGGCTCTGGGATCGACTAATTTCTGCAATCAACGATGATCACCCGGATGTCATCTTCTTGGCTGAGGCATTCACTAATCAAGCGATGATGCAGGCACTCGCGGAAGTTGGATTCCAGCAGAGTTACACCTATTTCACTTGGCGCACGGGTAAGCAGGAGCTCGAGGATTACGGCAATGAGCTTGCCGGCCCAGCCGCCGCCTATATGCGCCCAAACTTCTTCACCAATACGCCAGATATTCTGCACGCATACTTGCAGCACGGCGGGCCGGGCGCCTTCGCGATCCGCGCGGTGCTGGCGGCGACCCTCGCCCCAAGTTACGGCATCTATAGCGGTTTTGAACTATACGAGCAGGTGGCACTTCGCCCGGGCGTCGAGGAGTACCTCGACGCCGAGAAATTTCAGTATCGACCGCGGGACTGGGCGGCGGCTAAAAGGCAGGGCCGGAGCCTAGCTCCGCTCTTAACCCTTATCAATAGCGTGCGGGGTGAACACAGGGCGCTTCAGGATTTGCGGTCGCTCTACTTCCACCACTGCGATAACCCAAATATCATCGCGTTTTCAAAGCAGGATGACGATGACACCATCTTGGTGGTTTGCACTCTTGACCCGCACCACGTGCAAGAGGGAACCGTCTGGTGGGATTTAGCGGCCATCGGAGTTGACCCTCAGTCATTGTTTATTGCCCATGATCTCGTTTCCGACACCACATGGACATGGGGCCAGAGCACCTATGTGCGGCTGACGCCGTGGGAGCAGGTTGCCCATATTGTGCATGTGCGGCAAGGATGAGCAAACCAGCGATCTCGCCGGTGGAAACTACTTATCTAGACCAACTTGTTGAAGGTTGGCACCCAAATCCACATGAGATCTTGGGCCCGCACCTTTACCAAGGGTCGGTGACAGTTCGAGTCCTTCGGCCCATGGCGGACTCCGTAACGGTGGTGACTGATAGTGCATCAATTCAACTTGATCACGAGTTCCGCGGGATCTGGTGCGGAACCATTCCAGCGTCGGTGGTGCCTAACTACTCCATCGAGGTTCAGTATGGCGACGAGATCATCGCGACCGATGATCCGTACCGGTTCTTACCAACACTTGGTGAGATTGATCTGCACTTGATCCGCGAGGGCCGCCATGAGCAACTTTGGGAAGTGCTCGGCGCTCATACTCGTACCTACCCGAACGCACACGGCGCGGTAACCGGAGTTTCATTCGCCGTTTGGGCGCCGAATGCGCGTGGGGTACGAGTATCTGGTGACTTCAACTACTGGGATGGCATCGCTCATCCAATGCGCAGCCTTGGCGCTTCGGGAATCTGGGAACTATTCGTCCCAAATATTTCAGACGGCAATCGATATAAATTCCAGATCCTTGGGCGCGACGGTATTTGGCGACAAAAAGCTGACCCCTGTGCCTTCGCAACCGAAATTCCACCCGCGAATGGTTCGGTTGTCTTCACGTCTGCATACCAATGGAACGATTCTGCTTGGTTAGCCAAGCGCGCCACTACCGACGCCCTTTCCGCCCCTATGAGTATCTATGAGGTCCATCTCGGCTCCTGGCGCGCTGGGCTTAGCTACCGCCAGCTCGCAGACGAGTTGGTTGACTACCTAGCCGAGACTGGCTTCACCCATGTTGAATTTCTCCCGGTAGCCGAGCATCCATATGGACCGTCTTGGGGTTACCAAGTCACCTCCTATTTCGCGCCCACCTCACGTTTTGGCTCCCCCGATGACTTCCGCTATCTCATCGACCGCCTGCACCAGGCCCGCATCGGCGTCTTGGTCGATTGGGTTCCGGCTCACTTCCCTAAAGATGATTGGGCTCTGGCTCGGTTCGACGGGACGGCACTGTATGAGCACCCAGATCCGCGGCGTGGTGAGCATCCCGATTGGGGTACCTACGTCTTTGACTTTGGCCGCGTCGAAGTACGTAACTTCCTGGTTGCCAATGCCATTTACTGGCTTGAAGAGTTTCACGTTGACGGTCTTCGCGTAGACGCTGTGGCATCAATGCTTTATCTAGATTACTCGCGCCGGCCGGGTGAGTGGGACCCAAACCAATACGGCGGCCGCGAGAACCTCGACGCAGTGGCGTTCTTACAGGAAGTCAATGCGACGGTATATAAGCGGGTGCCCGGAGTGGTAATGATCGCCGAGGAGTCCACCGCTTGGCCCGGGGTCACGCAACCGACCAACTTAGGTGGACTGGGTTTTGGACTCAAGTGGAATATGGGCTGGATGCATGATGCCCTCGGTTACCTTCAACATGAGGCAATCCACCGGCAGTATCACCATGATGAAATGACGTTCGCGATGGTTTATGCCTATAGCGAGCATTTTGTGCTGCCTATTTCCCATGATGAAGTTGTTCACGGCAAGGGCTCACTTGTCAGTCGGATGCCCGGTGACCGTTGGCAACAACTTGCCAATCTGCGGGCGTTCTTGGCCTTCATGTGGGCGCACCCCGGTAAGAAGCTGCTCTTCATGGGTTCGGAGTTTGCCCAATCTGGTGAATGGGCCAGCCAGCGCGGTTTGGATTGGTCGGTACTTCAATTCGCCGAGCATGCCGGAATCCTGCGCACGGTTTCTGATCTCAATAACGTGTATCGGGCAACTCCAGCGCTCTGGCAACGCGATGACGATCCCGGCGGATTTGAGTGGATTGATGCAAATGATGCTCCCGGCAATATTTTCACCTGGCTGCGCTGGGATAACGCCGGGCGCGCCCTTGCCTGCGCCGTCAATTTCTCACCCACGCCGCACGAGGGCTATCGCATTGGTCTGCCACTACCGGGCAGGTGGAACGAGGTGCTCAATACCGATGCCGATTTTTATGGCGGCAGCGGGGTCGGCAATCTAGGTGGTGTAACTGCCGTTGGCGAACCTTGGCAAGGCCGCCCGGCATCCGCAAAAATGGTGCTGCCGCCGCTGGCGGCGATCTACCTGCGCTTCGACCCAAACCCCTGACCCAAACCAAACCCCGGAGAGTGGGGTTAGAAAAGGGCGTTGGCGAGCGCCGTGCGCGCGCCCAGGACCGCAGGGTCCTGGCCCGCCAGGATGAATAACTCGAGCAAGCGGGACCGAACTAACTCCCGATCAGCGCCCGCTGATGCCCGCACACAGGCAATGAGCCGATCGAATGCGAGCGACCAGCGACCAGCGAGCGCATCGAAGTCGGCGGTCGCGCATTGCACCCGAACATCGCCTACCGCATCGGCCTGCTCCGCGATAGCACGAAGCGCCCCCTCATCTTCGCTTTCGGTGCGCCGGTACAGGCCAACCATCGCCAGACCCGCCTGCGCATCACGGTCAGCGGAATCGGCCTCGAGAATTAGCCGATAGGCCGCCTCGGCGGCACCCCAATCACCGGCTTCAATAGCCTCGAATGCCGCGTCAAACCGTGGATCGGTTATTGGTTCGCCTATTGGTTCGACCGCCACCGCATCCAAGGGAGCCTGGTCTTGTTGATCGGTCAAATGTCCGGTGACCCCCTGCTCGGCAGCAACCTTCAGCAACTCATCGAGAATCTGTCGGATCTGGGGTTCGGCGTAAGCCCCTTGAAATAGTGGTACTGGCTGTCCCTTGATCACCGCAAAAACAGCCGGAATCGATTGCACCTGGAATGCCGCACCAATCCGCTTCTCGGCATCCACATCAACTTTTGCAAGTATCCACCGGCCCGCATCTTCGGCCGCCAGCTTCTCCAGGATCGGCGATAACTGTTTGCAGGGGCCGCACCACTCGGCCCAAAGATCAAGTACCACCGGCACCGTCATCGACCTGTCAATGACCTCGGCCTGAAAAGTCGCCTCGGTGACATCGATCACCACCCCGGCCGGGGCATTGGCCACCGCAGCGGCGGCCTTTTGTTGGTTTTGCCGGGCGGTGGCAAGTGCCCCGAGGTCAATTGCCCCGCGGCCCGAGAATGGAGTTGAAGTCACCCCCCTATCTTCTACCATGGGGCTGCCCACCCAATCCAATACCCGGCGAGGACACTTAGCGGATGCATATTTCAGCAAAGGCCGACTACGGGATGCGGGCCCTGTTGGAGCTGGCGGCGGCAGCCTCCAAAGACCCGAACCGCCTGGTCAAGGGTGAGACCATCGCGACCGCGCAGGGCATCCCGGTGAAGTTCCTCGAGGGCATCTTGCGCCAATTACGCCAATCCGGAATCGTCGCGAGCCAGCGGGGTGCCGACGGCGGCTATCGCCTCGATCGCAATCCGTCTGAAGTCACCATCGCTGATGTGGTGCGCGCTCTTGACGGACCCCTAGCCGCCGTTCGCGGGCAACGCCCCGAGGATGTCACTTATGAAGGCGCCGCCGAGCACCTGCGCGAGGTCTGGATTGCCGTTCGTGCCTCCATGCGCCACCTGTTGGAGAACATCACCTTGGCAGATGTGGCTGCAAACAAACTGCCCGCCGAAGTAACCGGGCTGCTCTCCGAGCCCGGCGCCTGGCAGCGGCGCGCTAACTGAGTTGCTCAGCCGCCGTATAGGCGTCTATCGCACCATCAAGCACGGCTGCACTTAGCGCATCTACTTCTGCATTGCGCACCGAAAGCTGGGCTCGCGTCGCCCCAATTACCAAAGCGCAAATCTCATCGTGGACTCGACGCAGTTTTCGCCTGCGGTCCTGCCCGCTGCCAATCAACCAAGTGCGATGTTCATCAATCGCCGCCAGCACAGCGTCGACACCCTCGCCAATCGATGCCACTGTTTTCAATACGGGCGGCCGCCAGCCATCATGCTGGCCGAGGGCAATCATGTTCCGCAATTCGCGGACCGTCGTATCGGCCCCATCACGATCGGCTTTATTCACTACAAAGATATCGCCAATTTCAAGGATGCCAGCCTTGGCAGCCTGAATACTGTCGCCCATACCCGGTGCTATTAGCACGATCGACGAATCGGCGGTAGCGGCAATCTCAACCTCAGATTGGCCCACCCCAACCGTCTCGATAATAACCGCATCGAAGCCAGCGGCATCAAGTACTCGGATGACCTGCGGGGTGGTCGCCGCAAGCCCACCGAGATGACCACGCGATGCCATCGACCTAATGAAAACGCCCTCGTCGGTCGCATGTTGTTGCATTCGGATCCGGTCTCCCAAGAGTGCGCCACCCGAAAAGGGTGATGACGGATCAACGGCAAGCACTGCTACTCGGTTACCACGAGCCCGAATTGCCGTTACGAGAGCGGAAGTCGTGGTGGACTTACCCACCCCTGGCGCACCGGTCACGCCAATAACGTGCGCGCGTCCGGCAAAACCAGCCAGCGCCTGCATAGCTTCACGAGCATCGTTGGCGCCGTCTTCGATTCGCGAGATCAAGCGCGCAATATCGCGCTGCTCCCCCGCTCGGGCGCCGGCGATCAGCCCTGCAACACTCACCCGCTGATCATCTCCCAATTTCGGTATTTAGGCTTTAGGCACGCGTACCAGCAGCGCATCACCTTGGCCACCGCCCCCGCAGAGTGCAGCCGCCCCGGTGCCACCACCGCGCCGCTGCAATTCCAGCGCCAGATGCAAGACGATCCGGGCACCTGACATTCCGACGGGGTGCCCTACCGCAATCGCCCCCCCATTAACATTGATTTTGTCACCGGAAACCCCGAGCGCCTTGGCAGACACCACCCCGACCGCAGCGAATGCCTCGTTGATTTCCAGGAGATCCAGATCGCTGACGGCAATGCCTTCACGCTGGCAGGCCTTAAAGATCGCGTTCGCCGGCTGTTCCTGCAATGAGGCATCCGGGCCTGCCACCACCCCGTGGCTGCCGATCTCAGCAAGCCAAGTCAGCCCTAGTTCTTTGGCCTTCTTCTTACTCATGACCACAACGGCGCAGGCACCATCGGAGATCTGAGATGCACTACCAGCAGTGATGGTGCCGTCCTTGGTAAATGCCGGACGCAGCGCAGCCAAAGACTCGGCCGTAGTGTCGGCGCGCACGCCTTCATCGACACTGAAAATTATTGGATCGCCCTTGCGCTGCTTGATCTGCACCGGGATGATTTCGTTGTCGAACACTCCGCTTTGCTGCCCCGCCGCCGCCCGCTGATGTGAGCGGGCCGAGAAAGCGTCTTGTTCCTCACGGGTTAGGTCATAGCGGGCATTGTGCTTCTCAGTGCTCTCGCCCATTCCGCATTCATCGAATGCACAGGTCAGCGCGTCATAGGCCATTGAATCGACCATGGTCCAGTCGCCGTACTTGGTGCCCTCTCGGGAGCCAAGTAGCAGATGGGGTGCGTTGGTCATTGACTCCATACCACCGGCCACGATGCAGTCGAATTCACCCGCGCGAATTAGCTGATCGGCGAGTGCGATGGCGTCAATGCCCGAGAGGCAGACCTT
>BJGE01000076.1 GCA_014190275.1 Actinomycetes bacterium | reverse complement strand
TCCGGTGGTGATGCGCGAGGTATCAAGCGGGTAGAGCCGCTTCAACGCCTCGTAAGCATCGCCTTTGATCTCCAGCGCTCCGCTGACATAGGCCCGGGCGAGTCCGAGTTGGCTGGGGGAGCCGGCCAGGTACTCAACGGCTTTGGGGTCAAGTATCTCTAAGGCAACGGGGGCATCTTCGGGGCCGGCGGTTGACCCGTCATAAGCGATAAACCCCACCCCGCGCTCAGGGGGTACCACAATCGTGAATGCCTCGGCTAGTTTCATCGGCGCTCAACCACCTTTTCGTACAGTCCCAATAATCTGCTGTTCGGATCGAACCTCGTTTTCAGCCCCGCGTAGGCGTTGCCGCCGTAGATCGACCAGAAGCTATCCCGGTCGTAGAACGCGGTCGAATATAGCGACTTTCGACCGTCCAAGTCGGTCACTTTCGCCTCGATCAGCCGATTTACCCGGCCCGCGCTCGGTTCGGTGCCTGCGGGCAGGGCCACGGTCGACCAAAATCCGACATTTATATAGGTGACCTGCGGGTCGAACTCGTATAGGGGCCACCGGACACTTGGGTCGCGTTGCCTAAGTGGGCAGATCCACACCGGCTCGATACCGACTTCGCCGTGGAAGAACTCCAAGAACTCCTCGAGCCGGTCGATTGGGACTTCAATGTCCTGGACGACCGGTTCGCGCTTGGGTGCTCCGCGAAGGCGCGCCAATTTGCCGGACACGTCATGGCGCCGATCGAAGGCAATGAGTTTCCAGTAGACGTCGCTGCGGAGTTTGCGCTTCGGCCAAAACCTGCGCACCAGTTTCTTTTGAGCGCCGAAGGCTCGTGAGCACCAGAACCAATCGGTATCCCAGCGCCACAGGTAATCATGGATGGTGAGAACGTCCTCGGTGTTGTCCTGAATCGAACGGTAGTAAATGTTCATGCCGGTGTAGTCGCTAACGGTCAACTTTGCTGGGATGGTGTCGACCATTTCGCCGAGGGTCAGGTACTGCTCACCCGGGGAAAACACGGTGCCGTCCAAAAAGTCAACGCGGCGGCCTTCGAAGATCCGATCAGCGGTGATTGTCGCCATCGCATCCGTCATGGCAGCGGCGGTATCAAAGCGCAGGTGACGAAGATGCACAAAAGGTTTCACGGGTTCGAGTTCGATCTTCAGACGCAGGGCGTAGCCGAGGGAACCGTAGGAGTTTGGGAAGCCGTAGAACAGGTCGCGGTTTGGATCATCCGCGGCACCGGTAATCGTCAGCACCTCGCCGGTACCGGTAAGGATGTCCATCTCGAGAACGGACTCATGTGGAGTGCCGTGCCGAAAACTCGCACTCTCAATACCGAGGCCGGTGACGGCGCCGCCGAGGGTGATGGTGCGAAGCTGTGGCACGCACAGCGGCATCAGGCCAAATTGCAAAGTCGCATCAACCAGATGCTCATAGGTGGTCATGCCGAGGACCTGAGCCGTGCAACTTTCGACATCGACAGCAAGCACGCCATCGAAGGCCGCCACATTAAGCCCGGGTGCGGTAGCGACCGCGCGCGGCCGAAAGAGATTCGAGGTCTTCTTGGCCAGCCGGATTGGGGCCCCCGCCGGGATCTGGGCATATTGCCCCGCCAAGGTATCGACCAATTGCTGGTAGCCGGTGCGCCAACTGCTGGCCAATTCGGTTGTCGTCACGGGCCAACGGTAGACCCGGGGGGCCAGCCGGTCCAGAACTTGGGGTCCCTTTGATCAAAAAGGGTCAGCGGTAGGTCATGATTAACGGGTGAGCCTTGGTCAGCAAACCAATCCGGTCGCCCCACGCAGCACGAAGCACGGGTGGATCCCCTATGTGGCGGGGGCCGTGACCTTCGTGGTGGTGCTTGCCGGCTTCGGGGTAATTGCCGGGGATTGGTTCCTTCGAAATATCGAGATGCGCTCGCTGGTGATAGCCATCGAGAACTCTGAATCAACGATGTCTCAGACCCAGGATTCGGTGAGCTCGGCATTTGATGCCTACGGTGGCCTGGACAACCCGGTGACGGCCGACCGGGAGGCTTTGGTCACCGAACTGGCGAATGTGGCCGGCTACGCCCAACTGAGTATCGCCGACGCCGGGGATCAGGTTGCCTCGGTCTTGGTAATGCCTTGGCACCTGTCCATCTTGGCTGCACAGGACGCCTATGTAACCCACAACCAGGCCTGGCAAAACTACATGGAACGAGCGGCCGCGGACCCAATCGAGTTCACCGAGCCACAGGCCGAAGTCAACGACACTTTCGTGGCGGTGGAGCCAGCGTTGACAGCAGCCGTTCCGCAGCCGGCGCTCTTTGATCTGGTGAACCGGGTGGCGCAGATCTTCATCGACGGCTATCCCGATCCGGCGGACGAAACCGGTGGACCGACTCAGGACGCAGGTTTTGAATCAGGCGCTTTCGCAAGTTTGCTCGGCCACCAGATCTTCTTGCCAATGTCGTAGGCGAGTGCCGGCACCAGGGTTGATCTAATGATGAAGGTGTCCAGTAGCACACCGATGGCAACCGCGAACCCGATCTCACGTAAGAACACCAGTGGGAGCACCCCGAGTACCAAGAAGGTAGCGGCTAGGACGATACCTGCCGAAGTAATGACGCCTCCGGTTACGGTTAGGCCCTTGAGAATGCCGGGCCTGGTGCCAAGTTTGATCGACTCCTCTCGGACTCGTGTCATCAAGAAGATGTTGTAATCGACGCCGAGGGCCACTAAGAAAACGAATGCGAATAGCGGGAATGAGGTGTCAGCGCCCGCGAATTTGAACACATTGTCGAATACCAGAGCGCAGACTCCCAGGGTGGCGAAGTACGAAAGTAGCACCGTGCCGATGAGCAGAACGGGTGCAACTATCGAGCGAAGCAGCAGCATAAGCACCAAGAAGATAACCCCTAGCACCACCGGGATGATTAGGTTGCGATCGTGTAGGGAGGCGATATCAACATCTAACTGCGAGGCGGTTTGTCCACCGACCAGCGCATCGGCTCCGTCGAGGGCATGCATTCGATCGCGTAGTAGTTGAACTGATTCAGCCGCTTCTTGACTGTCAGCAGCGGCCGACAGTGTCACTAGTAGTTGCGCACGGTCACCAATGATCACGGGCTCGGCCAGCTCAGAGCCAGGTGCACCAGGTGGCAGGCCGGTGTACGCCGCCACCGCCGCAACACCTTCGGTCTGCTGCATATCAGCCATCACCGTGTCCAGCGCCGAGGCATTGGTCATGACGATCGTTGGCGTACCTAAGCCACCGGGGAAGTGAGCGACCAGTTTTTCTTGGCCAATGACCGAATCCGTTCGCTCGACAAAGGCCTGGGTGGTGGTGATTCCCTCTGCTTTTAGGGTCAATGAGAAGCCGGCGAAAACAATCATCACCAGTGCGGTCGCAATCCAAGTCAGGCGTGGGCGCCGGCTGACCCCGCCGGCCAGCTTGGACCAGATACCCGAAAGGCGTTCGTCAACGTCATCGTCTGCTGGGACTTTCGGCCAGAAGACCCAACGACCGGGCGGGAACTTCTGGCGGCTAAACGGTCCCCAACCAGGGCGGGTGATGCGCAAGATCCCAAAGATGATCCAGCAGATGACGGTGACAGCTGCCAGCGCAGCGCCGATGTTGATAAACGGTCCGATGGGGATATCGGTGACCAAACTCAATATCAGCCCGATGATGGTGGGTACTAGAAATGCCAAGAGCGGTAGTACGACACTTGGAATGATTAAGAGTGCCGGCAGAAAAGTCAACATCACCAGTAGTGCGGCGACAATACCTGCCGCACCGACGGGGCCGAGTGATCGATTTGAGTTGAGTTCGCTGAGAAGTAAACACATCAAGCCGATGATGACGGTGGCGCCGCTTGCCACAATCGGCTCAACCACGCCGCGGAGCGCGGCGCGGATAGCGTCAGCATGTTGAGCATGGTGATGGAGCTCTTCTCGGTATCTGGCCACGAGTAATAGGGCGTAGTCGGTGCCGGCGCCGAAGACGAGTACGGTCAAAATTCCTTGGCTTTGGCCGTTGAGTACGAGTACATCGCTTTTCGCAAGGTAATAGACGATCGCACTTGCCGTGGAGAGAGCAAAGCCGGCGGCCAGCAATGGGATGAGCCAAAGGAACGGGCTGCGGTAGACGACGATCAAGATGATCGCGACCACTAATGCGGTCACGCCAAGCAAGGTCGTGTCAATCGCCCCGAATACCTTGATCAGATCGGAGAGGATGCCGACCGGGCCGGTGGCATTGATCTGCAGATCTGGGTACTTAAGTGCCAGTTCCCGCACCGCAGCGGTAATACCACCGAAAGCTAGTTCACCGCCCTCAAGCTTCTCCCCGCCTTTATCGCCATTGATCGGCACGTTGATCAAGAACGCCTGACCATCTTGCGATGGGAACGGGACAATCGGTGCCGGGTCAAGGTAGTCGGCGACGGTGGTGCCGCCCTCGACCGCTAAGCCGGGTATTGCGGCGGCGAAGGTAGCGGCTGTCGAGGCATCTTGGGCCGACATCTCGGCGCCATCGGGGCGGGTTATGACAACGAGAAGCGGGAAAGAAGTGTTGTCACTAAATGCAGCCTGCTCATTTGCCACCAAGGTGGACTCAGCAGAGGCTGGCAGGAATGAGGCGTTGTCATTCTTTTGCACCTCGTTTAGCTTTCCGGCCAGGGGCCCCACCACCCCGCTGATGGCTAGCCAGGCGATCGCAACGAGTACCGCGATCCAGACGGCCCGGCGGCCGGTCTTTGGCTTTTCGGGTGCGGGCTGCAGGGTGCTAGTAGAAGTCATCTGCTTATCGTGCCGAATCAACCGCGGAGATGTCAGCCGACCCCCCGAAGGGGCTATTGTGCAGTCGTGATGCTGCCGGGTATCGCCCAAATTCCTAGGTTTGTGGTGGGGTAGGTGCGGTGTCGACGAACGTAGTATTGGTCGCTCTAGGCCTAACCCTCCTCATGGCTGCGATGCACATCTCGGCTCCATTACTGCTCAAGATTCCAAAGCGGCACCAGGAGGCGGTCACCTCATTTGCCGGCGGCACCGCCATCGCCTATGTGTTCTTGCATCTGCTTCCAGATCTCGCCGACGGGCAGGTTGCATTCGTTAATGAGGTGTCAACAGATGTATTGCCGGCGCCTATCTTGGCCTCAGGGATATTTCTGATTGCACTACTCGGCATGCTTTTGTTCTACGGGCTGGATTCCTGGGCGCGGATAGTTACCGGGCCCACGCAGCTTTCATACATATCGCACGTGGGTGCCTATGCAGTGCTTAATGTGGTGATCACCTACACCATGCCATCATGGGTTGAGACCGGGTTTGATTTTGCGCTGCTTTTTGCAATTGCTTTTGGTTTACATTTCCTCTTGAGCGACCGAAATCTGGCCGAGGGTCATCCAACCCGCTTCTCGCACCTGACGCGGTGGATATTGGTTGGCGCTCTGCTCTTTGGCCTGCTACTTGCCGTGGTGTTCCCGCCAACAACCGAACTGGCCGTTGCGATACCGGTCGCATTCTTGTCGGGGTCAATTCTCACCAGTGTCTTTCGCGAAGAAATGCCAGATGTCAAGGCGGCCAAGTTTGGGTGGTTCACCCTGGGAGTGGTGATCTATGCAATTCTGCTTCTCTGGGCGACGGCGGTGAGTGAGTAGTTATGGAAACTTATTTAGGTTGGTTTGCGGTCTTTGCGGTAATGGCCGTGGTCGTTGCGATTCTCGCGCGCCACCGCGGATGGGGCATGGCCCTGCCGGTGCTAATCGTCGGGGTCATTGTCGGTCTGTTTCCGATTGGCCCGGATCTCGCACCGGACCCCGAAGTTTTTCTAATCGCGATTCTTGCACCATTAGTTTTTGGTGAAGCGCTCGGATCCTCATTCTTGGATATTCGCCGAGTGCGGCGTCCGGTGCTCGTACTAGCTATCGGCTTGGTAATCGCTACCACTCTAACCGTCGGAGGGATGGCCCTTTGGATCTCTGCGATGCCGGTCGCCGTAGCCCTGGCGCTGGGTGCGGTCTTAGCGCCAACCGATGCCGTCGCTGTTAGCACCGTGGCGCGCAAGGCGTCGCTTCCCCGGGGCCTAGTTTCGATCTTGGAAGGCGAAAGTTTAGTTAACGACGGCACCGCCTTGACGGCATTGCGGGTCGCGGTGGTAGCGGCCATCGCGGGTAGCATCACGGCCGTTCAAATCGGCACGGTATTCATCCTTGCGGTTGCCGTTGGCATCGCGATTGGACTCGCCGGTGGCTGGTTGCTGTCCTTCGTAATCTCAAGAAGTAAAGACACCGTCGCGGCAAACAGTTTGGTTTTAGTGGCCCCGTTCGTGCTATACCTAGGCGCTGAGCGCCTAGAAGGCTCCGGGGTATTGGCGGTAGTAATCGCCGGGCTCTATACCGCGCATTCGCAGACCACTAAAGGGCGTAACTTAGGACGGCTGCAAAGTGCCATGCTCTGGCGGCACGTGACTTTCGTGTTGCAAGCAATGGCCTTTTTCATGGTTGGTATCTATCTGATTAACACTCTTCTTGCTGTCACAAATCAAGAACGTTTACTAGTCGCCGCTTTGGTCCCAACCGTTGTGCTTACCCTAATTATCACCCGTGTTGGCTTCGTCATGGGACTTGTCGCAATTTTTGGCAGAAGGATGCCGACATTTCGCGGGCAGCCAACCACTCGCCTGATGCGGGGGGCCTTCATTGTCGGTTGGTCTGGTGCCCGTGGCCCAATCTCAGCCCTTGCGGCGTTTTCAATTCCGCTGATGATGGAGTCGGGTGAGCCGTTCCCATTTCGAGATGTTGTGGTTGCAACCACTTTCGGGGTCATAGTTGTTACTTTGCTTCTGGCTCAGACAATCGGGCCGATAGCTCGAAGATTGAAAGTCCAGGAGTCCGATGCATCTGAAACAATACGCAAGTTGGACGCGGCTCTCGCATACGCCGCGCTCACCGAACTAGACGAAGCCGAAGAAGTGGCCGAACTCAACGGCCAGCCGATCGCTCGTGAATTAGTGGCAGGGTTGCGGGCCGAAGCCCAGCGACGTATCGATTCACTGGTGCCAATTGAAGGCGAAGCGGTGGACTTGTCGGACCCGGTTAGCACGAGTGATCTGGCGCGGCTCATGGTGCGCGCTGAGCAGGAGGAGTTGCTGCGCATTCGTGATGAGGAAGGTTTGCCGGATTCGGTGGTGCGGCCGATTCAGTTGGCATTGGATATGCGCCAGCAGGCACTCGGGCCGAGAAAAAACGAAACTTAACCCAACCAATCCCACTTAACACTCAACACTCAACACAGTGGGGGTGCGGGGTGGTGCCCTCGACGGGAATTGAACCCATGGCCTACCGCTTAGGAGGCGGTCGCTCTATCCGACTGAGCTACGAGGGCCGGGGCCCATCTTTGCCCACTGTCTGCAACCGCACCCCGATGGGTGCACGTCTTGGTTGGCCATGGCTTCGTGGCAGCCTAAGCAGCAGCAGAAGTATTCGAATAGAGTGAGGTGATGGCGAGCGTAGATGACCCGGCGGGCATTGTTGTTGTGCAGGTTCCCCTTGACGATGCACGCGATGTCAGTGGCGGGGTAACTACCGGGTCGGTGACGATCGGAGATACCGACACCATGACCATTGGGGTCTGGGAGCATTCGATCGGAGTCTCGACAGATACCGAAAACGATGAAGTCTTCGTAGTCTTAAGTGGCCGCGGGCGTATCCGGATGCAAGATGGTGCGATTCTTGAATTGGCCCCCGGTACTGTCGGGAGACTATTTGCCGGTGAGCAAACTCGGTGGGAGATTGACGAACCACTGCGCAAAGTTTGGGTGGCCGCGCATGACTGATGAGGATGCCCTACTCGCGGCGTGCGAAGCGGCGCTGGCCGATGGCGATGTAGTAACTGATCCGGACCGCCTGCCCACCTACACGCGGGATAGATCTACCGGGTCGCAGGCCGGTGAGCCAATCGCTGTTGTTTTTCCGCGCACGACCGAGCAGGTCAGTGCCATCATGAAAGCGGCCCACCAATATCGGATTCCAGTGGTGCCAAGGGGTGCGGGTTCGGGGTTGTCCGGGGGGTCGAATGCGATCGACGGCTCGCTGATTGTTTGCGTCGAGAAAATGTGGGACGTACTAGCCGTTGAC
>BJGE01000075.1 GCA_014190275.1 Actinomycetes bacterium | reverse complement strand
GCGCGGCCCGGCCCGTTCGGCCCGGGAGAAAGCCGCCAAGGCTATTTGTGCCACTTGCCCGATTATGGCCCAGTGCGCTGCTCATGCACTCCGGGTCCGGGAGCCCTATGGCGTTTGGGGTGGGCTGTCGGAGGAGGACCGCGAACACATCTACACCCGGCGCACTCTTGCTTCGTGACCTACTTGACCTAAAACCCCCGGACAAAGTTAATGGGCGTCGCGCATAAGCGCGGCGCCCATAACTTATTTGGTTCTAGTGGCTGTGGCCGTGGCCGCCGTGGCCGCCGTGGCCGCCGCCTTTATCAGCTGGCTGCTCCTCGCGCTTTTCCACCACTAGTGCTTCGGTGGTTAACAGCATCGCTGCGATGGAAGCTGCATTTTGAAGCGCCGACCGGGTCACCTTGACCGGGTCGATGACCCCGGCTGCCACTAAGTCGACATACTCCCCGGTTGCCGCATTCAGGCCGTGGCCCACCGGCAGTTCAGCAACTTTGGCGACCACAACGTAACCCTGTTCGCCAGCATTCTCCGCGATCCAGCGCAGTGGCTCACTGGTTGATCGGCGCACGATTCCGACTCCGGTGGCTTGGTCACCGGTCAACCCGAGGTCACCTTCAAGGCAGGCCGATGCTTGGACCAAGGCGGTACCGCCGCCGGAGACGATACCTTCTTCGATAGCTGCCCGAGTTGCAGAAACTGCATCTTCGATGCGGTGCTTCTTTTCTTTCAGTTCAACTTCGGTATGCGCACCTACCTTGATAACGACAACTCCGCCGCCAAGTTTGGCCAACCGCTCCTGCAATTTCTCACGATCCCAATCCGAATCGGTGTTCTCAATCTCATTGCGGATCTGCGCAACCCGATCGGCAACGAGCGCATGATCGCCACCGCCGTCAACGATGGTGGTGTTGTCTTTTGTCACCACAATGCGGCGCGCTGAACCAAGAACTTCGAGGCCGACTTGGTCCAGCTTTAGCCCCACTTCCGGGCTCACAACGGTTGCGCCTGTCAGCGCAGCCAGGTCCTGCAGCATTGCCTTGCGGCGATCACCGAATGCGGGCGCCTTCACGGCGACGGAAGCAAAAGTGCCCCGAATGCGATTTACCACGAGGGTGGAAAGAGCCTCACCGTCAACATCTTCGGCGATGATCAAAAGTGGCTTACCCGCCTGGACGACTTTCTCAAGCAAAGGCAGCAACTCTTGGACGCTGGAAATCTTGTTCTGTACCAAAAGTACTTGGCCGTCCTCGATGACGGCTTCCATGCGCTCTGAGTCGGTTACAAAATACGGGGAGATGTAGCCCTTGTCGAACTGCATGCCTTCGGTGAACTCGAGTTCCATCGAAGTCGTGCTTGACTCTTCAACCGAAATCACACCGTCTTTGCCAACCTTGTCGAAGGCGTCAGCGATCAGTTCGCCTATCTCGCGATCCTGCGAAGAGATGGTTGCAACATTTGCGATTTCATCCTTGCCGGCGACCGGGCGGGAGATTGAGATTAATTTGTCTGTCATCGCAACCACCGCCTTATCGATACCGCGCTTGATATCTAGGGGCGATGCGCCAGCGGCAACCATTTTGAGACCTTCGCGAACCATGGCCTGTGCGAGCACGGTGGCCGTGGTGGTTCCATCACCGGCCACATCGTTGGTCTTGGTGGCAACCTCCTTGGCCAACTGCGCGCCTAGATTCTCGTACGGATCTTCCAACTCGATCTCACGGGCGATGGTCACACCGTCATTGGTGATCGTTGGGGCGCCCCACTTCTTGTCGATGACGACGTTGCGGCCACGTGGGCCCAGTGTTACGCGAACGGCATCGGCTAGGGCATTAACACCACGTTCGAGACTGCGGCGGGCGTCCTCGTCGAATTCCAGGATCTTGGCCATTGGTTTCCTTCGTTGCTGGTTTGGAAGTGCAAGGTTTAAAGATGGGGTAATTAAGTTGCAGGTGCTGCAGGTACTACGACCGTCTAACGCAAGCGCCCCGGCACCCGGTACTACCGGTGACCGGGGCGGCTTACGTCAAAGGCGATGCTTGGGCAGAACTACTTATTGACGATTGCAAGGACGTCGCGGGCCGAGAGAATCAAGTACTCCTCGTTGTTGTACTTGACCTCGGTACCGCCGTACTTGCTGTAGATGACTACGTCGCCGACCTTGATGTCGAGCGGAATCCGCTTGGCGCCGTCCTCGTCGAAGCGACCCGGGCCAACCGCCATGACCTTGCCCTCTTGGGGCTTTTCCTTGGCGGTGTCTGGGATGACGAGGCCGGAAGCAGTGGTCTGCTCGGCTTCAAGGGTTTGGACCAAGATGCGATCCTCGAGCGGCTTGATGGAGACCGACACTGTGGCGTCCCTCCGAAGGAGTTGGGTGGCTCCCTTGCGGGAGTGGCTGATAGTTGGCAGTCCCCGGTGGGGAGTGCCAGAGCGAACATTACGGGTCCATTAGCACTCTGTCAACTTGAGTGCCAGCGGCCCTTTCCCACGCCCCACCCAAGGTCCGCTCCACTCGGCGCGCTACCGGCCCTGGGAGCCGCCGACCTCAGGGCCGAGATTGCCGTGGCATCGGTGCCACAGCAGCCGCCAACCCACGTAGCGCCCAACTCCACCCAGCTCGCAGCGGCCGCTGCCACCATGGCGGGGGGCACCTCCCGCCAAGACCCGTTTTGGGCCGACCACACCCCACCGGCATTTGGGTAGACAATCACGGCCTTTTCCGTGGTAGCGGTGATTCGCCCGAGCAGTTCTGGGATGAACTGTGGTGCGGTGCAGTTGATACCCACCAATTGCACGCTGGCGATCGCAGCTGCGACCGAGATGGCGGCTTCAATCGGTTGGCCGGCACAGGTGTGGGCGCCATCGGCCGCCGAAAAAGCAAGCCACGCTGGCAGGAGCGGGAAATCAGCGAGGATGTCGGCGATTGCCTCTACCTCGCGCACATCGGGGATGGTTTCGATGGCGAGCAGGTCTGGTGATCCACCCGCCAGGATTTCGATGCGGGGGCGATGAAAATCCCGAAGCTGCCTGGCACTAAGCCCGTAGTTACCTCGGTATTCAGCACCATCGTGGCCTATCGCCCCGTAGGGACCCACACTCGCCGCGACGATGGTCGACGGTGCTCCAGCGGCTCGCGCTACCTCAACACTCCTAAGCAGGCACCTATCCGCATCGTCGGCAGTTAAACCCGCGGCGATGAAGCCGGCGCGCGAAACCTGATAGCTCGCGGTTATTAGCACGTCAGCGCCCGCTTCCACAAATGCTCGATGCGCACCTTCGATCGCTCCCGGTTGCTCAAGTAAGGCGCGCCCGGTCCACAGCGGGCCGGAAATGTCGTAGCCCATAACTTCAAGTTGTGTTGATAGGCCACCATCGACAATCGTGATCCCCGGACGGTCAGTTAAGAACATTGAGCACTACCGTTTCAATTGGCAGCACCGACGCTGTTGAGAAGGACAGGTCAGACGGGGTCGCCCCATGCATTACCAAGCGCGACCCGAGCGCAGCGACCATGGCGCCATTGTCGGTGCATAAGCCCGGGCGCGGGATCCTAACCGAAACCCCAATGCTGGCCGCGCGCTCCAGCGCTAGAGCTCGCAACCGACTGTTCGCGGCTACCCCACCACCAATAACTAGGTGCTCGATTCCGTTGTCCTGGCATGCGGCGAAAGCCTTCTGGGTAAGGACATCCACTACGGCTTCTTGGAAGCTCGCCGCGATATCGGGCACCGATAATGTGTTACCGGCCTGCTCCTGCTGCTTGATCCATCTAGCAACCGCCGTTTTAAGGCCAGAGAAAGAGAAGTTCAACCTGTTGGCTGCGCCTTCGGGCACGGCCGTCAAACCACGCGGGAATGCGATCGCATCTGCGTTACCGTTTTGCGCAATTTGATCTATCCACGGCCCACCCGGGAAGGGCAGCCCGAGTAGGCGGGCAACTTTGTCAAACGCCTCGCCAGCGGCATCGTCCAAGGTGGCCCCTAGGGACTGAAAGTCACTCCCCGTCAATTGAACTAAGGACGAATGTCCACCCGATACCAGCAGCCCGATGACCGAATCGGGCAGTGGACCGTGCTCGAGTTCATCAACGACAATATGGCCGGCCAGGTGATTTACCGCGAAAACCGGAATGCCAAGGGCAAGTGCCAGGGCTTTAGCGCTTGCGGTTCCAACAAGGAGTGCGCCAACCAAGCCCGGGCCACCGGTCACCGCAATAGCGTCAATATCACTTAGTTTGACGTTCGCGACCGCGCAGGCCCGCTCGATGGTCGGCACCATGGCCTCAAGGTGCGCTCGACTGGCAATCTCCGGCACCACTCCCCCGAACCGCGCATGTTCATCAATACTCGAGGCCACCTCATCAGCCAATAAGGTGGCGCCACGCACGATCCCAACGCCGGTTTCATCGCAAGAGGTCTCGATCCCCAGAACCAGTGGCTCGCTGATCATCACTTGCCGCCGCCCGAAGTGGTTGCTCGCGCAAGTGGCCGTAGTCGCATGATGAGAGCGTCAACATCAGGGGCGTAGTAATTGGGGCGCGAACTAATTTTCTCGAACCCAAATTGTTGATACATAGCGATCGCCGCAACATTGTCAGAGCGAACTTCAAGGATCAACTGCGCAGCCTGCGCCTGCGTCGCATGCTCGATCAAGGTCGTAAGCAGTAAGGCGCCGACGCCTTGGCCCTGATGGTCCTTGGCAACCCCGATTGTCTGCACATCGGCTTCGGGGCTGAGCACGAAACTGCCCGCGTAGCCGACGATGTCATCGTCTAATGTGGCAATGAAGTAGTGCCGGGTTGGCTCTGCTAACTCAGACCAAAATTGCTCAATACTCCATGGGTCGGTGGCAAATACTGATATCTCAATCGCGTGCACGGACGGGATATCCCACCAACGCATAGGCCGCACCTCAGCCGCTGTCATGACTTAATTCCCGCAACTGCGTCTGGTCTGCGGACATATAGGGGAAACGGCGGCAGCAGTTGTTGGTTCCCTAACTGCTTTGCGGTAGCACCGTCATCGGTTCCGTGGGTTGCGAGGTTGGTGATGCGCGCTGCGAGCGGTACCCCGGCGCTTAGGAGCGGCGAAGCAATCCGAGCCAAGGCGGTGGCATCGGGATACGCGGGGGTATCGCCCACCCCCACCCAAGGCAGCGTGAGTAGCTCCGGGTCCAGTTCATCGGGCCGGTTCACGTACGGCCCCGCCAGCCGCTGCTCGCCATAACGGGCCCAGTAGATCTCCTTGCGTCGCGCATCTAGGCCGGCGATGAATTCACCGGATATCCCGCCCGCGCGTGCCGCATAGGCGATGGCATCAAGTGAGCAGATCCCCACCACCGGCACCCGCCATGCCAACCCGAGGCTCGCAGCGCTGGCCACTCCAACGCGGAGCCCGGTGTAAGGGCCCGGGCCCACCCCGCAGACCACCGCGTCGACGGTGCGCCCGGCCACGACTTCAACAATCATCGGTGCGAGAACTTCGGCGTGACGGCGCGCATCAATATGACGGGCTGACTTCAAGATAACATCACCGTCGAACAAAGCCACCGAGGTGGCTGCCGAAGAAGTATCCAAGGCCAAGATGATCATCGGCTGGCAATCATCTCAAGGTCATCAAAGGTCCAGCGGCTACCGACCCCGCTGATCTGAACCACCCGGGTCTCGTCAACGCCGTCATCGGACCGAGTGATCTGCACCACGAGGTAGTCACCGGCTAACTGCTCGGCCTTGCTCGCACCCCATTCGACAACGGTAACGCTCACTTCGACATCAGTAGCCAGATCAAGGTCATCGAATTCAAGTGCCGAGCCAAGGCGATAGGCGTCAACGTGAACAAGGCTGGGAAACTCACCTGAAGTTTCGTGCACCCGAGCAATTACAAATGTCGGACTCGTTATGCGATCGGTTACCCCCAAGGCCAACCCCAGGCCTTGCACCAAGGTGGTTTTGCCCGCACCTAGGTCCCCAACCAGCAAGATTAAGTCTCCGGGTCGGCACCGGCCACCGATCCGCTGACCCAAGTCCCGCATCGAAGCGGCAGTCCGGATTTCAAGCTCGATCATGCAACGCCGTTACCGGACACGTCACCAATATCGCGTTTTACGCGAATAAGAAGCTGCTGCAGTAACTCATCTACTTGTTCATGGTGCTCAATATTTACCATGTGACCACCATCTTTGATCACGACGAACTCTGCGCCGGGAATCCGACTCACGATCTCCTCGCTGTGGGATCGCGGAGTCAGCCGATCCGAATCACCGACTATGACGAGGACCTCGGCATGCTGGAGTATCGGCAAGGCAGCCAGCTTGTCATGGTCCTGAAGCGCCGGTAAAAACTCAGCGAGAACATCAATCGGCGTGGCTGTGATCATGTTGGAAACTAATTGCCCGGCTTGATCAGACGCCACCGACCCGAATGAATAAAGGCGAGTAAGCAGCAGGCTCAGGTCATTACTTGTCCGGCGCCCACGCTCAACCAAATTGCGCCGCCGGGCAAGAGCCGCTGCCGCTGGTGAGGCGATTCGATGGAAGATATGCCCGAATGGGGCCGGCAGGCCCAAGGTGACTTCGGTGAGTCCCCCGGCCGAACTCGAAATGAAGGCCACCCCGTAGACGCGCTCGCGAATAACCTCAGGCTGCTGTTCGGCATATGCCATGACGCTCATGCCGCCCATCGAGTGCCCCACGAGCATCAGCGGCCCGGTTGGCGCTACCGCCGCAATCACGTCGCCTAGATCCTCACCTAGTTGATCTACGTGATGGGAATCAAAATCAGCTCGACCTGAACGGCCATGACTGCGTTGATCATAAAATACCATTCGCGCTTGACCTTGAAGGTCCTTGCGCTGAAAATACCAAGAATCCAAACTCAGCGCGTATCCGTGGCAAAAGATTATGGTAAGCGGTGAATCGGCTTCATCAATTTCAACATGCAGCACGGTGCCATCACCGGCGATTACCTCGAGGTTATCGGAGTTGAACTCATCCATGGCCAGATCGCCATCGGGCCTAGAGCTTCGTGCTAGCACTATTCGCTCAACCGCCGCACCCGCCGCAGCCCCCGCGGCAAGCACACCAGCGGCCAGTAGGCCACCCCCAACCACCCGGATTGCGTTGGTCAGGTCGCGGCTCAAGGGGCACCAACATAGACACGTGGCACACGAGGCCCGATTCGCGTGAGTATCTCATAGCCGATGGTGTCGCAAGCACGCGCAAGATCGTTGGCGGTAGGTACCTCGCCAAAGATGGTTACTTGCTCACCAGGCTTTGCTTCTCCGCGCAGTGCAACCATGAATTGATCCATTGCCACCCGCCCCACGATCGGGTGGAGCCGACCGTTAATGAAAACTTCACCCTGGTTACCCGCCGCCCTGGGAACGCCGTCGGCGTAGCCACCGAGCACAAGTGCGATCGCGGTTTCTTCGGTCGCCGTCCAGGTGCTGCCATAAGACACCGAACCACCCGCTGGAATCATTTTTACCGAGGCTACCGACGAGGCCAATGTCAGCGCCGGGCGCAGCCCAAAGTCGCGACCCGCGACCGGTGACACTCCGTAAAGGGCGATGCCAGCCCGGACCAGGTCGTAATGGGTTTCGGGCCAAAGCAAGGCCGCCGGACTGTTGGCTAGGTGTCGCATCGGGATGACTAGACCAATTTCTTCGGCCGCGGCACAAGCCTGGTCAAATAGCCGCCGCTGCTCCTGCACCGATGGATCATCAGGAATATCGGCATTGGCAAGATGCGACCACACGCCGGTTACCTCAACCAGGGACCCAGCATCAAGTACCTCGGCCACGAGTGCCGGCCACTGTGCTGACGAACAACCATTCCGCGAGAGCCCGGTATCTACCTTCAATTGCACACGCGCGCTAGTTCCGGTCACCGCGGCGGCGGCCGCCACCTCCTGCAGCATCCGAGAATTTGAGACCCCCAGATCAACACCGGTTGCCACACAGCGCTCAATATTTGCCTCCCCTGGCGCCCACAGCCAAGCCAAAATGCGCCCGGTATCGCCAAAATCGCGCAGTGCCAATGCCTCACTGGGCAGTGCCACTCCGAGCCAATTGACCGCACGAGCGCGTAAAGCTCCGGCAACTTGGCGTAGGCCGTGCCCGTAGGCATCAGCTTTGACAACGGCCATGACATCGGCGCCCGGCACCGCCTGGCGGACCAAGGCCAAATTGTGGGCGATGGCGCCGAGATCGACGGTCGCGGTGATCATGCCCTGATTGTCCTCCAAGGACAGGTCGAGATAGTTGGCACCCTGTTGGATATGGACGCGAGTTCGACGTTAACTGGTGACCATCTAGCGACGAACCAGCGCCACCGCCCCTGCTAG
>BJGE01000074.1 GCA_014190275.1 Actinomycetes bacterium | reverse complement strand
GAGCTCTATAGCGTGGCGCCCAGCCTCGGGCGCGCGGAGTACCGGGCCCTCGGGCTCAATGCCGGCAGGCATGCCAAGGGTGCGAGCCCGCAGCCGGCGCGCAACCCATACTCCGACGAAGCAATCGAGGCGCGCTACCACACCTCGGTCGTCTCCCTGATGGCGGTGGAGCGGCAGTGCTGCGACTTAAATGCTCCACCCGTCACACTGCACCTGGAGCCCTTATGACACTCGGTATTTCGGGTCGTTCGGCCGCTGAGATCACTCTCGAAGCGGTGCGAAGTGGCGACGTTCGCCCCGAGGACATCCGCATCCACCCGGATACCTTGGTGCACCAAGCCGAAGTCGCAAGAGCGCATGCCAATCCGCAATTGGCGGCAAATCTGTTGCGCGCCGCCGAACTAGCGCGGCTCGATGATTTCCGGGTGCTTGCGATCTACGAAGCCTTACGCCCGAATCGCTCAACCGCCGCCCAACTCCATGTGATTGCCGACACTCTAAACTCCGAGGGTGCAGTTTTGACTGCGGAACTTGTTCGCGAAGCGCTCGAGATTTACGAAAAGCGCGGTCTGCTCGCGTGACATTGATCGCCGGAGTCGACATCGGGAATTCAACAACCGAGGTGGTTATTGCCGACACCACAACTGTCCCGCCAGAGCCCTGCGCGTGGGATCGCGTTCCCACCCGCGGCGCAAAGGGATCACCTGAAGCAGCGCGCCGTGCGGCTCGCTTGGTCCAACGTCTCGCCAGGCGCTCCGGTTTCACCCCGGAACTAGTGGCGATGACGCCGCAGCAACCCGTCCTAACCGGTGTGCATGCCCTGCCGCGTGTTCAGCGCGCCCCTGGCCGACTAGTTATTTTAGATGACCATCCGACGACTCCAGCTGGCAACGGCGTGGCGTGCGGTAGGCCGGTCGCCCAAGGCGCAGAACCGCCACGGGGTATCGCGGTCATCCTCGTGGCTAGTGATCCACTGTCCTACCGCGAAACAGCAGACACCATAAAGCGCTGGCGTACCAGTGGCATTGATGTGCGCGGCGCTTTGCTCGTGGGTGACGAAGCGCGCCTAGTGCACGCACGGGTCGGCAGCGATCTGGTGATCGTCGACCGGGTGAATGCCGACTTGGCTTTGCGATGCGAGCTAATTGCGCTAGAGGTCAATGACTTCGTCGTTGGGGCGCTAGCCGATCCCCTATACCTACTCGCGCACCTTGAGTTACTGCAGAATGAGATCCCCGACGCCACCATCGTGGCAGCCGCGGTTCGTGAGAGCCGGTGTGCTGTGGTAGGTCGCTTACCGGTGGCGGTCGATAACGATCTACACCAGGCTGGATCTCTAACATTCACCGATGGATCGGTCGTCAACTTGCGCGAGGCCCGTGATGGGCTTGCGACCAGACCGGCTGGCAGCACCGCGCACCTCGTCTTCGCGAACGGTACCCAACAAGACGTCTTTGACGCATGGGTTGTCGACATCCAATCCCTTGGCTCGCCTGCAGCGCTGCGTCGGGCAGCTATTACTCCTGAGCTCGCGGTCTCCACCCTCGCCACCACAGGTGACGCAACCGTGGCTGACCTGGCTTTCCGTGAGGTAAATCCGTTGCCCATCATGATCGTGGGAAATGAGGCTCGGGCTGCAGCAGTAGGGGCACGTACCACCCCCGGTTGCGCAAAAGACACAGTGGTAATCGATCTGGGCGGCGGCACAATCGACATCATCACTGACGGCTCGGTGACCGGCGCCGGATCGGGGGATCTGCTCAGCGCGTGCATCGGAGCCCTTGCCGGTATTTCACTGGGTGCCGCGGAATGGGTTAAGCAAGGGCCTGCCTTTCGCATTGAAACCCCTTCCATCGCATCCAGTGAGACCTTGTCCCAGGACTTTTTACCTACCCGGGTTCCCGGATCGCTCGTGGGCTGGTTGGCAGTAAATGGGCCGGCCGGGCCCTTGCCATTTTCGCGCGCCTTAACCCTTGGTGATTGGCGCCTGCTGCGACTAGCTGCGAAGCGCGCGGTCATCGAGGACAACGTGCGGCGAATCAGCGGTGGACTTCAGTTCGATAGTCGCACCGCGGTGGCGGTCGGCGGTCCGGTTGGTGATCGGGAGATTCTGGCGTGTCTGTCTTCAGCCCTTCCGGCCTTGGCTATCGGCCGCGGTAATATCGCGGGAATTCTGGGGCACAGATTCGCCGTTGCCTACGGGTTGGTGCTTCTCGCTAACCAAGAAACGCAAAGGACTTAGGCAACAGTGAGGTGCGCTACCGGTTCGTGATTGACACCGGGTCACTTACCGCTTGATGGGTCGGGTCAGGCAGGTCGGCCCGCCCTCGCCCTTGTTTATTTCACTAGCTTCATACACATGCACGTCAACCCCGTGCCGCCGCAGTAGTTCGGCGGTAGCGTCGTTGCCGGTAGGAATTACGACGACACCTGGTGAAATCGCCAATACATTGCAGCCAAGCGACAGGTAATCCTCTTCGGGCAGGCTGAGAATCTCAATGCCGCGATGCTGCAGGGCTTGCAGCAAGGCCACCGGCGCCAAGCGCTCATAGACAAGAACCAGATCTTCCCTAATTCCCGAAATAATCGACATCAGATGCAGGCAGAACTCTGGGCCGAGGTCATGGGGGAGGTCAAACACCTTGACCTCGATGCCATCAGCAGCCAGCAGCGGTCGCATCTGCTCGATGGCTTCGGCATTGGTGCGGTACGAACGCCCAATTGCCAACGTGCTTTCGTCGAGCCAATACAAATCGCCACCATCTGCGGTGGCCGGACCCGTGAGCTTGCCTACCACCGGCACCCCGGCCGCATGCAGTTCGGCGGTCAGGAGGGGCGGCTCACCGGCCCGTACCGCTTTGGCACCGCGCAGTTCGATCACCCCAGATGGCGTGATGAATGCCGGGTCGTAGGTGAAGATGGCATCGGGCATGTCGTCAACCGGTACCAGTTCTTCAACCTCACAGCCCAGTTTGCGCAGCAGTTGAACGAAGTCGCGGTGCTGCTGCAGGAGCAGCTCGCCGTCGATCGGCTGCTCCCAATGCGCCGCCGCGTAGTCGCCGCGCAGCGAAGGTGCCCGAACCGCCACGCGGGTGAGCGGGGCCACCATCGAGCGCACTCCGTAATCGTTCATGCCTGCCTGCTTTCTAGGATTCCGGTGAGCCGAAGCCGATTGTGACGCAAGATGGCGATATAAATAGTGTTGCCCGACATGACAATGAGAGCAAATATCAAGGTCAGCCACCATGGATTGAAGAAGATGAGCGGTAGCCAGACCAAAAGGGTTAGCCAGTGCACCCATTCGGCCCTGCGCACCTCGACGAGGTAAGCACCCAGATCCTCGATCGTCAAACCAGGCAGCGCTTTCTTGCTTTGCCCGCCGAATACTGCTCCGAGTTCGGGCAGGGTTCGCGCTAGTTTGGTGATTCCAATCTTTCGATACCTACTTCGCGTATCGAATCGATTGAAGTGAAGCGGGCCCACATCTCGTTGCAGCCAGGTATTCGGCCAGCGTGGCGCCGAGGCGCCGATGCAGATAGCGAGTGCAATCACCACCAAGGCATCGATGGCTATATGCAGTAGCAGATCTTTGACACTCACACGCGTTTACCCAGCGCATCGGTTAGGCGCGATAGTGCCGGGCTGATCGAACCCTTCGGCACCTTCACGTGCACGATCGCGAGCTCATCGTGGGCGAAGGCCTCGGTTAATGCCGACGCCAGTTCATCTTCGGTGGTCACTACCCAACCCTTGCCCACCCCGAAGACGTCAACCAGTTTTTCAACAGCGAGCGGCGCGATGTCATTGAAGGGACCATCGCGCATGGGCCGCTGGGTGCCGTAGCCGGCGTTGTCCATCACGATGATGATCGGGTGGACGCCGTTGAACGCACACCAGCCGGACTCCATACCGCTCATCGCGAATGCGCCGTCACCGAGCAATACCACCGGGCGGTGCTCGGGGTCAGCCTTGCCGGCGCCTAGGGCCGCAGGTACGGCGTAGCCCATGGTCGCGTAATAAGCACTCGATAGCGACCAGGCCGGCACCGGCAACTCAACCGAGGCGAACAGGCAGTCACCCGGGTCGACGATTAAACCGTGGCGCCCATCAAGGTGCGCCGCCACCGCCGCGATGAGTCGCTCGACGTGAATGGGCACCGCGCCTGCTGAGGTGAATTCGGGGACATCATGCTCGGCCGGGAGCAGGGCATCGCGGCCTGCGGCAACCGCCGCGAGCAGGGCCGGCAAAAATACCCCGAGCGGCACCTCTTGGTAGGTGCGCAGGCCAACGGTGACGTCGGTGTCGGTGCACGCAATCAAGTGGGTCGGGGAGATATGGGCGGTGAAGCCACCGAAGTTCAGATCCGTTGGCAGCACTCCCAGACTCAAGAGCACATCCGCACCCTCAACAACATCAACGACAGCGCTCGGACTCACGGCACCTTGATAAACACCGAGTGCGAGCGGATGGCGTTCGGGAAAGACGCCCTTCGACATTGAACTTGTTGCCACCGGCAGCCCAAGATGTTCAGCCAGGTGCAACAGTGGCTCCGCCAGCGACCTGCGGGCAACCATCACGCCGGCTTGGATGACCGCGGAGTTCGCGGAACGCAACATTGCTGCCACATCTTCGACGGCCGCCGCAAGTTTCGCCTCGTTGACCGGCGGCGGTTGCAGGTTAATCGGATCCGGGGAAGAGCCGATGACGGCGTCAACATGATCGCGCGGGATCTCTAGATAGCCCGGCCGCTGGGTGGCGAGCATGGTGGCGATGACTCGATCGATTTCGGCCGCGGCCGTGACCGGGTTGTCTAGCACCGATTGGGCCACTGTTAGATCCCGGAACACCTTTAGTTGCGTATCGAAATCCTTGACGCGGTGGTGGAGCATTGCCCCATTTGCGCGCTCAGCTACTCCGGGCGCACCGGATACCACCAAGAGCGGCACCTGCTCGGCCCACGCATTGGCCACGGCGTTGGCCAACTTGAGCCCACCGACGCTGTAGGTGCAACCAACCACGCCTAGGCCCCGCAGCCGTGCATAGGCATCGGCAGCAAACCCGGAGCCCTGTTCGTCCGCGGTGACGAGCATTGGCAGCCCAGCGTCCGCCAAAGCGCCGAATAGTCGCAGGGCATAGTCGCCGACGATGCCGAAGCCAAGCTGCACCCCGTGCTCATTGAGCCGGCGGACCAGGTGCGCGGGGATGGTCGTTTGCAGGGCAGCCGGTGGCTTGGTCGGATCGGACATGCAGGCCTTTTCTTGTCGCGGGCGGGTCTGTTCGAAATGGCGGCGAGGGAGGGATTTGAACCCCCGGAAGGTTGCCCTTCGGGCGCTTTCAAGGCGCCTGCATTCGGCCGCTCTGCCACCTCGCCAGGTGCCTACATACCGTAGTGCACACCGGTCATGGGCACGAAAATGTCGACGTCATCAATCCAGACCCGCAAAGTCGCCGCAACCGTAATGGCCCGGTGGCAATGGCCACCGCTTTGGCGATCGGCTCCTATCCCGTGCAGGTGCAGGCCCGGAATCACAACTTGATCATTGACGTCCGGGAATCTAAAGCCCACCAACGTGCCGGCCCAGGTCGCAAAGGGGAACTGCACCTCGTGCTCCAAGACTTCGGTGAGGGGACGATAGGGGCGCTGTTGGCGTGGCTCACTGCGTAGGACAACGCCGGTGAAAGTCCCATCAACTCGTACCGCCGCCACGCAGTGCTCATGGTGCCTACCTGCAGCTTTTAGCACTTCATCGATCAGAGCGGTCAGGCAGGTGAAATCCGTGCCCTCGGCAACCGCCTCGGTTTTCTCCGTTCCGCCAACCGCTACGACCGAGAACGGTAATCCCAAAGCCGGATCCGCAACCACCGGGTTGCCGTCAACCGGCACCCGCCACACTGTGTTATCGAATGCGACTATCTCGCCATCAACCGCCTCGGCGACCCCGATACCCAGCAATGCCCCCTCGAAAGCCTGTGCCACCGTCGTCGCTGACTCGTAGTGGCCCTCGAATAGATCCTTGAGGATTTCGGTCTGCTTGATATGGCCGCGCTGCAGCAGATCTGGATTAGCACGGATAACCGCGGCGGCCAGAGCAGCATCGAACATGGCGATAACGTTAGCGCTCACCTACAGTTCGCTGTCGAAAGGCCGCCATGCGTTTGCACCGTGTCATCTCCCCAGACCTGCCGCTGCTTGTCGTCGCACTCGAGGAGGAAGCAACGCACCTGCACATCACCGAATTACCAGTTCTGGTCACAGGTGCCGGCAAAGTCAATGCCGCGGTAGCAGTCGCCACAATTCTCGGCGAATTCTCGCCGAGTGCCCTGATCAACCTCGGCACCGCTGGCGCTTTGCGTGCTGGGCTTTCGGGAACCAATGTGATCTCCCGGGTGACCCAACATGACCTTGATGATGCCGAACTCTTCGAACTGACCGGGTTGCATTTCGGTGCGCCCATCGAATTCGGCGGTGCCGGTCCGACGCTGACGACGGGCGACGATTTTGTGTCCGATGCCACCACCCGCAATCGGTTGGCCCAGCAAGCTGACTTGGTCGACATGGAGGGCTATGCGATCGCTCACGCCGCGGCCGTCGCCAAAATCCCGCTGACAATCGTCAAACAGGTTAGTGATCAAGCCGGCGAGAGCGCCGCCAAGTCGTGGAGTGATTCGGTTGACGAATGCTCTGCGCAACTTGGTGCCTGGGTGCGCGCGAATGTGTTGCAATAGCCGTTGCTATTCAGCAGCTTCAATCGGCACAACCGCACCCCGTGGTGAATTGCGGCGGTCCATAAGCAGCCCCACCACGGCAAGGACGAGTGAGACCGCCACCACCGTCGTGACAATTTCAGCGACCGAGTTATGCCGCCAGAGGGCGACAATGCCGACAAGCACAAACAGCGCCACCCATACCGTCAAAACCGCGCGACGATCTTGGGCGGCCAATCGTGCATAGAGGAGCACCTGCACCAGTGCGAAAGCCGAGCCTTCTAAGGCAAAGAGCCAAGCCTCCGAGCCGAGTTCAACATATTGCGCACCGCCCAGAACCCGCATCACGAAGGCGCCGAACGCGAAGCTGAAACCGGTAACAAGAAGTCCAAGGGCCGCTGTCAGCCCCGTCGCGATCAGTACCGCACGCTTTGAATCACCGGCGGTCATCTTCGGGAACAAAACGATGATGATGGCATTCGGCAGGAAGAATGCGATCTTGGCTAAAAGCACCCCGACCGAGTACTCACCGGATTGATCCTCGGTCAAGAAAATGCGGGCGAGTAGGACGTCAACGTTAGTGAGGGTAAATAGCACGAGTAGGGCATGGGCGATGTGACCAAATTCGGCAGCGCCGCTCTTGTCTAGAGTTCCGGCCCAAGTTTTCGGACAGATTAATAGGTAACTAATGACGGCACCGACCGCGCAGCCGACCAGTAGGCCGGCACTCACCCCGATAACGCTTCGAAGGCTCAGCACGAAGACGATGCCGACGAAGGCACGGCCAAAGCCATTGGCGAGGAACCCAATGGAAAACCGAAGATGCTCCTCGCGGCCTTGGGCTATCCCAAGGGAAGCCGTGCCGAGCACCACGAAGCCAAGGGAGGCGAGCCCCATAGCCACCGCGGCATAGGGAATAGTGAAGATCAAACCCAGCGGCCAGGCCGCAACTAGCCCCACCAAGATAATTCCCACCCCAACATAAAAGGCGAGCCGAATAGCTTGGCCTTCGACCTCAGCGCGGTTGCTGGTGGCCACCGATACCCGGCGGGCGGTCAGCGCCTGCACTGCAATCGACAGCGTCGAGATGATGATCAGTATGCCCAGCAGGGCGCCGTAGGCACCGAACTCGGCCGGGGTGAGTACCCGGGCCGCGACGATCGACAGCAGGTATGCGGCGCCGTTGCCGATCAAGGTGGCGGCTCCCACGAACACCAAGCCCTTGGCTAGGGTCCGCCGGGTTTGCTCACTCACGCGTAGACCCTACTTCCCTGCTAATAAAGCGGCCGGCGTGCCAGCAGGAATTGAGATAAAACCGGGATCAGTTGCCCCACTTTAAGTAACCGGACGGGTATAGCCTGCAGGCTTTACCGATAAATCTAGGGGACGATGTGACCGACGCACTTTTGGATATCCGGCAGGTCACCAAGACATTCCCAACACCCGAGGGCGGGGTGGTCGTTGCCCTCGACAGCGTCGATCTGGCGATCACCGAGGGCGAGTTCTTCGTAATGCTGGGCCCCTCGGGCTGCGGCAAGACCTCGCTCCTGCGGTGCATCGCCGGCTTGGAATACCCCAACAGTGGTGAGATCTTGCTCGACGGCTCCCGCATTGATGACATCCCGGCCTATGACCGGCCCGTGAACACCGTCTTTCAGTCCTACGCACTGTTCCCGCACATGTCAGTGGCTCAGTAGAAACAGGGCAAATTGATTGGCCCCGCTAACACAGGGCAAAGCGAAGGG
>BJGE01000073.1 GCA_014190275.1 Actinomycetes bacterium | reverse complement strand
GGGAAGGACGTAAATCTGATGCCAAATATTGATATTGCTACCCCAGCAATTTCAGCGCCAACCGATCGGCTCGCCCTCGGTGTTGGTTGGGTGCGCCCGGGTGTGGCCGGTATCGGCGGCACCCTAAACCCCCTTTACCAGCCTACGTTCCCTACCGCTTACGTTCCATTTTGCTTTGAGGGTAATGAAGAGTAGCACCGTTCCCTACCGCTAGGTGGGGTGTTTAAACCCTGTTGCTGGCCCCTGACCGCTCGCGGCCTGGGGCCAGTTTTTCTGTGTTGTGCAGTTATCCACAACTAGCTTAATTGGCAGTTGTTGAATGTTGCGTTCTTGATTTATCTTCTTGGTATCAGGTCCCCCCGCCTGGGCGTGGAGGTTATTGGCCTTCGCTGGTATGAGGTATTGCCGCATGGTGCGGCATCGGGTTCGGGGGTCAGATGGATGCCGGTCTTTCGGTAACCGCGCATGTTGAGGCGCAAGTGCGTTCAGCGATTCGCTGCCGGGGTATTGATCCGATGCGTGAACCGGAGGTCGTTCACGAAGTCATCGCCGAGTGCATTGGCGATGTGCTCGCTACTGCTTCGTCATCGCAGTCGCACTCACTTGCTGATCTTGCAGTAGTTGCGCAGGAAGTTCATCATGCGGTAGCTGGGTTCGGACCACTGCAGCAGTTCTTTGATGACCCAACAGTTGAAGAGTTGTGGATCAATGAACCGGGCCGAGTTTTTATCGCTAGAGATGGCCGCAGCGAACTTACAACGGTGGTTTTAACCGATAGTGAAGTCCGTGATCTGGTCGAGCGCATGCTTCGAGCTTCTGGGCGCCGCCTTGACTTAAGTAATCCATTTGTTGATGCGATGTTGCCGGACGGAAGCCGCCTTCATGTTGCGATCCCTGATATCACCCGTGCCCACTGGGCAATAAACGTTAGGCGATTTGTGGTTGCAGCTCGCCATGTCCACGACCTGGTGGCCAAAGGCACTTTGAATACCCAGGCCGCCGCTTTCCTGGAAGCAGCAGTGATCAGCGGCCTCAATGTCTTGGTAGCAGGCGGCACGCAGGCTGGCAAGACAACTTTCCTCAACGCACTCTTAGGTTGCGTGCCGAGCAGCGAACGAATCGTGTCCTGCGAAGAAGTCTTTGAGATCAAATTATCGCACCCGGATTGGGTCTCAATGCAAACCCGAGATGCCAGCCTTGAGGGCACCGGTGAGGTGCCGCTGCGGCGGCTGGTTCGCGAAGCCCTGCGCATGCGCCCTACCCGGTTGGTGGTTGGCGAAGTCCGGCAAGCCGAGGCACTGGACCTGCTGGTGGCCATGAACAGCGGTATGCCATCGATGGCGACCTTGCACGCCAACAGTGGGCGGGAAGCAATAACCAAGTTGTGCACACTGCCGTTACTCGCGGGCCAGAATATCTCCGGGGATTTCGTAATTCCCACGGTTGCCGGTTGTGTTGACATCGTCGTTCATTTAGCAACCGATCATGAGGGTGCGCGGCGGGTTCGCGAGATCATCGCCTTACCGGGGCGGGTGGAAAACGGGGTTGTCGAAATTGCGGATATCTTCATCGATCGCGGCGCCGGGCTGCAACGAGCGGGTGGCTACCCACCGCACCCCGAGCGCTTTGCTCGGCGGGGGTTCGACCTAGCCGAGTTACTTCAATCACCGGTTGACCTAGCCGCTCGTGGCCGGGCCGCGTAATGGGCTCCGTCATCGGGCTTCTGGTTGGCGTCGGGGTCGTCTTGGTCATGCTCTCGTTGACCGACCGCAGCAATATCCGCGTGGCCCGTTCCCATCAAGTTGGCGCCTTGACACGGTTAGTTGAGCGATCGGGGATCCCGCGGCTCAGCGCGGCGAATTTGATGGGTGCATGCGTCGCGGCATCGACACTTGTTGGTGTCGGCACCTTGATAGTTACGGCGGTCCCGATGGTGGCCGTGATGGCCGCTGCGGCTGCGGGGTACCTGCCATTCTTGTTGATCAAGCGCCGGGTGAGTGCCCGCGCGAAAGCACTTCGGGTGTCCTGGCCGGATGCGGTTGACGCATTGGTGTCGGCGGTGCGGGCCGGCATGTCACTGCCGGAGGCACTTAGTGATCTGGCGCGGCGGGGTCCGGAGCCGTTGCGCCAATCCTTCGCGGTGTTTGCCGCGGAGCATCGGGCTACCGGCTCATTCGCCTCAGCCCTTAACAGTTTGCAGGACCAGTTGGCTGATCCGGTTGCCGACCGGGTCATCGCCTCACTTCGTATCGCCCGTGAAGTTGGTGGCACAGATTTGGGCACGGTTCTGCGCACGTTGAGCACCCTGCTTCGTGAGGACGGACGTACTCGTGGTGATATCGAGGCCCGCCAGAGCTGGACGGTATCGGCGGCCCGAATGGCCGTCGCCGCTCCATGGATCACTCTGGCCATGCTTTGTACTAGACCGGAAGCCGTAGCGGCATACAACTCCTGGAGCGGTGCGCTCGTCATCATCTTGGCCGGAGTCCTCTCGATTGCCGCATACCGCGTCATGCTGGCGATAGGCCGACTGCCGATCGAACCGCGGATGATCACATGAGCAGTAATTCGATTGGCGCATTACTCGGTCTGCTAATTGCAGCGGGCCTGTTGCTGGTGGTGTCGCGCCTTGGCGCAACCCGCAAATTGAGGATGGCCGAACGTATTGCACCGTACGTAGGGTGCCGCGACCCCCGGCAAGACGAGCAGTCTGCGGTGGGTGCATTGCTGGTTTTATTAAAGCCGCGGTTGCTCAGCGGACGGGGCGACTTAGCGCTGTCCCTTCGGCTCGGCCGAGCCGGGCGCGGTGGTGAGCTGGATCGCTATCGATTCGATCAAGTCACCTTCGCCGCCGGTGGAGTAATCGCCGGTGGTGCGCTGGGTCTGGTGTTGATCGCAAAAGGCGCACCAGCAATCGGCGTGGTGCTACTCGCTGTGTTCGGCGCAATTGGCGGGGTACTTGTTGCCGACCGGCGGCTGGCAAAGCAGGGCAAGGCTAGGCAGCGGCGCATTGGCCAGCAATTACCAACGATCGCAGAGCTTTTGGCTTTTGCGGTGGCAGCGGGTGAGTCCCCGGTGGTTGCACTTGAAAGGGTGGCGAGTACGACAACTGGCGATCTCTCCGATGAGATTCGGGTGTCGATTGCAGATCTGCATAGCGGCTCGACTTTGGATCAAGCGCTGCGCGGGGTGGCCGATCGCACCGGGAGCCCTGACGTCGAACGCTTCGTTGACGGCCTGATCGTATCGCTCGAGCGCGGCACCCCGCTTGCCGAGGTGCTGCGAGCGCAGGCAGCTGATGCGCGCGCCGCCGACCGGCGGGCTCTAATGGAGTTGGCCGGGCGCAAGGACGTAGCGATGTTGATACCGGTTGTCTTCTTCATCCTACCCACCGTCGTTTTGATCGCGCTTTTTCCTGGTATTCGAAGTCTGCAACTAGTGGTGCCCTAACCACTACGTCATCGGAAAAGTCCATGCACCACTAAACAAAAGGAGTAGGTAATGTCCTTCACGACCCGCATCTATAGCGCATTGATTGCGCGCTTACAGACCATCACCGATGATCGTGGCGATGTCCCCGGTTGGGTACTCGTCTCGGTTATGACAGCTGGACTCGTCACTGCAATTTGGCTCGTTGCTGACGATCAACTGACTTCGGTTCTCAATCGGGCACTTGCGTCTGTATCAACCCCTTGATTGCGAACGAATGCGAAATACCGCCCTCTTAGCGTGGCTTCAAGTCCGGCTTCGGAAAGATCAACGGGGCAACGCGACAGTTGAGTTTGCGCTCATTACGCCGATCTTGCTCGCGGTTGCTCTAGCTGTCTTGCAGCTGGCGCTCGCATTGCATGTGCGTGCGACGTTGACAGCGGCTGCGGCTGAAGGTGCCAGAGCCGCCGCGCTGGCGGGATCCGATCTAGGGGCCGGTGAGCGCCGCACGTGGGCGATCTTGCAGGAGAACATCGCGGCCGATGTCGTCGATGACATCACCGTACGACGCGAGTGGCACGGGGGAGCACTCGTTATCTCGGTAGAAATTGAGGCCGCACTGCCACTACTGGGTCTTTATGGGCCCACCCAGATGTCCGTGATCGGGCACGCCCTGCAGGAACACGCGTGAACCTGATCCGCAGACGTCTGAGTGAATTCCGCTCGTCCGAGGATGGTAACGCGGTAATCGAGTTTCTCATCATCGGAGTACTTGTGCTTATCCCAATGGCCTATTTGGTCTTGTGCGTAATGCGCGTGCAGGCGGCGGCATTTGCTTCAACCCAGGCCGTTCGCGAAGCCGGAAGGGCTTTCAATTCAGCCGACTCGGTAAGTCAAGGTCAAGCTACGGCTCAGGCGGCTGCCAGATTGGCTTTTTCAGATCAAGGCTTTGACCTGCCGGAGTCGGCCCTTCGGATTAGTTGCCCCGAATCAGCATGTCTGGCACCGGGCAGTGTCGCTGAGGTGTCGCTCAATTGGCAGGTAGTGCTCCCGTGGATTCCAGCCGGACTCTCAAGTGAGGTGTCGGTGCCGATCGAGGTGCAGCATCGGGTGCCGGTTGATGAGTACCGGATACCCGAATGAAACCAAGGGGCCGGCTAGTTGCGGTCGGTGATGAGCGGGGCAGCGTACTGCTGTTGGGGGTGGGCCTTGTCATCGTTTGCCTGTTGGCAATCGCGGTCATAACTGATGTCTCCGCCGCCTTCTTGCAGCGGCGCAGTTTGATGTCGGTGGCAGATGCCGCGGCGATAGCCGGTGCTCAAGCAATTGACCAGGGTGCCTACTACGCGAATGGGGCGAGCGTTGGCACCCGGCTAAATCCAAGATTGGTCCGCTCCGCGGCACTGGCCCACCTAACGAGGACTAATGCCACAACTGCCATCCCGGGGCTACACGTTGATGGGATCAGCTCAGATGGCGTGCGCGTACTTGTTGCCCTGAGCTCTCCACTGCGGTTACCTTTCTTCGGCGCGATCTTTTCGAAGGTGGCCCAGGTCCAGGCGGCTGCCCGGTTGGACTACCGCCCGAGCCCCTGAGCCGTTGGGCGCACCGGACCATAAGCCAGAGCGGACCATAAGCCAGAGCGGACCATAAGCCAGAGCGGACCATAAGCCAGAGCGGACCATAAGGTAGTGGCTTGTGACCCCCCTGGAAGCCCAAGAGCGCATGGCCGCATTGGCGACCACGCTGTCAAGCATCGAGGCGGTCCTGAATCTGCCCGCGATGCGGGAGGCAATTGTCGAGTTGGAGGCCCAAGCGTCGGCTCCAGATCTTTGGGATGACCAAGAGCGGGCGCAGCAAGTGACTTCGCGGCTGTCCTTCGTCCAAGGTGAAGTTCGGCGGGTTGAGGGGCTGCGCCGGCGCTTTGATGATCTCCCGATTCTCTATGAACTTGCCGATGCGGAGGATGATGCGGGAGCACTCGCTGAGGCCGATAAGGAACTTGAGTCGATGCAGGCGGCGATCGACGAGCTCGAGGTACGCACCCTGCTGTCGGGGGAGTATGACTCCCGCGAGGCACTGATCACGATCCGCGCCGAGGCCGGTGGGGTGGATGCTGCCGACTGGGCCGAGATGCTGTTGCGGATGTACTCGCGCTATTGCGAGCGCCATAGTTGGCCCCTTGAGGTTTATGAGACTTCATACGCCGAGGAAGCCGGGATCAAGTCTGCAACCTTCGCGGTGAAAGCGCCATACGCCTACGGCACCCTCTCGGTTGAGCAAGGCACGCACCGACTGGTTCGAATTTCACCCTTCGATAATCAGGGCAGGCGACAAACCTCATTCGCCGGGGTAGAAGTCATCCCGGTTATTGCACAAGCGGAGAGCATTGACATTCCAGAGGACGACCTGCGGGTTGACGTTTACCGGTCAAGTGGTCCCGGCGGTCAAGGGGTCAACACGACCGACTCGGCGGTGCGCTTGACGCACATTCCTACGGGCGTCGTAGTGTCCTGCCAAAACGAACGATCGCAATTGCAAAACCGAGCCACCGCGATGGCAGTGTTGCAAGCCAAATTACTTGAACGTCGCAGACAAGAAGATCGGGCCAAGATGGACGCCCTGAAGGGGGATTCCACCGGTTCGTGGGGAAACCAGATGCGTTCATACGTGCTGCACCCTTACCAAATGGTTAAGGATCTGCGCACCGAGGAAGAGACCGGCAACACGGCCGCCGTGCTAGATGGCGAGATAGACGCCTTTATTGAGGCCGGAATCCGGTGGCGCAAGCAGCAGTCCGCCTGATCCGTATTGCCCTCGCGTAGACTGTTGGGGTGATCCTGTTTGACCGAGTTACCAAGCTCTATGCCAATCAAGAGCACCCCGCCTTGGACGAGGTCTCCCTGGAGATCGAAAAGGGCGAGTTCGTCTTTCTAGTCGGTCCATCCGGCTCCGGTAAGTCCACCTTTTTGCGCTTAGTGCTTCGCGAGGAACGGCCGACGCAGGGTCAAGTCTGGGTGGCCGGTAAAGAATTGAATCGACTTTCCAATTGGAAAATCCCTGCGCTTCGGCGACAGATCGGCACCGTTTTTCAGGATTTCCGGTTGCTGCCGAATAAATCGGTTGCCGAGAATGTGGCATTCGCACTAGAGGTAATCGGCAAGCCGGCCTCCCATATTCGCAAAGTGGTGCCCGAGGTTCTCGAAGTCGTTGGCCTTGAGGGTAAAGAGGAACGCCGGCCCGATGAACTATCCGGTGGCGAGCAGCAAAGGGTTGCTATTGCTAGGGCTTTCGTGAACAGGCCAATCTTGTTGATAGCCGATGAGCCCACCGGAAACCTCGACCCGGGCACCTCGGTTGGCATCATGAAGTTGTTGGATCGAATTAATCAACTTGGCACCACAGTGGTTATGTCGACACATGACCAGGCGATTGTCGATCAGATGCGCCGCAGAGTAATTGAACTTGAAGGTGGGCATGTGGTCCGCGACCAGTCACGTGGTGTTTACGGGTACGCCCGGTAATCAGTAACTGACCTGATAACGGATAAGGAGGAAACAGCGTGCGCGCCAACTTTGTGGCAAGTGAAGTAAGCAGCGGAATTCGTCGAAACTTGACCATGACAATGGCCGTGGTAATCACCGTCGCTGTTTCGCTCGGTCTCTTTGGCGCGAGTATGTTAGTGCGAGCACAGGTTTCAACCATGAAGGACTTTTGGTACGACAAGGTTGAAGTATCAATCTTTCTCTGCGGAAAGGGCAGTGATACGCCATCATGCGCCGGTGGCCCGGTCACCGGCGCGCAGCGTGACCAGATAAAGGCTGACCTTGAGTCGTTGAAGCCGCTCGTCGATAGCGTCTACTACGAATCACAGGCGGAAGCATTCGCGCGATTCTCGGAGCAATTCAAGAACTCACCTATTATCGACAACGTCAAGCCAACGGCGCTGCCGGAGTCTTTCCGGGTGAAACTCTCAGATCCCACCAAGTATGACGTCGTGGCGTCCGCCTTTGCCGGGCGGCCCGGGATCGAGCAGGTTAATGATCAGCGCAAGATTCTGGATAAGTTTTTCCAATTGCTCGGCGGCTTGCAACTCATCGCACTGTTGATCGCATTGTCGATGCTCGTGGTCACCGTGCTGCTAATCGTGAATACGATGCGGGTGGCGGCCTTCAGCAGGCGCCGGGAGACCAGCATCATGCGCTTGGTAGGCGCGTCGAACTTCTATATCCAATTGCCATTCTTGCTAGAGGCCGCGGTAGCAGCGGGGATCGGCGCGATCTTGGCCGTGGTCGGGTTGGTCTTCGTAAAGATCATCGTGATCGACCAAGTGTTGGCGCCGTCCTTCCAGTTCACGGCTTTTGTGGGCTGGGACGCGGTGCTGGCGATCGCCCCGCTGATGATCTTGGTGGGTGTCGGCTTGGCCGCCATTGCGGCGTTCTTCACTTTGCGCAAATACCTGCGGGTTTAAGTCCGGTAAACCCCGTGTTACGCATGGGGAATATCTGACATAACGGCTACTCTGTTGAGGTGCTTCCCCGCCGCTGGCGGGCGGTTTTAGTAGCCGCCCTAGCCATTCCTTTGCTGCTGCCGGCTGCCGGGCTGCCAGTTGCGCAAGCGGCCCCAGACCCTGGTAACCGGGTGGGCGCAGCCGACATAAATGGCCAAGTTGAGCAGGCGGGGGAGGCTGTTGATGCGGCAAATGCCAAAGTAGCCAAGGCTCTGAGGACCTTGATTTCGGCCCGTGGGCAATTACCGGTGGCGCGAAGAGCCAAGGTAGCCGCGGAGCGGGCGGCCCTTGCCGCCTTGGCCGAAGCTAAGAGCGCTGCGAACGCGGCTCGGATGGCAAATATCGCAGTGATCACCTCGCAGGTGCAGCAGCAGCGGGTGCAAAGTGAGCTGCAATCGGTATCAGATCAAATAGATGATGTGGTGCGACTGGTTTACCAGCAGGGCCCACTTGGTGAAATTGAAGTGATACTCGACGCAAATAGCCCGGGTGACTTCGCCTCAAGACTGGCGGCCGTTGATGCGGTTTCACAATCCCAGGCCACCGCTCAAAGCGACCTCTTCAGAGCACGTGCGGATCTAGTTATGAAGGGTGTCAAGCATGCGGCCCTTAAGTCCGCAGCCGAAAAAGCCGAGCGGGACGCGAATGGCTCGCTAATGCTGGCGCGGCAGGCACAAGCCAAGGCGCGCGTCGCGCAATTGCGAATTGTGCAATTGGTGGCAGAGCGCCAAGAGTCATTGGTGATTGCGAAGAAGAACAAGGCTGCGATAGCGAAAAGATTTGCGCGACTAAAGGCCAAGCAAGCTTTGATGCGTCGGCAGGCTGCGGCTGCTGCACGCCGGGAGGCGGCCCGCCTGGCGGCACAGGGTGATAATTCGCCAGTTGGTGAACTGCGTTGGCCAATAGACGGCGGCGAGGTGAGCGCGAAGGTTGGCCCGCGGGTACATCCGGTCTCCGGGTACGACTCCTGCCATACGGGTACCGATATTCGTGGGAGTACCGGCACGC
>BJGE01000072.1 GCA_014190275.1 Actinomycetes bacterium | reverse complement strand
CCCGCAGCACCAGCACCACTGCAACACCGGCAACACCGGCAACCAGCAGTGCGAGCACACCTCTACCGCCGGCGCCCGCACCAATCACCAACCCGGTAACCCGCAGCACCAGCACCACTGCAACACCGGCAACCAGCAGTGCGAGCACACCACCAGCACCCGAACCGGTTGCAAGCCCCCCGGCGAGCCCGGTGCGCAGTGCGGAACTCCTGAAGCCAAAACGCAACAACGAATCTTCTGATACCCCACTAACTCCAAAATCACTGGCCCCAAAGTCACTTTCGACCACAGGTGTTGAAGGCACCGCTGTGTCGAGTGAGACAGCGCAGCCACCAGTTACTGGCGTGCAACGGCGGGCAACAAGCACCCCGCCCGCCGCCCCGGTCGCTGAACCAAGGCTGCTGCCAACTTTCACTAAAGAGAACATCAAATCTTTCGGGCAACAAGCGCTACCTAGGCAACAATCGGTTCCAGCCGATGTGCAGGCAGCGGTGACCGCCGCGGTCGGAACCAGCCCACCTTCTATTACCTTGCATCGCGGCGAAGCAGTAACCAAGAAGGCCCAGGCACTCAATGCGGATGCGTACACGCACGAGGGAGCTGTCCACATCCCCGGTACCACTCCACTTGCGTCCGATAAGTCACGGCAACTACTCGCCCATGAACTAACCCACGTGGTGCAGCAACAGCAATACGGCAAGAACATGCCACCTGAGCACACCCCACTGGGTCGACAGTTAGAGGCAAGTGCGCTCCATGCGGAGTCCCTTGTCGCATCCCCTCCGTCAGCGTTGCCCCTAGCAACACCTAGGTACCCAGAGCTGGATGCAAGGTCTGCGGCGGCTACCGACCCTGTAACGCAACCAGATCTGACCTTGGCCCGAGCCGGTGGGCAAAATCGCCGCGGCAATGGCATGGCACCGCAGGAAGTCAAACTTAACCCCGAGCACCCAAGGCCCGCCGAGGTCGTGCTCTCGCCCCGACGGCTAGCGACGGTGGCGGCGGCGGAGCCAACTCGCCAACTGATGCCAGGACAACCAACCTGGTCGAGCCGAACCGGTGGCGGCGCGAGTCAACTAGATCCGGGCTCGACTAGCCAACCTGGCGCACCGCAACCTACCCAGACAATTCCAGCCGGGGCACCCGAGCAAGTCCAACGCAAGGCCCGGGCGCAGGGACACCAGCAGCCAAGTGCCAAACCGGAAGCAGCCAGGGTGAAGCCGCGCAGGGAACCAGCCCCTCAAGTTGAGGCCGCGGCGGCGCAACCGACAAGTTTTGTTTCTGATGCACGCTGGCTAGAGCAGCACGCCAATGCGCTCTATCCGCTGATTAGAAACATGCTCAGAGCTGATCTACTCAAAGACCGTGAGCGTCGCTCCAAGTTGATGCGGGAGTATTAAGCGATGACCAGCCCAATGCCATACGACTCAGGTTTTACGGCTACTAACTTTGCCGGTTTCAGCCTGAGCGTTGATCTTGTCGGTGGTGACAAAAATCTAGGTGCCAACTGGCAAAGCCTGCAGATGGGTGACACCACCCTGGGCGCACAGGACGCATCGGCTGGCGGGTACCAACTTTCCAGATTCCAACTGATCGGCCAACTGGAATACGGCAATGTCACCCTCTCGCGGCCGTGGACCCCAAATCAGTCGGGGTGGATCCCCGAGTGGTTCGCCCTGGCACAGCAATATGGTGGGACTACCGTCGGCATCGCGGTGAATTACTTGGATCCGACGGGCACCTTGCAGCAGGCGACTTATAACTTTCGAAATGCCTATCCGGTGACGTGGACCCAGCCTCAATTTACAACCGTCACCGGAACCGAAACCCCGCCAGTGATCACCGAGAGCATCACGTTCAGTCACTCGGGGTACTACGATACCGATGGCCTTGCCGCCGGAATCGACACCGCCGAGGCGGTCCAACCCTGCAAGTTAGTAATTCTGCCCGGGGGTAGCGGTGCATCAACCGGTATCGCCAGCGCACTAGCCGCCCTGACTTCGTGGACACTGCCCACCACTGCTGCTCTCGGTATCTCACTAAATAGCGTGACCGCCCAGGCCGTAGGGATGCTCGGGCCGTTTCCATCAATCACCTTCTGGGTGCCGCCAAAAACAATGAATGTCACGAAAACTGCAAACTGGACTGTAGACCCGTCACCGACGGCGTCCGGTTCCGGACCAGCGTCATGGAACGGCACCGACCCAACTCAGTTGAGTTTCGAATTCATTTTGGATGGGGCCAACTCTGACTTGAACTACAGCGAATCCTCCGCCACTTCAGGGCAGGCACTGGGCAACGGTCCGGCGGGGCAATCGGTGCTGCCGACCGCGGAGCAACTGCTCTCCCTTTGCGAAGTTGAGTTGATGAGCGAACTGGTGGGCTACGGCAGTTCGCCCCTGGTTGTGTTTGTTTGGGGTGACTTCATCTCCCCCGTCTCTTATGTCACCTCCATTAATCTAAATTTCACGAGATTTAATTCTGGCGGGCAACCAATTCGAGCTGAAGGCACCATCCAACTTCAGCAGTATCCTGTTTACGATGCCTTGCAGAACCCCACTTCGGGCGGCGAAATGCCCCGAAAGAGTGAGTTGGTGCATGAGGCGGACACTTTGGCGCACGTCGCCTATCGGTCGTACCGGACTCCAAGTCGTTGGCGGGACGTCGCCGCTGCCAATGACATTGATGACCCGCTCCGCGTCAAGCCTGGTCGAAAGTTGCTCATCCCTGCACCCGAAGAGTTACCAAGCCGAACTGAAACAGGTTTGGTTAAGCCTTCCGCCCAATCAGCGTCGCTGTCGCGCATGCGCAACCCGTCAACCTCGAAGAAGCCACCGGGTCTGAGCAAGTGAGCAGTAATCCATTTAGCACCTCGGGGGTGCAACTGCACGTTTTCATCGACGGAGTTCCCCTGCTTGCACCTGATGCACTCCTCATTCGAAGTATAACTATTGAGTCGCAAATATTCCTGCCATCACTATGCGAGATCGAGCTTATTGATTCATCGCAAGGCGTACTTGTTGAAAATGGCTTGGTCACCGGTGTGCTGATTGAGGTGCGTGCCGTTTCAGGCGAAGACATCATCGGGGTGCCTTTGTTTAGCGGCCAGATCGAATCTATCGAACTTCGTTTTGATCACACCTCGGGTGTGCGAAGCGTCGTGCGCGCCTATGACCTGGCGCACCGAATGCTGCACGGGCGCAAAACCACCGGTTTCCCGCTCAGCTTGTACTCCGAGGTGGTCGAAGGTATCGGACTAGAGCACGGCATCACCACCATCGCCGAACCAACCGAAGTTCCCTACACGATGGTGGTTCAGTCAAATGAGAGCGATTGGGACTTCATTGTCCGCCTAGCTCGTGAGGTCGGCTATGTCACCTACATCGAAATTGATCCAGCGGTAGGTCTGCCGACGTTGTTTTGGGGTTTGATGGCACCCGCCGAAACTGCCCCGCCCCCGGTTGGGGTCGAGCTCTCACCTCGCGCCATAGTGATCGGCGATGACGGCCTAATCTCACTACGCGCCACCGTGTCAGGTTCTGGCATGACAGCAAGCGCCTCCACCAGAGGGTGGGATCAGTCACTGGCAATCCCAGCTATCGGTGAGGGACCGGCAATAAGCGATGCAGCCGCAAACGTCATGCTCCCTGTCGAACTGGCGACCGAACTCGGCGGGCCAACCGCACAGATGGTGACCCTTGAGCGACTTGCCGAGAACGAGGCGGCGACCGAGGCGGCCTCGGTGGGCCTCGGGTTCCGCCTTGCCGGCTCATACTCGAATATCGAAGCGATCGTACAAGGCAACCCGTTCCTAATGCCCAACACCGCCATCAGCATCAGTAAAGCCGGAATTCTCACGGGCGAATACACCGTCACAGCAGCGGTACATACTTATGAACCCCGCAGCTTCGGATACCGCACCTCAATAACTTGCGCAGGCTACGAAGACCGAACCCTGATGGGTTTGCAGGGGGCGGCCGAATCCTCGTTCAAGCTCAACGGGGTCTACCCCGCGATCGTCACCGATAGCGAAGACCCGGAATTTCTCGGCCGGGTTCTCCTGAGCTTCCCTTGGCTGTCTGAAACCTTCATCAGCAACTGGGCGCGAGTCGTGCAGGCCGGTGCTGGCGAAGGTCTGGGGATGCAAATCTTGCCGGAGCCAACCGATGAGGTCCTCGTCGCATTCGAAAACGGTCAACTCGACTCGCCCTACGTCTTGGGAGGGTTGTATAGCGCCGATCGCCTCGGCGCCATACCTGCGGCAGAACTAGTCATTGGCACTCCGATGATGCGCGCGTTCACCTCACGTGAAGGCCACCAACTTATCTTCAACGACAACCCTGAGGCATCAAGCTTGACGGTTCAAACTACCTTCGGGGCGAGTTGCATCGTGCGACTGTCTCCCGAAACGGGAATAAGCATAAGTACTGTTGAAGGTCAGCCGATCACTGTAAATAGTGCAGCGGAAGTCACCATCAATTCAGAGGGCGCAGTGCTGATAAACTCCAGCGAGGTCACCGTGAGCGGCGAGGGGGCGGTGGCTATAAACGGGGCTGATGTCTCAATCAGCGCCGAGGGGGCCATCGAGATAACAACAGAGGGAGTCGTGACCTTAACCGGCAGCGAGATTAATCTTGCATCAGAAGGTTCGGTATCCATCGAAGCCGATGTCATTAGCCTTGTCGCTGGCGAGATTAATATTGCCGGCGGCGTTGTGAGTCTGGGCGCGTGAGGTAGATGCCAAAACAGGATTTTGTGGGTAGCGGATTTGCCTTCCCGATGGGTGTTGACTCTCAAGGTGGCATTCGCATGGTCGGCGGCAGCGACAACATTGATCGCTCAATTCGGTTAATCATGGGGACCGCATACGGCGAACGCCCTATGCGCCCGGAGTTTGGCTGCGGCATACACGACCTAGTCTTTGATTCAACTTCACTCGAGCTCCTCGGGCAGGTCCAGGTGCAGGTGACGGCATCGCTGCGTCGCTGGGAGACTAGGGCTGACATACTTAATGTTGTTGCCGAATACGGCGAGGATCCTTCGATAATTAACATCCAAGTGACCTACCGAGTCAAAGGCAATTACGATCCCCGTAACCTTCTCGTCCCGTTCTATGTGATCCCCAGGGAGGAAGATCAATGAACCTTCCGGCACCTAACCTTGATGATCGATCCTTTCAGGACCTAGTGGATGAGGTGAAGCGTCTCATCCAGTTGAGGTGTCCTGAATGGACAGATAACAATGTGGCCGACCCTGGCGTGACTTTGATTGAGTCCTTTGCTTATATGGTTGATCAACTGATCTATCGACTAAACCGGGTGCCAGATCTCAACTACATAAAGTTTCTAGACCTACTGGGAGAACAACTCCGGCCGCCATCGGCCGCTATCGCCCCCGTAAAGTTTTCTCTTTCGGTGCCCAAAGCCACAAATGTTCTGATACCGGCAGGCGCCCTCGTGTCGACGGAGCGTCGCGGGCAAGAGCCGCCAATAAACTTTTCAACTCAGGCAGACCTAGACCTCGTGACAGTCTCACTTCAGGCCATTTTGACTCAGGCTGTAGGCAAAGAGGCTTTCTCCCAAGGCGAAAGCCTCGCTGAGCACTCTGAATTCTCCTGCTTCTCTGAGGTGCCGCAAGTTGGCGACGCACTATATGTGGGCCTGACCCAAGCAGCACCTAATTGCATAATCCGACTATCAGTAGACTGCCGCATTGAAGGGATCGGCGTTGATCCACTCAGGCCACCGCTGATCGCCGAGGGCTGGGACGGCCAACAATGGCGGCAAATCAAAACCCTGCTGGATACCACGGGTGGATTGAACCAACGCGGCACGATTGAGGTCTACATAGAACAACATGCGCTTTCATCATTTTCGGGGATCTCCGCTGGGTGGTTGCGGGTTCGGGTGACCGATACTGTCGGCGATCAGCCGCGCTACACGTCATCGCCCCAAATCAAAAGTGTTGACCTTGCAACGGTCGGCGGCATAACTTCTGCGGCACAGTGCACACCGATCACAAATGAGATAGTCGGGACGGTGTCAGGCACTCCTGGTGAGATCCTGCAACTCAATAGGTTCCCGTTGGTCTCGGGGCAGGATTTACTCACCATCGAGGTGAGTACTCCAGATGGGTGGACCATCTGGAACCGCGTGGACAGCTTTGCGGAGTCTGGCCCAACTGATTTGGTTTTTACAGTTGATGACATAAAGGGGCAGTTGCGATTCGGGCCGATGATTCGAAACGCTGACGGCTCCCCACGCTACTACGGCGCCACCCCGATGAGTGGCAGTACCGTTCGTGTACCCAAGTACCTAGTTGGTGGTGGCACCTCTGGCAACGTTGAGCGAGGTGCCATCTCGGTCATGCGAACAAATATTTCTTCAGTGTCCAAAGTCGAGAGTATTGAGGCCGCTGCCGGCGGAGTTGACCCGGAATCAATCGAAAGTCTCAAAGAGAGAGCCGCGCTGACGGTGCGTTCGAGAAATCGAGCCGTAACAGCCCTAGATTTCGAACAGCTCGTCCGGGCCTCAAGCCCCGGTATCGTCCGCACGAAATGTGTCGACGCCACGGAGTTGGGCAAACCCGGAACAGTACTCGTCCTGGTGGTACCTCAGGTTCCTGATGGAGTATTTTCGTTCGAGGTATTGGAGCCTCCGATCGAGATGCTGAACGAACTGAAGGAATTCTTGAACCTGCGCCGCCTCATCGGCACAACCGTAAGGATCGAGCCACCCAAATACTTGGGCGTTTCGGTCATGGTCAGATTGGCCGCTAAGGAGAAGTCGGCGGCGGAACGTGTCACCGCCGATGCCAATAATGCGATAATGCGCTTCCTGCATCCAATAAGCGGTGGATATAGCGGTTTGGGTTGGCCTTTTGGACGAGCGCTCGTGGTCGGCGACATCTATGGGATCTTGCAAAATGTGCCAGGAGTGGCTTACACGGATTTGATTCGGCTGGTTGCGGTTGATCCGGTTACGGGTGACCGAGGTGAACCTGGCGATCGCATTCAACCAGAATCACTCCAGCTGCTGTACAACATGGATAACCAGATCGAGGTTATTGAGTGACAACACCATCAGGAAGCACCATGCAGGATATGGGAACAGACTTAGTTCCCACGGGCCAACGCGGCTATGTCCAAGATCTGCAAACCCCGTTTCCCCTTATCCAAGCCGTGCCTCCGATGTTGGCCCAGGATCAGTTCATTCAACGAATGCTGCCTGCATTCGACGACGTACTCGCTCCGATAATCAGTACGCTTGATTGCCTAGACTCCTATTTTGATCCGCAGATAACCCCCGAGGATTTCTTACGGTATTTATCCACTTGGGTGACCTCGCACATCGGCAACGAAATGTCGATTCCGGGGCTAAGGCATGAGGTCTCCACGGCCGTGGCAGCGTCACAGTGGCGCGGCACCCCGTCCTCGCTGCAGGCGCGCTTCTTTCCGTTTGATCTTCAAGACCTCGTGCTGGAGGAGGGCGGTGGGGTCACGGTGAGCACCACCGCAACCGACCCGGCCACCTGGCCTGACACTCCGCCGATGGTGGCTACCGTCACCATAACGCCACTTGCAGACAGCCCGAACTCCATTGAGAACATCACGCAGCTCATTTTGGATTTCATTCCAGCTCATTTGCAACTAAGTGTTGTGGTTGCCTCATGAGCGATTCGCCCCTTCCAACTGAGGGTGGCGAGAATTCACCGCCCACCGTGGATGCTGACACACCGGCTGACACACCGGCTGACACACCGGCTGACACACCGGCTGACACACCGGCTGACACACCGGCTGACACACCGGCTGACACACCGGCTGACACGCCGGCTGACACGCCTACCGAGGAAGCCGACACACCGGCCGGTGACCCGAATATCACCTGTAAGCGTTGCGGCACGGTAACAACGTGGAACCCGTACTGTCCGACCTGCGGTGCCTATCTGGAGTTCATGGGCGACCCCTCATGGACCCCGACCGAGGTCACCTCAACGGTTCCTGAGCCGAAGCCGCCGGTCGAAACGCCAGCTGAGCCACCGGTTGAACCATCGTCAGCACCCGAGACTAAGACCCTTGGTTCTGACGAATCAACGAGTGCTGACGAGCCACAACCGGATGAGGCGCACCATCACTTCCACGGCCTGCACTTTGGCCACCATGGTGATGAGGAACAGGGCGAGGACTTGGAGCCGGTTGACCAAAAACCGATACCGTGGTGGGCATTTTGGCGCCGTCCCAAAGCCCCAAAGGCTATCGACCCTGCCCTCGTAGCAGCGGCTGCTGCCTCTGATCTCGACCCACAGACCACTGCTGATGCACCTCCCACGGGCGCGGAAACAGCCCTGGAGGAGACGGTAATAGATGTGGTGGCTGCCAATCCCACCGTTGATGTAGTTGCAGAACTCCCGCAAGCCGAACATGAAAGACAGCAACGCACCCGCCGCTCAATTAATACCGAGTCACAGGTCCAAGGCATATCCATTGAATGCGCCCACTGTGGTCATGAGAATCCCATTGAGCATGCCTACTGCGAATGGTGCGGTAGTTACCTATCAACCTACCGGTTGGCTCCCGCGCCGCCAACTAAGGAAGACGCAACACGAGACAATAAGTCTGGTGAAAAACATTCCTCGCCGATTCGACAGGCTTGGCGAAAAAGTTACTTACTTTACGTAGTACTCGCCCTGGTCGCTTTTCTCATCTGGTTCTTCTTCTGGGGGCCCATGGCTACTGCGACGCGGTCTTGGTTTAAGGAAACGGGCCAAACTGTTAGCGAATTCATCTTTCCCAAAATTGGCGAAGAAGCCGAAGTTACAAGTATAGTCGCCAGCTCATCACTGCCTGGCACAACAGCAAGTAGCCTCAATCAAGCAAACTCGATTGACTACTGGGCCAGTGCCGAGTTGAATGGACTTGGTGTTGGCACGACTCTTACGTTAACTTTCTCCCAATGCTATGCCGTGGATCGACTCGTGGTGGCCCCGGGAACGCAAGATAGCGACCTAGATGTGCAAGCTCTCGCGCAACCAAAAAACTT
>BJGE01000071.1 GCA_014190275.1 Actinomycetes bacterium | reverse complement strand
GCGCATCATGTACTTGATCATCGTTTTGAGTATTTTCGGGTGGCCGTATCTCGCCCGGATCGTACGTGGACAGGTGCTAAGCGTGCGCGAACGCGAGTTCGTTGAAGCGTCGGTCGCAATGGGGGCCAGTCGTTACCGCATCTTGTTTAAGGAGATCCTCCCAAATCTTTGGGCGCCGATCCTGGTCTATGCGACTTTGACCCTGCCTACCTACATCGGCACGGAGGCGGCGCTGTCATTCCTTGGGGTCGGCGTGCTGCCGCCGGATACTTCATTCGGTGGCATGCTGGGCAACTCGGTTAGTTACTTCAGTGTGGTGCCCTCTTACCTATTTATTCCGGGCACGGTCCTGGTTGTTTTGGTCGTGACGTTTAACCTCGTCGGGGACGCAGTCCGCGACGCCCTAGACCCCCGCGCCGGACGGGTGTGAGCGATATGCCCACGCTTTCGGCAATTAATAAGATCCGTAACCGCATGGCCGGTAGGCGACGGGGACGCGATGTCATGGGCGAAGGCAACTTGGTCCGATTTATTGGGAGGAAATATGGGCAAGGCTAATAAGGGCCTGCGCTTAGCCGCGGTAGGTGCAGTCGCTGCACTTGCACTTGCCGCTTGCGGCGGGGGCGGTAGTTCAAGTAGTTCAGGTGGTGGAGAGCCGACAACGGGCGGCACCCTTTACTACCTGACCAATGCCGAGCAGTTCGATCAAATCGATCCGCAACGCATCTACACGGGTGAGGATCTGGCCTTCTTCAATGGCACGATCTACCGCACCCTGACCGCTTACAAGTTCTCCCCGGATGCCGCTGAAGGTACGTCAATTGTTGCTGACCTAGCAACGGATACCGGAACTGCGACAAACGGCGGTAAGACTTGGGCGTTCACCATCCGCGATGGCGCTACCTTCCAGGATGGCTCCCCGGTGACTTGTGCCGACGTTGCTTACGGCACCTCGCGCACCTTTGCAACCGATGTCATCACCGGCGGCCCGACCTATGCCATCTCGATGCTTGACATCCCCACCCTCGAGGATGGTTCATCGGCATACAAGGGCCCGTATACCGGCGAAGGCCAGGAGTTGTTCGATAAGGCGGTCACCTGCTCGGCCGATGGCAAGACCATCACCTTTAATCTGAGCCGCCCGGTACCGGACTTCAACTACACGGTGACACTCACCGCGTTTGCGCCAGTGCCGAAGGCTTCGGACACGGGCGAAAAGTATGGCGATGCACCAGTTTCGTCGGGCCCATACAAGATCGAGTCGAATAAGAACGGCAAGGGCGGCAAGATGGTTATGGTCCGCAACGATAAGTGGGATCCGGCCAGTGACGATTACCGCAAGGCCTACCCCGATAGCTGGGAAGTTGACTACGGCCTCGACGTCAAGGTAATCGACCAGCGCCTAATCACCAGCTCGGGCAATGACGCCAACGCACTCGCCAACGGCGTAGAGCCAGAGCAATTGGGTGTGATCTACAAGAGCGCGACCGAAGCCAACCCGGAGTTCGCCGGGCGGGCTATCAGTGAGCTGGATCCGTATGTGCGGTACCTAGCGATCAACGTGCAAAAGGTGCCAAACCTGAAGATCCGCCAGGCAATTGCGGTGGCTCTTGACCGTGACGCATTGCGTAAGAATGCCGGTGGCGATTTTGCCGGTGACTACGCAGATGGCGTGATCAAGCCCAATATGGGTGTCGACTATGCGCCCAGTGGCATGTGGGACAGCCTGCTCGGGGGCAAGATCCCAGATGCTGGTGACCCGGCGCTGGCGAAGAAGCTGATCGCCGAATCCGGTGAAGCCGCACCGACGATCACCTTCGATTACCCGCAGTCGCCAACTGCTGATAAGGCAGCAGCGATTGTCGTCGATTCACTCGGCAAGGCTGGCATCACCGCCAAGCCGAACCCGATTGAGCCAGGCCAGTACTACGGCGTGGTCTTCGATCCGGAGCAGGCGCATGAACTGATCAACGCAGGTTGGGGTCCTGACTGGCCGAACGCATCGACCATCATCCCCGAACTGTTCACGCCAACGGGCGGGTTCAACCTCTCGCAGTATGACAACGCGGAGTTCAACGCCGCTGTCGAAGCTGCGAAGATCGAGCCAGACCGCGCAAAGCAGGCCAAGATGTGGCAAGACCTGAACACCTTGGCGATGAAGGATGTCGTTGTCGTGCCAACCAGGTTCGGCCGTGAACAGCGCATCGTGGGCAAGCAGATTGGCCCCGTGTACCTGTGGCCCGCCTACGGCTCCTGGCCGTACGGCGAAATGTATGCGGTCCAGCAGTAGTTGATTCGGAGGGCGGGTGCTTAGCACCCGCCCTCCGATACTGCAGTTTCCAATCACAAGATGCCAATGCGCGTCCCGACCAGATAGGCCGACTCTCAGATGAGTGCGTATGTAGTGCGACGAGTGATCAGTATGATCATTTTGCTTTTGCTGCTGACACTCGTGGTGTTCATTTTGTTCAGCCTGCTACCGGCGGATCCAGCCCGGCTTACCTGCGGTAAGGGCTGCACCCCGGCGGTGCTTGAGGCCAATAGACACAAACTTGGGTTTGACCTACCCGTATTGCAGCAGTACTGGGAGTTCATGAAGGGGCTGTTCATTGGCCGTATCTACGCGGCCGACTCACCAGACCCGGTAGTTTGCAACGCCCCGTGCCTTGGCTACTCCTTCAAGCGCGGTGAGGAAGTCCTCGTCCTGATCAAGGATCGGCTGCCGGCAACCGTCTGGCTGGCACTTGGGGCCTTTATCTTGTGGTTGGCTGCCGGTATTTCAGTAGGGGTCTACGCAGCCCTGCGCCGTGGTAGGTGGCAGGACAAAACCGTGATGGGGATATCCCTGGCCGGCTATTCATTGCCCTCATTCTTCCTAGGGTTGATGGCGATCTTCTTCATCGTGATTCGCCTGCAGCTATTGCCTTATCCGTCGTATGTATCGCCGTTCGAAGACCCCATTCAATTTTTCCAGACGATGCTATTGCCATGGATCGTGCTGGCGATCCTCTATGCAGCCTTCTACATGCGATTAACGCGAAATCAAATGCTCGAAGTACTAGGTGAGGATTACATCCGAACCGCGCGCGCCAAAGGGCTACCCGAACGCATTGTGATTCGTAAGCACGCCTTACGGGCTGGCTTAACGCCGATTGTTACGGCAGCTGGGCTTGATCTCGCGGGCCTACTCGGCGGGGCGATCATCACCGAGAGCATTTTCAGCCTGCCAGGGCTTGGGTCCTTGGCCGTTAACTCTGTCAATGATGCCGATCTGCCGGTCATCGTTGGTATCACCTTGGTTACGGCGACATTCATCATCGTCGCCAATCTCATTGTCGATCTGCTTTATGCAGTAATAGACCCGCGCGTCAGGTTGGTGTCATGACCGAAATTTCGAATGTGCAGCGCCCCTTCTTGGAAGTGTCGGACCTAGCGGTCCAGTTCCCGACCGAGGACGGCATCGTGCACGCCGTTGACGGCGTGAGTTTTTCCATTGAACGTGGACAGACCCTGGCGATCGTGGGCGAGTCCGGCTCTGGCAAGAGTGTCACCGCGCAGGCGGTGATGGGCCTTATTAATAAACGTAATGCCGATGTCAGTGGCCAGGCCATTTTTGATGGCGAAGACTTAGTTGCCATGTCAGACGAAGGCCTGCGAAAATTGCGCGGCAGTAAAATGGCGATGATCTTTCAGGATCCGATGTCTAGCCTGCACCCATTTTATCGAATCGGCGATCAATTGACCGAAGCAGTCAACGCGCACCATAAGGTTTCCAAGGCGGATGCCAGGGAACGCGCGATTGAAATGTTGCATAAAGTCGGTATCCCATTACCGGCAAAGAGGTTTGATGATTATCCGCACCAGTTCTCTGGCGGGATGCGACAGCGGGTGATGATCGCAATGGCGCTCATCAACTCACCTTCCTTGCTGATCGCCGATGAGCCGACAACTGCGCTTGATGTCACGGTGCAGGCGCAGATCATTGAACTGATTTCGCAGCTGCAACAAGAATTCGACACGGCGGTCATTCTGATAACACACGACCTGGGCATAGTCGCCGAAGTGGCGGACGAGGTCGCGGTCATGTACGGAGCGCGCATTGTTGAGCGGGGCTCCGTCGATGACATTTTCTATCATCCACAGATGCCCTACACTTTGGGGCTTTTGGCTTCGGTACCGCGCTTGAATGAGGTGCGCAGTGATCGCCTGGATCCAATACCCGGCAATCCACCGTCACCGATTCGGCTGCCAGCGGGGTGCGTATTTAATCCAAGGTGCGCTCACCAAGATCAAGTCGCCGATGACTTATGTCGAACTGTTCGACCTGCACTTCAGAACGTGGGTCCAGCGCATCAGGTGCGGTGTCACCTGCCGGCCACTGAACGCCAAGCGGCGGCGGATTTGACACTTAGTTTGCTGGGGAGGCCCGGTAGATGAACGAGTCGAAGGAGCCAGTGCTGCGGGTAACCGATCTGCGCACCTATTTCCCGGTGCGTTCTAAAGGCTTGTTCCCGAAGACTATTGGCCAAGTTAAGGCCGTTGACGGGGTCAGTTTCATGGTCCATCCGGGGCAGACTTTGGGTTTAGTCGGCGAAAGCGGGTGCGGGAAATCTACGACCGGACGCAGTGTCCTGCGGTTGGTCGAGCCGACCAGCGGGCACATCGAATTCGATGGTGTCGACGTCACTAATCTGTCCCATAAAGAGATGGTGCCGATCCGCCGTAAGGCGGCGATGATTTTTCAGGATCCCTACAACGCATTAAATCCCCGGCACACGGTGGGCGCGATTATCAGTGCGCCATTTTCGGTTCAAGGCGTGACACCTCCTGGTGGGGTCAGGAAAGCGGTCAAGGAGTTGATGGAACGCGTCGGCTTGAACCCTGAGCACTACAACAGGTACCCCGCTGAATTCTCCGGGGGCCAGCGGCAGCGCATCGGCATCGCGCGAGCGGTAGCACTGCGACCCAGATTCATCGTATGTGATGAGCCAGTATCGGCCCTTGATGTATCGATTCAGGCGCAAGTGATCAATCTGCTGCGTGATCTACAAGATGAGTTTGGGATCGCCTATCTATTTGTGGCGCATGATCTAGCGGTAGTCCGCCAGATTTCACATCAGGTTGCCGTCATGTATTTAGGCCATGTAATGGAGTTGGCCACCCGAGAAGATCTCTACGCTCGGCCGCTGCACCCTTACACTCACGCCCTCCTTTCAGCGATTCCGATCCCAGACCCACGTGCCCAAAAGCAGCGGGAGCACATCATGTTGTCTGGGGATCTACCCAGCCCAGCCGCGCCGCCCTCGGGGTGTGTATTCCACACGCGGTGTTTCCAAGCCCAAGATATTTGCGCGGTGGAAAAGCCAGAGCCAACGGAATTTGAGCCCGGCCACCAGGTGGCCTGCCACTTCCCGATCGAGGAGTTCTTGGGTACCAAAGAAATAATCGGGCCGGATCCGGGCTTGACCCCCAGGCTGGGTGCGGATGGTTCGCCTACGGGCGAGTACGAAGGGTCAAATGATTTGATCCGGGAATTAGGTACCGACTACGGGGCCGGCCCCAATACCCCGATTGATCCGGGCCCAGCCATTTGGAGATGAGTTCGGAAGAAGTCAACTTCTGCCATGAGTAAATTCTCAGCGACGATCTCTTGGGGTGTCATGTGGGTAACCCCACTTAAGGGCAGCACCGAGTGGATCCGGCCGGCTGCGAGCAGGGCGCTGGAAAACTGCAAGGTGTTTGCGGCGAGCACATTGTCATCGGCGAGCCCATGAATGAGCAGTAGTGGCCGTTGTAGTTTCTCCGCCCTGGTCAAGAGCGATGAATGGTCGTAGACGTCCGGCGCTTCATTAGGGTCGCCCAGATATCTCTCGGTGTAGGCGGTGTCGTAGAGCCGCCATTCGGTAACGGGTGCACCCGCTATCGCACAGTGGAACACGTCAGGGCGTTCTAGGACCGCGAGGGCCGCCAGATAACCACCGAAGGACCACCCGATGATGCCGACCCGGGTGAGATCGAGGTCGGGTAATTGCGCGCCCAGGGCCGCGAGGGCGGTGACCTGATCGGCCAAGATGCCAATGGCGAGGTCATTTTTAATCAGGCGCTCCCAAGCGGGCCCGCGCCCGGGCGTGCCGCGCCCGTCTACGACCACCACCGCAAAACCTTGGTCAGCCAACCATTGGTCGGAGGCGTGGCTGCCGGCGATATGGGTAACGACTTGGGCGTGGGGTCCGCCATAGGGCGACATGATCACCGGTAGCTTCCGCGAGCCCGAGACGTGACCGGTTGGCCAGAACACGCAGGTACGCAATTGTGTTTCACCAACGATGCTGAAGTTGGGCTTGATGTTTACGTTCGGTGTTTGCGCGTGCGAGGCAATCGAGTGCACTCCCGAAGAATGCACGACGGTGAATTCAACTCGTGGCGAGATTGAATTAGCTGTTGCCAATGCGTAAGTGGCACCGTCCGCGACGGCACCATTCCAGCTTTCACCCGACGAGAGTGCCGTTGTTTCGCCGTCATTGGTAATTCGGTAAAGATGTTGCTCCATCGGGTCTGCTGAGGCGACTACAAGAAGGCCGCCGGGTGAAGAGTCGACAACTCCATTGACCTGTAATCCCGCTGGTGAGATGAACGCGCCATCTCGGGTGATGCGGTTGGTATCGGACTTTGGATCGGCAGCAATTTCAATGAGAGAACCATCGGTATCAAGAAATGGAAGTTCACCGTGGACATCGATCCACTCTGGGTCGGTGCGCACGGCGATTTCGGTAAGTGCCCCGGCCATTAGATCGACCTTATTGATACTGACCGTTCTTTGATCCCGCGACAGCAGACTCACAACGCTGCCCTTATCGGTGACGTTAACCGTTGCTAGGTAGGGAAATCTCGTTAGATCCCACGTCAAATGGGTGCGGGCACCATCGAGTCGAACCAACCACAATTCGACAATGGGGTTGGCCTCGCCGGCCGCCGGGTATCGGTGCGCAACGGGCTCACTAGCGGGTTGCGCCGGGTCGTTGATCCACCTGATTCCAACCGGAGCATTGTCGGCGCGCTCAACAATCAACCCGGTGCCATCGGGCAGCCACCAATACCCACGCAGTCTTTCAAGCTCCTCGGCGGCGATGAAATCCGCCAAGCCCCAAGTCTCGGTATCGCTGGTTGACGCACAGATCAACTGCGGTTGCGCGTCTTGGTCGTGTGCATCGATAACCCAAAGCGAGCCATTGACCACATAGGCAACGCGCTCACCGCCGGGGCTCACTCGCGGATCGGTAACCGCACCGGGTGCGGCCAACTCCCGGGTCTGCGCCGTGGCACCGACCACACTTACATAAGCGATCCCAGATATCGCAAATGCGATGACGGCGCCGGACTTGTTGGTGGTGAAGTGGGTGATTCCTGAGGTAACTTCGCGCATTCGTTCCCGTCGGGCGCGTTCTGCCGCGGGGAGGTCCCCGGTTGACAGCATCCCCGCCGCGTCGACCAAGCAGATCTCGGTCGGCGGCTGCGCAGACAGATCAAGTTGCCAAAGGCTGCCAGCCGGGTCAATCCCACTGCTGCTTCGGATGAACAGCACCCGGTCCCCGATGACTTTCAGCCCACGTGGCCGGCCTAATTGGAAGCTGCGGGTGCGGGCCTTTTGCCGGGGGAAGGATTCGGTATCTGTCACCTGCCCATCGTGCCGCATCTGGTATGGGTCACTGGTTGTCGGGTATGGGTCACTAATCTTTCGGAATGAGCAAACGCCTGATGCTGGTCCATGCCCATCCCGATGACGAAACCATCGGCACCGGGGTGACCATGGCCAAATATGTGGCCGAGGGCGCCGAAGTCACGCTGGTCACCTGCACCCTTGGGGAGGAGGGCGAGATTTTGCTGGACGAGTTCGCCCATTTGGCAGCCGATAAACAGGACGCACTGGGTGATCACCGGATACTCGAGCTTGGTGCCGCGATGGCTGAACTTGGCGTGGTGGATTGGCGCCTCCTCGGCGGGCCCGGGCGATTTCGGGATTCGGGCATGGTGGGCACCGCGAGTAATGACAACCCAGACTGCTTTTGGCGCACCGATTTACTGGTCGCAGCAACCGAATTGGTCCGTGTTATCCGGGAAGTACGTCCGCAGGTGGTGGTGACCTATGACGACTTTGGCGGGTACGGACACCCAGATCACATCCAGGCGCACCGCGTTACCCACTATGCGGTCATGCTCGCGGCCAGTTCCACATTTAACCCAGGGCTGGGGCCGTCGTGGCAGGTGACCAAGGTGTACTGGACCGCTTTTCCCAAGAGCGTCATCCGGGCCGGCATCGAAGCGATGAAGGCGGCCGGGGGCGATCACGCCGAGTCCGAGTTTGCCGTGATGGACCCCGACGACATCCCGTTCGCCTGTGCTGATGAACTGGTCACCACGACCATCGTGGCCCCGGAATTCCTGCCGGCCAAAATGGCGGCGCTTCGAGCCCACGGCACCCAGGTAGATGTCAGCGGTGGCTTCTTCGCCCTAGCCGACAATGTCGGGGCCGAAGCGTTCGGAACCGAGTTCTACCGACTCGCAATGGGTCCGACGCCGATGACCCGGCCAGAAACCGACCTATTTGCTGGTATTTCGACGTGACACGGGCGCTCCTGCTCGCCGCCCTTTTCGGGATCGGGCTGGCCACCGGCTGCCTCGGTGCCTTCGTGCAGGCAAACAGGTGGGTGACCACCTGGCCCTGGGGCCAGTTGGTTGTTCCCTGGGGGATGGTGCTGGTTCTGCTACTCCTACTGCTCCTGATTCGAGGTGCGGCTTGGCTTGTTCGCAGCCGATTTGGGGCCTGGACCCTACTCGCCGGTTGGTTGGTGGGCACCATCGTGATGTCAACGCGGTCGCCGTCGGGTGATCTCGCACTCGCTGGTGGTGCGAGGCAATGGGTTTATTTACTGGGCGGGATCATCCTCGGCTCGGCGGTTGCCGCCTTTCCGGTGATCGAATCGCAATCACGCCTACGTTGATTTAAGACGAATCTCGCTTACCATCAAGGGCACATCGTCTTTGCACTGCCAACGATTACCGGTAAGGGGCTGCCCGCGTGGCTGAGCATGAGCGTCAGGCTTCGGCTTGGCAGGGCTCGCGCCGAGCCATTTTGATCATCGGCGGCGTCGCGGTCGCTGCCGGCGCCCTTTATTTAGGGGCAATAGCCGTGGC
>BJGE01000070.1 GCA_014190275.1 Actinomycetes bacterium | reverse complement strand
GCGGTGCCACCGGGCAAGGTCGATGTCCCAAAGGTTTATTCCAAACAGGTCATTTATCACTCCAAGGACGGTACCGCGGTTCGAATGTTCATCCTGTCGGGCGCCGATCAGCCTGAGAACCCAAAACCAACGGTGCTTTATGGCTACGGCGGCTTTGGAATCCCGATGGCACCCGGCTACTCCGCTGCGATCTTGTCTTGGGTGGAGGCCGGCGGAGTCTGGGCCATCGCGAACCTGCGCGGCGGTGGCGAGGAAGGCGAGGACTGGCACCGCGCCGGCATGCTCGGCCTCAAACAAAATGTCTTCGATGACTTCCACGCCGCCGCTGAATTTTTGATCGCCGAAGGCTGGACCACGCCAGCGCAACTTGGTATTTATGGCGGCTCGAACGGCGGGTTGCTGGTGGGTGCCGCCATGACTCAGCGGCCAGAATTGTTCAATGCCGTGGTGTGCGTAGCACCACTTCTCGACATGATCAGGTACACCACATCTGAGTTAGGCCCAACATGGACGGTCGAGTACGGCGACCCTGAAGACGCAGAGCAATTTGGTTGGCTAATCAACTACTCGCCCTACCACCGGGTCACCGAGGGCACCGATTACCCCGCGACGATGTTCGCGGTCTTCGACAATGACACCCGCACCGACCCAATGCACGGCCGCAAGATGTGTGCCGCCACGCAAAATGCCACCAGCGGTGACCGCCCTATCCTGCTCCGCACTGAAGGTGATGTTGGGCACGGCGCCAGATCGATTTCGAAAGCGGTCGAAGAGTCTGCTGACACCTTGGCATTTCTCGCTAAGTGGACCGGACTTAAGTAATGCCATCGGCCCTAATGATCTTAGCCAAAGATCAAACTTGGATGGAGTCCACCCGAGATTGGGTGACCGGTGTGCCGTTGCAGTTCGTCAGTATTTTCGTCTTTGCCCTGATCGCGCAAATCGTGCTGCTCTGGACGATCCGCCGAATTGTGCGGCGCACCACCGAGCGGGCACGCCGGGAGCGCCTCGAAGATAGCCGGCGCACTATGCGCACGGCGGAGTTAAGCGATGTGCTGCTCAATCAACGTACTGAGCAGCGCGCCGCCGCCATCGGCTCATTGCTAACTAGCGTGGTGAGCATCTCGGTCTGGGTGATCGCGTTACTTACCGCGCTACCACTACTAGGTGTCGATATCGCACCGCTGCTCGCGAGCGCCGGGGTCATCGGGGTCGCGCTCGGCTTCGGTGCCCAGACTTTGGTGAAGGATTACCTCTCCGGAATCTTCTTGATCATCGAGGACCAATTCGGAGTCGGTGACGTGGTCGACCTCGGACCGGCCATCGGCACGGTTGAGGAAGTCGCGCTGCGCTACACCAGGCTGCGTGACCTATCGGGCATCGTCTGGTACGTGCGAAATGGTGAAATCTTGCGGGTCGCAAATAAGTCACAGGGGTGGACCCTTGCGGTGGTCGATATCCCCGTCGCCTACAACGCCGATCTCGACAAGGTCCGCGAGATCATCGAGAACGTTGCGATTGATATGGATGAAGACCCGACCTACGACGACATGCTGCTCGGTAAGCCCATGTTTGCCGGCGTCGAGTCGATGAGCGGGGATGCCGTCTTCCTGCGAATCACCGCGAAGGCGGTGCCGGAGCAGCAGGTACCCCTAGCCCGCGCCATCCGGGAGCGGATGAAGTTGGCCTTTGACCGCGCCGGAATCGTTATCCCGGTACTGGTGCGCCCCCAGCCCAACATGCCGGGAACCTCCCTAGGCCCCAGAATGGAACCATGAATAAACGTTGCTTGATCACCGGGGCCACCGGCTATGTCGGCGGCAGGCTGGTCCGTGAACTCCTCAAATCCGGGTACCGAGTCAGAGTGCTGGCTCGATCACCGGAAAAACTCCGCGATATCCCCTGGGTCGATCAGGTCGAGATCAGCGTCGGTGATGCCGGCGACCCGGTTGCGGTTACCGCCGCGCTGGCCGATATCGATGTCGCTTACTACTTACTGCACTCACTCCAAGAGGGCCACGACCTAGAGGCTGCCGAACAGTCAATGGCCCAGATTTTCGCCGCTGCCTGCGCCGAGCAAAACGTCTCTCGAATCATCTATCTCGGCGGCCTGGCTCCGGAGATCGCTATAGACAAGATGACACCGCATATGCGTTCTCGGGTACTTGTTGGCGAAGTGTTGCGAGATTCAGGGGTACCCACCATCGAGTTCCGCGCAGCTGTCATCATCGGCTCGGGGTCGGCCTCATTCGAAATGCTGCGCTACCTGACCGAGCGCCTACCGGCGATGATCGCCCCGCGTTGGGTCCGAATGAAAACCCAGCCGATTGCCATTCGTGATGTGCTGAGGTATCTCGTTCTCAGCGCCGAGCTGCCACCGGAAGTCAGCCGAACATTTGATATCGGTGGCCCAGGTGTGATGTCCTTCCAGGACATGATGCAGCGCTACGCCGCCGTCGCCGGGTTGCCCAAGCGCATCATCTTGCCGATCAATTTGCTCTCCCCGCGGCTGTCCAGTCATTGGGTAAATATCGTCACCCCGGTACCCAAGGCGATTGCCAAGCCGCTCGTGCGGTCCCTGCGGCATCCATCGGTTTGCCAAGACCACGACATCGAGCAATTCATTGCGGATCCACCGGGAGGATTACTGACTTTCGAGGATGCCGTGGCTCGCGCACTCACCAGAATCCGCGATGCCCAAGTTGCAACCCGGTGGTCAGGTGCATCCACCCCCGGACGATCAAGTGATCCCTTGCCAAGTGACCCGGAGTGGGCTGGTGGGTCACTCCATACCGATGTTCGTGAATTACGAACACAAGCCTCGCCGGAAGCACTATGGGCGGCCCTTGATCGCATCGGTGGGGTGCACGGTTGGTATTCAGCGCGCCTGCTTTGGCAAATACGCGGCAACTTTGACCGGCTTATCGGTGGCGTTGGGTTGCGCCGCGGCCGGCGCAACCCCGACACGTTAGCGGTGGGCGACGCGGTGGATTTTTGGCGAGTGGAGGAGCGCATCCCACCGCAGTTACTCCGGTTGCGTGCCGAGATGAAGATGCCTGGGCGCGCTTGGTTGGAATTCACCGTACGCGAGGATCCAGCCGGTGGCCTCATCCTCCGGCAGCGTGCCGTCTACTGGCCCAAGAGTTTGATCGGGCATATCTACTGGTGGTCGATCGCGCCATTTCACGCGATCGTGTTTCCGCCGATGGCCCGGCACATCATCGAGCAAGCCGAATCCGGCGGGTCAGTACCGCTGATTAATGCACTTTCCGATGAGGCGGTGATCGCTCGGTGAGTTCAAGTGACGAGGCGTCGGCGGAGAGCATGTCCCCATTTGAGGCATTCGGGGGTAGCGCTTTCTTCACCGAACTTGTTGCTAATTTCTATCGCCGGGTCGCGGTTGATCCGATTTTGCGCCCGATGTATCCGGACGCTGACCTGACCGAGGCCGAGCGGCGCCTATGCCTTTTTCTCCAACAGTATTGGGGCGGCCCGCAAACCTATAGCGATGAGCGCGGCCACCCCCGATTGCGCCTTCGGCACGCGCCCTATCACATCGACGTGGCAGCCCGCGATCGGTGGATGGAGTTGATGGCGCACGCGGTGCACGAGCAGCAGCTGCCGCCAGATCTTGAAGACACGCTCTGGGAGTACCTCGGCAGCGCCGCGATGTCAATGCAAAACGTTTAGCGCACTACCTGTAGTCCAATACCGGCGCGCCCACTATTCGCTCGCGTGAACACCTGACCGCGCGCGGTCGCCAAGCGCTTCCAGGGTCCACAGGTGGCGGCACTGACCCGCGATTGATCGTTGGTCATCATCCCTAACCGCCGCGCGGCATGAAGCACCCGCATCGGCAGCGCCGCCCAAGTGGGCCGCTCCCAGATCTCGTTGGCGATTGATTGCTGCACAGCTTCAGTTTGCCCCATTGATCGGGTCGTGAACTCTTCCACCGCAGTATCAATATGCACCAAGAGATCACCGGCGAGGGCCTGCATCGGCATCTGCCACCCGTCGGCCGGCGGCAGGTGCGCGACGCTCATAGCTGTGGTCACCGGCACGGCCACCTCGCGTAAGCCCTCAACTTCAATTGCTGAACCGAATTGGATTATCGCGTCAAACTCAGCGACTAGCGATGCAAGCGACATCGTGACGTCGAAAGGCTTCTCAGTAATGGTTGCAGGAACCGCAAATAGAGCCAGCACATTAAATGGTGGCGCCGTGTACAGACCGACAGCGGACGGGGTCGACACAATCCGAACGGGCATTCGCGGATCCCACGTCAACTGCCGACGGCCAAAGGCGGCGAGTACCCGCGCATCATCAACGGTCAAGATAAGGGTGGTGCCAGACACCTATCCATCACCTTCCATGGCCTCAACCAGAGCCGCTCGGTAGTCAGCTGGAATGGGCACCGGCTTTTGCGTAGCAGGATCAAAACACACCATGACGCTCGTCGCATCCGCAGCCAGCGAGCCATCATCATCAAGGATTCGCAGCCCTACTTCATAAGAGGTGCGGCCAACCGAGGAGATCCAAGCCTCCACCACCAGCGGTTCGGGCCGAAGCTCCAGTGTTTTGCGGTAATTGATCTCCTGGCGAGCGAGCACCTGCGGAAAATATGGCTCAGCAAAGTCAGTGCGCAACTCCCGCATCAGTCGGATCCGGCCCTCTTGCAGGTAGTCGTTATAGACCACATTGTTCACGTGCTGAAGCATGTCGAGATCACTAAAGCGCCGTTCGACATTAACCCGAATAATCCGCACGGTTAGCCCCTGGTGAGTTTGCGATAGGTCGCCCGGTGCGGCCTGGCCGCATCCGCGCCAAGGCGCTCAACCTTGTTCTTCTCATACGACTCGAAGTTACCCTCGAACCAGAACCACTGCGAATCACCTTCGTAGGCGAGGATATGGGTAGCAATCCGATCCAAGAACCAGCGATCATGCGAGGTGATCACCGCGCACCCCGGGAACTCAAGCAGCGCATTCTCAAGTGACCCCAAAGTTTCAACATCGAGATCGTTCGTGGGTTCGTCGAGTAGCAGTAGGTTGCCGCCCATCTTTAAGGTCAGGGCCAAGTTCAACCGGTTTCGCTCCCCACCGGATAAAACCCCCGATGGCTTTTGCTGGTCTGGCCCCTTGAACCCGAAGACTGAGACGTAAGCGCGCGACGGCATCTCGACGTTACCGACCTTGATCCAGTCCAGGCCATCAGATACCACCTCCCAGACATTCTTCGTTGGGTCAAGGCCTGAACGCGACTGGTCGACATAGGAGAGTTTTACGGTGTCGCCGATGCGGATATCACCGGAAGTGGGGAGGTCATCCTTATCAACAACTTCACCATCGGTCGCTGCCACGATCATCTTGAAGAGGGTTGTCTTACCGACACCGTTTGGGCCGATGACACCGACGATACCGTTGCGCGGCAGGGTAAAAGACAGATCATCGAGCAGGAGCCGGTCACCGAAACCCTTGGTCAGGGCCTTGGCCTCAACGACCAAACTGCCAAGGCGCGGGCCCGGTGGGATCTGGATTTCCTCCATATCGAACTTACGGGTCTTATCGGCCGCTGCCGCCATCTCCTCATATCTGTCAAGGCGGGCCCGGCTTTTGGTCTGCCGGGCCTTCGCGTTCGAGCGAACCCACTCCAGTTCGTCGGTCAGGCGCTTTTGCAACTTGACGTCTTTTTGACCTTCCACTTTTAGGCGGGTTGATTTGGTATCGAGGTAGGTCGAGTAGTTGCCTTCATACGGGTAAGCGCGGCCGCGGTCAAGTTCGAGGATCCACTGGGCCACGTTGTCGAGGAAGTAGCGGTCATGGGTGATGGCGATCACCGTGCCCGGGTACTTCTCCAGATGTTGCTCGAGCCACTGCACACTTTCTGCGTCAAGGTGGTTGGTCGGCTCATCCAACAGCAGTAGATCCGGCTGGCGTAGAAGTAGTTGACATAGTGCGACCCGGCGTTTTTCGCCGCCGGACAACACGCTGACATCGGCATCCGGCGGTGGGCACCGCAGGGCGTCCATCGCCTGCTCGAGTTGGGCATCAAGATCCCATGCACCTCGATGATCGATGGCCTCCTGCAACTGACCCATCTCGGCCAGCAGGGTGTCGTAGTCGGCATCTGGGTTGGCCAGTTCAGCGGAGATCTCGTTGAAACGGTTGATCATGCCCTTGGTCTCCGCGACCCCGTCTTCGACGTTCTCCAGTACGGTCTTGCTCTCATCAAGTTTGGGCTCTTGCTGCAGGAATCCGACGCTGAAGCCCTCCATCAGCTTGGCCTCGCCATTGGAGACGTCGTCTAGGCCCGACATGATCTTCAGGAGCGAGGATTTACCGGCGCCGTTTGGCCCTACCACCCCGATTTTGGCGCCGGGGAGGAAGGACAAAGTGACGTCGTCGAGGACGACCTTGTCGCCATGGGCTTTACGTGCCTTATAGAGGGTGTAGATGAACTCAGCCATAGTGCATGAGTCTACCGCTGTGCGCTATCGACTCCGGCCGCGAGTCAATCTCCTAAGCGATTCACTAGAAGACCGCGAAATCACAGCGCGGGCCAGGTGAGCGACTCAGCCGGTGATCGCTCGTGACGAGCGGAACTTCATAGGCCTCAGCGGTCACGACATAGGCGGCATCGAAGGCGGTGACATTGGGAAGGAGTTGAATGATCCTGGGTAGGAACTCATAGGTCTCCACCCGGTCGATTAATGAGTTTTGTAAGCCTCTAGCCACTAGGTCGATCTTTGCTTCCCTATTCGGCCCCGGCTCGGACTTTCGGCAGTAGTTCAAGCATTCGAGGTCGAAAAACTCCGGGACTAACCACCGCGTAGCCTGGCCAAGTCGGCCGCGAATCTCTTCACCGCGAGCGGATGTATCCAAGAGCGCATTCAGATAGGCCGAGGCATCCAGGGCGATCTCTTCACTCATCGGGCAGTTCGCCGCGTATCTCGCGGATGGCCGCTACCGCATCATTTGGGCCAATCGGCTCAAATCCAGCCTCGAGGTAGTCACTTAGCCCGGCGCGGATGTGCTGGACCGCCTCTTCGGCGGTCCGAGCACTGGCCAATCGCTCGAGTTCTGCGAGGCAAAATTGCTGCAAGGAAAGGCCCGCGGCCTTGGCTCGGGCCGCAAGGAGCGAGTGGACCTGCTCGGGGACACTTCTAATCAAAATATTTGGCATGCTTACATTATGCAATCAATCCCCCTGAATTGGTAATTGGCTCGCTTCGCGCCCAAATAGCCGGGCCCGTATTAGCATCTGGGCCCGGCCGGCCATCAAGCGGCAACCACCTTGGTGATCTCACCGGTCTGGAGGTCGACGACTTCATCGGCAGCGAGTTCGGCCTCGGCCCCTGCAGCATCGGCCAAGGCCCGTGCCTCGCTCTCGACCACCGCATCACGCTTGACGCGGTTGAACTTGGCCACCCCGCGGGCGAGGTCTGGACCAACGGCCACCGCTTCGATGTCGTGGTAGCGAACAACATGCTTTTGCTCCCCGCACGGCCGTTCAACCTCACGGCTGCGCAGTCGACCCGTCACCACCACGGGCATCCCCTTTTCAATCGACTCCGAGACGTTGTGGGCCATGGCCCGCCAGCAGGTCACCGTGAAGTAATGGGTATCGCCATCCACCCAGCGCTCACTGGCGCGATCGAAGCGACGTGATGTGGTCGCCACGCGAAATGAAGCCACCGGATCGCCGCCGGTGGTGAAACGAAGCTCTACCTCGCGAACTACATTGCCTACAACAGTCATCGTTATGTCATTCATGAGCACCTCATAGGTTTGGTCGAAGCCACTCTTCGACACCACCCCACCGTGCCGAAGATGCCGAGCCGGTATAACCCCGAAGTCAGAAATTGGGGATGCCGTGGCGCCTACGCAACCACATGGGGATAACCCAAGGCAAAGTCACATTGCGCTTACTGAATATCTAAAACGTCCATGGTGCTCAGGACCGCATTAACCTGCGACACCTCATGGGTGCGCAGCAGGTCGGTGCGCCCCATCGCGGCCAGTACCGCGAAGTACGGCTCGGCCGACCTGAAGTTGTCCTCAAAGAAATCAAAGGCCCGAGGCAACGCTTGGCAGATTGGCCAGCCCAACGTCCGGAGCCGAAATGAATTAAGCAGGACTTGGGATTGGTACCGCACGCGCTCGGCGCCGTCGGTCAGATTCTCGTAGTGAAAGCCGAGGCCGGGATCAATGAAGATGCGACTCACCCCCGCGGCCACCGCGCGCTCAATCCGCGGTTCAAAATGATCTATCAGCATCGGTATCGGGTCGTCGCCAACATTTAAAACTGTTGAAACACGAACGTTATCGCCTTGGCTAAAACATATGACCACAGCAGCCTCATACCGGGCGGCCAGGGCAAACATCTCTTCGTCATACGCCACCCCGGTGAGATTCAATACCCGGGCACCAGCAGCTAACCCCACCTGTGCCACTCCTGGGTCATAAGTCTCAGTCGACACCAGCACCCGCTCGGCGCTCAGCGCCGAGATGACCGGCAGCAAAGATGCGATCTGGTCACCGGGTGAAATATCGTCGGCATAGCTTTGAGTTGACTCAGCGCCCAGATCTATCACAGCAGCACCCTGGGCCCAAAGCACCCGACCGCGCTTGATCGCCGCCTGCGTGGATACCGAAATCGACTCCCGATACCAAGACTGCCTCGAGAGGTTGATTACTCCCATTAACGCCGGGCGCCCGGGGGCACCGAAACCGCGCCCACCTAATTCGAATTGCCGGACCTGCGCATTGAGCTCGTCGGGGTACTTGCCAGCAAGTTCGGCCAATTGCGCCAGTAGCGGCACCTGTTCAGATTGCAGTATGCCCGCCATCTTCACATAGCCCCACCGAGCCCGCTCGCCGGGAGCACCCGAAGTTCCAGTCACTTTGCCAAACCGCAATGATGTGCGCCTAGGTGGTGTGCACCAGCGCCCGTAGCTCAATGGATAGAGCAACAGGTTTCTACCCTGTCGGTTGGGGGTTCGAGTCCCTCCGGGCGCACTTTGCGAAGTCCCAGGACTCACTTGTTTGATCTGCCGGCTTTTCGGCATCCTCGTCGGGGTCTAGGTTTCGCGCCGCGCGGTTGGCTGGCGGACCTGCCGCCGGGCGGTCCGGGGTTGGTAGCAGGGTTTAACCAACTCACCTTGCGGTGTGATGGTGCTACTCCGAAGTACCCTCAAAGGTCCAACTGCAAGCCGCCCGGGTGCAGAAAGACGGAATTACCGCGCCACCGATACTGGAA
>BJGE01000069.1 GCA_014190275.1 Actinomycetes bacterium | reverse complement strand
TATCGCCTACAAGATAACCGAGCGCTTAGGGGGAGCTCATGCACTTGGTCCCCTTTTACAGGGTCTTGCGGCGCCGATAAATGATTTATCACGGGGTTGTAACACTCAGGATGTTTTTGATATCGCACTTGTTACTCTCGTCCAAGCCGCAATATATTCGGGCTCGAAGCCTGCGGGAAGGGCGTAATCAATGGTAATCCCATTGGAGGGTCTGGAGTATCACCCAAGTGGTGGTCTAGCAGATCAGCACGGCGGCCCGGCGGCAGTATCCAAGTCGGCGCCCCTTTGGGTTCGGGTGCGCAAGAACCACTGGACCACTCGCCTAATTGCCTTGGCCGCCTTCCTCGTGGTGTGGTGGATATTGACCACTCCGTGGGCGTGGAACGGCGATAAGCCGATCATGTTGCCGCTCTACCTACCATCTATTCCGAGCGTTTGGAACGCCTTCATCAGGGCGAATACCATTCACCCGATTGCCGAGGGTGTTGACCGCGAAGTGGTGGGTGAGTACGGCTACTACCTCTGGCAGCACCTGTTAGCGACATTGCAGCGCATTGGCATCGGACTATTCTTCGCAATCGTCATTGGCCTGCCCCTTGGACTGCTGATGGCCAGCGTAAAGATCATCAGTGTTTCAGTTGAGCCGTACATTAATTTTCTACGGTCACTCCCGCCTTTGGGTTACATCGGACTGCTGATCGTATGGTTCGGTATCGACAACACATCGAAGATTTGGCTCCTATTTCTGGCGGCGTTTCCGCCTATCACCATCGCCACGATTGCTGGTGTCAGTGGGATCAAAGAGGATCAGATTCACGCTGCGCAGTCTTTAGGTGCATCTCGACTGCAGGTGGTCTCAAGTGTGACTGTCCCTGCAATTGCACCTGATCTCATAACTGGGATCAGGGTGGCACTTGGATTCGCCTGGACAACCGTGGTGGCCGCCGAACTCAACAATGGGATCCCAGGAATTGGCGGGCTCGCCTACCTGTCAGGTACCGAATTGAAGACCCCATTGACAATTACCTGCATCATCGTGATTGGCATCACGGCCATCGTGCTCGACAGCATTATAAAAGCCATGGAAAGGGTCTTAACTCCGTGGAGAGGAAAGGCATGAAGCCAGTTCCAAAGTGGCCGGTTCAAAATATTTTGTCAAATATTTATCAACTAGAAGGGATGGAAGCATGAAGGTGTATAGAAATGTAGCCATGGTGAGTGCGGGTGCTGCGGCAATGCTCATCTTGGGAGCCTGCGGCGGCTCCAGTTCGGGGGAGGCAGCTGCAGGTGGCGCTAGCGCGGCAACCAGTGCCTGCCCGATTGGTGCTGTAGATGAGTCGATCACCACGACGGCTCGCATCGCGTACCAGAAGATCCCGAACGGGGATCTAATTGTGAAGGACATGGGAATCCTGGAAGCCTGTATGCCAAAGGCCACTATTACTTGGAGTGTGTTCAGCTCTGGTGGAGATGTCCTTCAGGCATATGGTGCTGGCTCTGTTGACCTAGGACTTACCGGTTCTAACCCGGCCGTTAAGGCTTTGTCTACCCCACTTAAGAACACCCTTCCGCTGATCCAGGATGTGTGGATCCACGATGTGATCGGTGCAGGAGAGTCCTTGGTTGTCAAGCCGGAGATTAAGTCAGCGGCTGACCTAAAGGGTAAGCAGATTGCGACTCCTTTTGGATCAACAGCGCACTACTCGCTGCAGAACTGGCTGAACATCAATGGCCTGAGTTCAACTGATGTGACCTTGATCAATCTCGAGCCCGAAGCGATGGTTGCGGCATGGCCAGATCTTGCTGGGGTATGGGTCTGGGATCCAGCACTGAGCGAGCTGCAAAAGGCTGGTGGCGTGATTCTGGCCACGGCGGCCGAGACTGCAGCAGCAGGGTTCCCCACATACGACTTGGGGAATGTTGTTGCTGACTTCGCGACTGCGAATACGCCCTTTATGAATATGTGGGCAAAGGCGCAGAACTACGCGGTGACGATGATTCTGGATGATCCGGCTGCAGCTGCCGAGAGCATCGCAGCAGAATTAGCTATCACACCTGCTGAGGTTCAGAAGATGTTCGGTGGTTTCGTCTATCTTCCGGCGGCCGATCAGGCCTCAGATAAGTGGCTGGGCGGGCAGTTGGCCAAGGACTTTGTCGGCACCGCCGGCTTCCTCCTGGAACAGGGTGGAATCGAAGGCGTAAGTACTCCTGAGGAGTACGCGGCCGGAGTGAATTCCAGTTTCGCCAAGGCAGCAGCAGAGTAATGTCGCGCGACAAGAGCCTGGTAGTTGACGGGGTTCGTCAGTTCTTCGGACCGAAGAACTCTCGAGTCCAGGCTTTGTCGCGCACCGATCTGGTGATTGAGCCGGGGCAGTTTGTGTGTCTTGCCGGACCCTCCGGGTGCGGCAAGACCACCCTGCTCCGGCTCATCGCTGGCTTCATAAATCCGTCGGAAGGACAAATCACCGTAAGTGGATCAGAAATTATCGGGCCGGGCCCAGACAGAGGTGTGGTCTTTCAATCCCCGACCCTGTATCCATGGATGGACGTGGCGAGCAATGTTGAATTGGGACTCAAGTTCCAGGGCGTGTCCAAGGACCAGCGTCGAGCGGACTCCGAACGCTACTTGCAGATGGTTGGCCTAACCGATTTCGCGCATCGACGCACGTATGAACTGTCTGGTGGCATGCAGCAGCGGTGCCAGATCGCGCGGGTGCTGGCAAGTGACCCCGAATTCATCTTGATGGATGAGCCTTTCGGCGCACTAGACGCGCTAACGCGCGAGCGCCTCCAAAATGAACTTCTTGATATCTGGCGCAAAACCGGCAAGACGATTCTTTTTATCACCCATAGTGTTGACGAGGCGGTGTTCCTTGGCTCAAGAGTCCTGGTCATGAGCCCAAGGCCGGGCAAGATCGTCTTCGACGAACCAGCAATCTTCTCCAAGCCTGGTGAATCAATTGCGGCAGAGGAGATTCGATCCTTACCAGCTTTCCTTGAGCTTCGCGAGCGCGTTCGCAGCTCAATTCAACATAGTCATTAGCAGCACCTAGTTAATGGGAGTCGAGCCAATGTACGAACCTAATCCAGAAGAAGGTAAGCGCGTTCTAGAAATGGATCGCGAGCACGTCTTTCACTCTTGGAGCGCTCAGGGCGCCTTAGCGCCAATGTGTGTGGCCGGTGCCGAAGGCAGCTACTTCTGGGATTATGACGGCAACCGATTTTTGGATTTCTCCTCGCAGTTGGTCTTCACCAATGTCGGCCACCAGCACCCGAAAGTTGTTAAGGCAATTCAAGACCAGGCCGCGAAACTTTCTACCATTGCACCTCAGCATGCGAATGCTGCCCGCAATGGTGCAGCGCAGCGAATAACGGATTTAGCCGCGCCAAATCTGAATAAAGTGTTTTTCACCAACGGTGGCGCCGACGCAGTCGAAAATGCCATTCGGATGGCACGAATTCACACCCATAAGCACAAGGTTCTTTCTTTCTATCGGTCTTACCATGGCAATACCGGGGCGGCAATTGCGGCTACCGGGGATCCGCGCCGTTGGCCGAATGAGTACTCCACGCAGCATGTGCACTTTTTTGGCCCTTATCTTTATCGCACTCCGTTTTGGTCAACAAGTCCAGAGCAGGAAAGCGAGCGCGCACTCGAGCACCTTGAGCAGGTCATACAGTTCGAAGGGCCAGATACCATCGGCTGTATTTTAATTGAGTCGGTCGTCGGGACCTCGGGCATCTTGGTTCCACCACCGGGGTATCTGAAAGGTGTAAGGGCTTTATGCGATAAGTACGGGATTGTTTTCATCGCCGATGAAGTCATGTCGGGCTTTGGCCGAACCGGCAAGTGGTTTGCCTTCCAGCACTTCGATGTGGTGCCAGATCTAGTCACTTTTGCGAAGGGCTCGAACTCTGGTTATGTGCCAGTAGGTGGGGTGATAATCGCCGATCACGTCGCTGCCACCTTCGATGAGCGAGTGTTCCCAGGTGGGTTGACCTACTCCGGGCACCCCTTGGCATGTGCGTCAATTATCGGCACCCTAGATGCCATGAAGGAGGAGGGCATTGTTGAAAATGCCGCGATGATTGGCGAGAAAGTGCTCGGCCCTGGTCTTGCTGAACTACAAGAACGCCACCCAGTCATTGGCGAAGTGCGCGGACTTGGGGTGTTCTGGGGCCTAGACCTGGTAACTGATCGGGCGACACGGGCACCGCTGGCGCCATATGGAGGGAAGAGTTACGGGCCCGCTTCGCCTGCAATGGGTGAACTAGTAGCAGAATGTAAGAAGCGGGGTCTTATGCCATTTATTAATTACAACCGTATGCACGTCGCTCCACCCTGCACGGTAACTGAAATCGAGGCCAAGGAAGGTTTGGCGATCCTTGATGAGGTCTACACCGTAATTGACAGGCACTATGTTGGCCAAAGCTAAGGTAGAAGTGAATTAATGCGGTATGGCTTCGCGATTGATCAGCGTTCATGCATTGGATGTCACGCTTGTACGGTTGCCTGCAAGACCGAACACAATGTGCCGCTGGGGCAGTTTCGCACGTGGGTGAAGTACGTGGACAAGGGTGAGTACCCGTCGACAACCCGCGAGATGGGTGTGATGCGATGCAATCACTGCACCGATGCACCGTGCGTGACTATCTGCCCGACGCAATCGCTCTTCAAGCGCGACGACGGCATCGTCGATTTTGATAGTGATCTGTGCATTGGTTGCAAGAGCTGCCAACAAGCCTGCCCATATGACGCGATTTATATTGACGAAGAGACTCATACAGCCGCCAAATGCAATTTCTGTGCCCATCGAATCGATCAAGGCTTGGAGCCAGCCTGCGTCGTAGTTTGCCCAACCGAGTCGATCTGGGTCGGCGATATCGAGGATCCGGCCAGTGGCATAAGTAAGTTCTTGAGTTTGACTCCGGTTAATGTGCGCTCACCAGAGCAAGGTACCCGGCCAAATGTTTATTACGTGGGTGCTGATAGCACCGTGCTCGATCCACTGGCCGCACCTGTTGACGGCACCTACCTGTGGGCTGACGCCGACCCGCTGCGGCTGGAGACGGCCGGTGACCTACCCGGTGACCCGGTGAGTAAAGCGCGTACGACCCTAAACACCTCCCATCCGCGCCCGTGGGGTTGGAAAGTCTGGACCTACCTTTGGACTAAGTCAGTGGCTGCGGGTGCGGTGGCGCTGGCGGCTCTGCTCATCTTGACTTCAAGTGATCGTTCCGCGCTGCTGACCATAGTCGGCCCGTTGCTCGGAGTGATATTTATCGGAATCACCGGAGCCCTCCTGGTTTGGGATCTTAAGCAGCCTAAAAGGTTTTACTACCTGTTGACCAAGCCGAATCCGACCTCCTGGCTGGTGTGGGGCTCGGTGGCCCTCGGGGTTTTCGCTGCGGTCGCGGGGCTGACCTTCCTCGCGGGTGCTTTCGGCCTTGATGAGGTGGTCTATTGGTTGGCCTGGCCGGCGGTCCCGGCCGCTGGGATGGTTGCTGGCTACACAGCATTCCTGTTCGGTCAAGCAGAGGGCCGCGATCTTTGGCAGTCGCCGGTGCTCTTTTGGCATCTACTCGCGCAAGCGGTGATGACCGGTGCGGGAGCGCTGCTAATTGTGTTGCCGTTCATGGCACCGCAGGTGGCGGTTAGCCGCTGGCTGGGCTGGGCCTTGGTTATTGGGGTGGTGGCGCACCTACTTATTGTGGCGGTTGAATTCGGTGGTCGCCATCAGACCCAGAATGCGACCGTGGCGGCCCACAGCATTACCCACGGCCGCTATGCCAGGACTTTTTGGTTTGGTTCAATCGGGCTGGCGATCGTAGGTGCGGTATTCGCGATTCCGGTGCTACTCGGCGAATCCCTTTTGTTTGGGCTGATCGCCGGCCTACTAGTGCAGGTGGCATTACTCGCGCATGAAACCGTTTTCGTTAAGGCCGCTCAGGATGTGCCGCTGTCATGATGGTGAGTTCGAACGCGAAAAAAGGAGTGCGCAACTAATGGGTTCACGAAAGCACCAAAGTTCGGTCCCCGGAGGTCCGGCCGCGCACTCGGTCGACGCAGACCAGCCCGAGCACTTTGGGCTACGGGTCCACGGGAACCTGTCTAACTACCCCCCAGCTGATCAATGGGATGACTACGTCATGTATGACGCCAAAGCCCACCCACGTAAGGTGGGACGAAACTACATGCTGGTGCCCACCACTTGCTTTAACTGTGAATCAGCCTGTGGGCTTTTGGCCTATGTCGACAAAGAGACCAACGAGGTCACCAAAATCGAAGGTAACCCGGCCCACCCTGGGTCTCGGGGTCGCAACTGTGCCAAGGGCCCGGCCACCCTGAATCAGATAAGCGACCCCGAGCGCATCCTCTACCCGCTGAAGCGGGTGGGGGCCAGGGGCAGCAATCAATTCGAGCGGGTGTCATGGGATGAGGCCCTTGATGACGTAGCCGGCCGTATCCGCAAGGCCATAATCGAAGAGCGCCGTGATGAGGTTATTTACCATGTGGGCCGCCCCGGTGAAGATGGCTTTGCCGAGCGAGTTCTTCTGGCCTGGGGGGTTGATGGCCATAACAGTCACACCAATGTCTGCTCGGCCGGCGCCCGGCTCGGCTACAGCCTGTGGGGTGGCTATGACCGACCATCTCCGGACTATGCAAATGCCAAGGTAATCCTGCTCATCTCAAGCCACCTCGAAGCCGGCCACTACTTCAACCCGCATGCCCAGCGCATAATGGAAGCCAAAATGCGCGGGGACGCAACTTTGGTTGTTGTTGATCCACGGCTCTCCAATACTGCGGCGCATGCCGACATGTGGATGTCACCGTGGCCGGGCAGTGAGGCGGCGATGCTGCTGGCCATCGCGGCCTATTTGTTGCGCAATGACTTTGTTGCCTGGGATTACCTGAATCGCTGGGTTAATTGGCGCGACTACCTGCGCAATATGCACCCGGATGCAGATCCTGATGATTTTGAGGATTTCAAAACTCGCCTCACCGCGGATTACCAGAAGTACACCTTCGAATATGCCGCGCAGGAGTGCAAAATCCCGGCCGCGCAGATCGGGAAGCTCGCCGAAATCGTGTCTAAGGCTGATGGGCGCCTGGCTGCACACGTTTGGCGCGCTGCTACCGCAGGCAATCTTGGCGGTTGGATGGTTTCGCGTGCGCTTTTCTTTTTGACTGTGCTTACCGGAAGCGTTGGTACCAAGGGTGGAACCAGCCCCAATGGCTGGAACAAGATCATCCCGCACGGCCCAGACATGCCCGGTGGCCATGACCTGTGGAACAAGATGCTCTGGCCGGCGGAATTCCCGCTATCAACCAATGAGATGTCGATCCTGTTGCCGCACTTCCTGCAAGATGGGCGCGGCAAGCTAGATGTCTACTTCTCCCGGGTCTACAACCCCATCTGGACAAACCCCGATGGATTTTCATGGATCGAAGCTCTGACCGATGAAAGTAAAGTCGGCTGCCACGTTGCGCTAACGCCGACTTGGTCTGAGACGGCTTCGTTCGCGGACTACGTGCTGCCGATGGGCCATAGCACTGAGCGCCATGACACGCAGTCGTATGAGCAATACGGTGGCAAGTGGCTTGGTTTCAGGCAGCCGGTGCGACGGGTAGCCATGGAGAAAATGGGCCAGAAATTCACCGATACCCGTGACGTGAACCCCGGTGAAGTCTGGGAGGAGAACGAATTTTGGTTCGAGCTCTCCTGGCGCATCGACCCTGATGGCTCACTCGGTATCCGCAAGTTCTTTGAGGCACCTGGTCGTCCGGGTGAAAAAATCACGGTAGATGAGTATTACTCCTGGATCTTTGAGAACACGGTGCCCGGGTTGCCGGAGAAATCGGCCTCGATGGGTTTAACGCCCCTGGAGTTCATGCGCAAGTACGGCGCCTATGAAGTGGCAAGTGATCTGTATCGGCAAGATGAACGCAAACTAACTGCCACCGAGCGTGACGGTGCCACCGCCGATGCACAAGGGGTGCTCCGCAAGCACACAACCATGGAGTCAACGCCGCCATTGGTTGGCGAGGCCGGGTCGGTCGGTGTCGTCCTTGATGATGGCAGCGAAGTCGCTGGCTGGCTGACGCCATCACGACGCCTCGAGTTGTTCTCGTCAACAATGGTCGACTTCGGGTGGCCTGAGTATGCGACCCCCGGCTATATCGAGTCACATGTTTCCGCGGCGCAGATCGACCCGAGCCACGGTGAGATGGTGTTGATTCCGACTTTCCGGTTACCCACACTGATTCACACGCGGTCTGGCAATGCGAAGTATCTCAACGAGATTTCCAATAAGCACCCGATGTGGATGAACAGCGTTGACGCGGAGCGCATTGGACTCAAGACCGACGACATGGTGCGTGTTACCACTGAGATTGGGCATTTTGTCGCCCGCATCTGGTCAACCGAGGCGATCCGACCCGGCGTTGTCGCGCTATCGCACCATATGGGCCGCTGGCGCACCGCGGAAAACGCGGGGAGCCGTTGGGTGATGGGCTTAGTTGATATCGGCCGAATGGCTGATGGCCGTTGGCGGTTGCGCTACAAGGAGCATGTCAAGCCCTTCGAAAGCGATGACCCGGATTCAATGCGGATCAATTGGGAAGATCCAGGCGTTCATCAAAATCTAGCCTTCCCGGTGCACCCGGACCCGTGGTCCGGTATGCAGTGCTGGCACCAGAAAGTCGTCATTGAGAAAGCGCATGCTGACGATCAATATGGCGATGTCGTTGTCGATACCAAGCGCTCGCGGGAGGTCTACCAAGAGTGGCTGACCAAAACCAGGCCGGGCCCGAGTGCTTCAGGGATGCGCCGACCGGAATTCATGATGCGGCCGGTCAAGCCGATACGTCGCGCCTTCCATGCGAATCCAGATAGCTAGGTGTGGAGCGAAACTGCTGGGCGGCAACTAGTAGACAAGGCGATTGACTCATGCTGGCAGTAGCCGGGGCGTTGGCGATCTTTATTGGCCTCGCGGTGGGGATTTTAGGTGGTGGCGGCTCGATCCTGACCACGCCGTTGCTGGTCTACGTAATGGGGTTCGACACCAAGGATGCGATTGCGGCCAGCTTGTTCGTGGTTGCCGTCACGTCCGCATTCGGGTTAATCGCTCATGCACGTGGGCACCGGGTTAGGTGGCGCACCGGGTTGATTTTCGGCGGGGCCGGGATGGTTGGCGCATTTATCGGTGGCCAAGTTGGAGTGCACCTGCCAAGTGCGGTGCTGATGGCGGCCTTTGCGGTAATGATGGGGGTCACCGCGATAGCGATGATCCGGGTCCGCAAAAAGATAACGGGCTCCATCCACAAAGGATTACCGCTCTTTAGGATCTTGCTTGATGGAGCCGTGGTGGGTTTTGTCACCGGCCTAGTGGGGGCCGGTGGTGGTTTTCTGGTGGTGCCTGCCCTGGCGATTCTCGGTGGCATGCCGATGCCAATGGCTGTTGGCACTTCACTCCTTGTTGTCATGATGAAGTCCACCGCTGGGTTTTTGGGCTACGCGGTGAAGTTCGGTAACGGCACTTTTGTGAGTTGGAATCCCGCAATTCACATCAACTGGTTGGTGACAATTGTGATCGCCATCGGTGCGGTCGCCGGCGCCTTGGTTGGCAGTAGTTTTGTAGGCCGAGTGCATCCAGACAGACTTCGAAAAGCATTCGGCTGGTTTGTGCTGGTGATGGCGTTCTTCATAATAAGTCAGGAGTTGGGTGCCACCATCGTAGATTTCGCGGGAGACTCACCGGTTCACACTATTGAAGTAATAGCAGGCATCTTGCTAATGATCGCGCTGATTATCTTCCTAGTCCGATGGCCAACCAAAGAACCCTTCGCTGACTTTGACGACCCTGCGGAAGCCGCAGAGTTTGAGATTAAAAACGATCGAGGCTAAGCGCCCTTAAACTTCTTAGGTATCAGCTAGGAAGCTATCGAGCAGTAAGGCAGTTCGCGAACTGTTGGCCCA
>BJGE01000068.1 GCA_014190275.1 Actinomycetes bacterium | reverse complement strand
CACGCGGTCGATGCCCGGGGTGGTGCGCATTGATGCCATCGGCCCGGGCGGGCCGGTGCAGGAGCAGGTTTACCTAGGCTCGGTAATCACCTTGCCACTTGGTGCCGGCAAGCAGGGTGAGCCAGCACAGGTTACCTTGAGTGTCACCGAAGCCGCGGATTGCATCGAAGGCTTCCTCGGCATCGGGTCATTTGTCGTGCTGGCTGCTGATGATTTGCAAACCCAGGTCGTCGCATTGCGGTCGGCCGCCGACGCATTACGGCAGGAACTTGATTTCGTCACCAATACGCGCTCGTGGAAGGTCACGGCGCCGCTGCGCAAACTAAAAGGCCGGGGCGCGAGTTAATACGCCCCGACCAGTTAGTTGCGTCCGTTAAATTATTTTGCCTTCTTCGGCGCCGCTTGCACCGTGACGGTGTAGGTAGCCGATCCCGGCGACAGCGATGCATTTCCGGGTGAGATTGCGGTTACCTGGCACTGACCAGCCGATAGGGCCTGCAGTACCGCGCCATTGATGACACACGGGCCCTGCTCACTGAACACCACGGTGGTACCCGACTTGCTGGTACCGGCGAGGGTGACGCTGGTGCCCGCGGTCATTACCACCGGCGCGGCGATGGACCACGCGGGCTGCGCTGGCGGATCGACCGTGATGACGTCAGCGGTGCGCGCACCTTGGATGTTTACCGTCTGCACCGAGGTGCCGCTAGGACCGGTCGGGGTCGATGAATAATTCGCGGTGATGGTGTGGATACCACTTACCGATGGGGTCCATTGCAAAGTGGCAACCCCGTTGACGGTTGCGATGGAACCGCTGATGCCGTTGCCGTCAAGTAAGAACGCGGCGGTGCCCTGCGGTAGGCCTTGGCCGATTACCGCCTGCAACACCGTCGGAGTGCCTTGATACAAAGTCGCCGGCGAGCGCAGTGCGAGGTTCTGCACCGCGGTGGTGACACTTGGCTGTGAGAGCGGGCTGGTTGAGGTGAGCTGACCACCGGATGCCGGTTGGTAGGTCGCCAGGATCGGCGTTACGCCAGTTGCTGATGGCACCCATGGCAAGGTGGCGGTCGCGGTTGTCCCACCAAATGAACCCGAGAGCGGGCTGGTGGTGATGGCCGCACCTGTTGAGTAGGCCAGTGCGACATTGCCCGTGGGGGCGACAGTACCTATCGGTGCAACAACTCCGGCGAGCAAGTTGTCGGTGACACCCGATTGCAGATTGTTCTGCGCGAGCAGCACGGTATACGTCGGCATCGGTGCGACGGTGATGCTCGTTGAACCAGAACTAAGTGCACTGCCGAGGGCATTGATCGACCAAGCTCCGGCGCCGGTCGGCGTCCAGAGCACCGAGCCGTAGCCGGTGGCGGCGATGGTGGTCTGCGTCGTCATCGCGGCGGCACCAAGTTGCAGGCCGATCGTGACAACCTGCCCGGCGGCGGCCGGGGCGTAGACCGTGATGGTCTGGCCCACCCCGACCATGCCGTTTGGGGTGGCGATGAACCCGGCCGCGGCTTTGGCGGCCTGGGCGGCTGGGGCTAGGGGCAGGCTCGCCATACCAAGGCCGGCGGCCAAGGCCGCGGCAGCGAGGGTGCGGGCGAGACGGGGGCGCGAATTAAAATTGGGCATGTTGACTCCTTGGTGGACTTTGGCTCCTTGGTTGACGTCTTCTTAAGCCTAGTGGCGAAATCGGCAACCCCGGCACTTGCCGCTCGCAACCGGGTAATGCCACTGCGCACCGTCTGCGCACTAAAGTCAAACTCGCCCGTTCAATTGACGATGACGATGCTCGCCACTTGGCGTGGATCAGCGGCTTATCGGCGCAAAGACGGCATTGCGGTGGTTCCCGCAGCATTACTGGGCCCGTAGGCACCTTGGGTAGACTCGCCACGTTATGACTGGGCCGGGTTATGACTGGGAGAGGTAGGGCGTGATGCTGACCGACCTCTACCGGCAACGGGCCCTGATCGGGGCCTTCGCCAACCGGGATTTCGCGACCCGCTACCGCTCCAGCATCTTGGGCTGGGCCTGGTCGTTGATCCAGCCGCTGGCGATCTTGGTGGTGTTCGCCGCCGTCTTCAGTTTGGTCTTTCGGATCCAGGCCCCAGACCTCGGCAATGGTGCAGGTTCGTCGTACGCGGCCTTCTTGTTCACCGGCCTGGTGACCTGGAACCTCTTCGCCGGGCTGCTCAATCTTTCGATGACGCAGCTGAAATCAAATGGCGAACTGCTAAAGAAAGTCCAGTTCCCCGCGTGGGCCCCGATTCTCGGTGCATCGATCGTGCAGTTGATCCAGGTGCTGCTCGAACTTGCGGTGTTGGTCGTGATGTTCCTATGGCTGCGCAATGTCGGCTGGACCTGGGTGCTGGCGATCCCGATCCTGATCGGCGCCGCACTGTTCGCGCAGGGCATCGGATTGGTACTTTCGATCATCAATGCCAGATTCGGTGACGTGCAGTATATCGTCGCGGTGGTGCTCAGCGCCCTTTACTTCCTAACCCCGGTGCTCTACCCGATCAGCATGGTCGATGGCCAAAATGAGTTGCTTTCCCTAGTCGTGAAACTCAACCCGATGTCCTGGTATGTCGAGAGCATGCACGAGGTGATGTATTCACTAGTTGCGCCACCGGCGCTGGTGATCGTGGCGCTTCTTGTCGGCGGCTTCTTGACTTTTTGGGCGGGCTTGGCGATCTTTAATCGCGGCAGCGAAGATATCGGCGAGTTGCTATGAGCGATACGAATCACGATAACGGCCAGCAACTCGCGGTCGATATCCAAGGCGTTGGCAAGCGCTTTAAGCGCAGCGTGGATCGCCGCAACTCGATCAAGGAGCGGATCGTGCGCGGGCGCTCGCGTAAGCCCGAGGATTTCTGGGCGGTGCGCGGTGTTTCGCTGCAGATCCCAAAGGGCAGTGTCTACGGGTTGATCGGCCATAACGGCTCCGGTAAGTCAACGCTGTTGAAGATGATCGGCGGCATCTACCGGCCCACCGAGGGCTCGATCACCACCGATGGTCGGGTGGCTTCACTTATTGAACTGGGCGCGGGTTTTCACCCGGAGATGACGGGCCGCGAGAACATCCACTTGAACGGATCGATCCTTGGGATGGCGAAGAAGGAGATCGCTGCCGTCACCGGCGAGATCATCGAGTTCAGCGGCCTCGGGGATTTCATCAACGATCCGGTCAAGCACTACTCGAGCGGGATGTATGTGCGGCTCGGCTTCTCGGTTGCTGTGCACATGAAACCCGAGGTATTGCTCATCGATGAGGTGCTGGCCGTTGGCGATGAGGAGTTCCAGCGCAAGTGCTTCGATCACCTTTATGCCCTGCGCAGGTCGGGGCGCACGATCATCGTCGTCAGCCATGGCTTGGGCCAACTTGAAGGCCTCTGCGACGAAATCGCCTGGCTCGAACACGGGCAGATGCAGGAGTTCGGCGCACCGACCACCACCATCGCCGCTTATCTCCGGAGAGTTAACTCGCAGGAGGCGGCGCGCTACCCAGAAGTCACCGCGGTGCGCGCGGCGGGTGAGGAGGCGCGCCCGGGTGATCAAACCCTGCGGGTGCGCACCGCCGCAATTGTTGATGCCGACGGCAACCCGCTGAACCACACCGAGACGGGTTCGACTTTCCAGTTCCGCATCGGGTTCACCACCTCAGAGCCGGTGCTGGGCCCGAATGTGCGCATCGCCCTGCAGCATGAAAGTGGGCCACTTGTCACCATGATCGGCAATCACCGACTCGGGTTCGATCTAGGCACCGTCAGCGGCGATAATGTCGTTGATGTTGCCCTAGTCGATAACCCGCTGCTGCCCGGGCGCTATCGCGTGCATATTGATGTCTTCGACTTCACCGGCTCACGCCTGCTGGACTCGTGGAATGACGCCGTTGAGTTCGCGGTGCGCAGCCAATCCGGGGAGATCGGCCAGGGTTTCGTGCAACTACCGGCGCAGTTTCGGCTGGGCTAGGCCACCGCGTGAGCGAGAAGAACCCGCTGATCAAAGCCAAGCGCCGAGCCGGGCGCGTCAAGCGCTGGCTGAAGCGCAAAATGTGGGAGCGCAATATCGGCAAGCAGTACCACACTTGGCTGGCCGCGGCGGCAAATGCCACGCCCGGGTCGGTTGATAACAAAGTAGCGATCGCCGTCATCGTGCCGGTATTTAATCCGCCCGTCGCCTATCTTGATGAGTGTCTCTCGTCGGTCGTCAATCAAAGTGCGCGGCACTGGCAACTTGTTGTCTCTGACGACGGCTCCACCGACGCCGCGGTCATTAAGTACCTTGATGAATTCACCGCGAAGCACGCAACCGATACCCGAGTCATCGTGCTGCGAAATAGCAATGGCGGTATCTCCACCGCATGCAATAGGGGGATCGAGGCGCTCACCACCGATTATTTCGGCTGGCTCGATCATGATGATGCACTTGACCCGCGCTGTTTCGCCGAGTTCGCCGCGACGATCGAGGGTCGGGTGGCTTCGGGTAACTCGGTCGACATCGTCTACTCCGACGAAGACAAGATCGACACCCGCGGCAACCACTTCGAGCTCTATGCGAAGCCCGATTTCGCGCCGGAGTTGTTACTGACCCAGATGTATTTGTGCCACTTCACGGTTTTCCGCAAGGAGATCGTCGATTCAATCGGCGGATTTCGCCCCGAGATGGATGGGGCGCAGGATTTCGATGTCGCACTTCGACTACTGCCGAAGCTGCGGGGTGTCGTGCATATCCCCAAGCCGCTGTATCACTGGCGGGCGTGGAGCGGCTCGACGGCGTTAACGATCGATGCGAAGCCGTGGGCGCAGGAGGCAACCGCGCGGGCCCAGCAGCAGTACCTGGACCGCACTTTTTCAGCGGGCGCCGACGCCGGTGGCACGGCGCTGCCGAGCAAAGTGCCGGGCTTGAACGCCGTGCACCCGCGCATCATGGGCGAGCACCTGGTTTCGGTCATCATCCCGACGATCGGCACGGCCAATGGGCGGGCGACCGGCAGGTTCGTCGACGACGCCGTCACGTCGCTGCGGGCGATGGAGTCCAAGATCACCCTCGAGATCATCGTCGTGACCACCGGCGAGATGGCACCGGTGCCTGGTGCCGATCAGCAGGTGGTCTACCGCACCGAGTCATTTAACTTCGCCGAGGCGATCAACACCGGTCGGGCTGCCGCGTCCGGTGATTACGTCTTCTTACTTAATGACGACACCACGGCCTGCGAACCCGACCCGGTCACGCGACTACTCGAACTTGGCCAGATCGACGGTGTTGGGATCACCGGCTGCAAACTGAGCTACCCCGACGGCAGGTTGCAACATGCCGGGATGGTGTTGCTGCCGTCCGGCCCAACGCACGTGTGGATCAGCAAACCCGCGAAGGAGCCCGGCTACTTTGGTTCGGTGCTGACCCCGCGCAACTACAGTGCCGTGACAGCGGCGGCGATGCTCGTGCGCACCAGCGTCTTTGATGAGTTGGGCGGGTTCGACACGGCGTTCGCGAAGGATTTCAATGACGTCGACTTCTGCCTGCGGGCCCGCGCGGCCGGGTATCGCGTAGCGTGGACGCCGTACGCCCACTTCACCCACTACGAAGGGGCCACCATGGCACGCAAGAAGTCCGACCCCGTCGAGCAGGCGCTATTCGATGAACGCTGGGCGCCGGCCTGCGCCCTCGACCCGTTCTACTCACCCGCTCTCAACTCAGGACTGCAGCGCACCTACGAGGCCCTGTGATGGAGCCATTGAAGACTTCACGCGGGCGCGCATTGCAGGTATTGGGTGACCCAGCACTACTGACGATGGATCGGATGGCCGAGTTCACCAAGCGCTTTGATAGTGACCCGCGCATCGTCACCTGCTCACTTGTTGCCGGCACCGGCGCCGGGGAGGTGTGGGTGCGAGCTACCGCCCCTGCTGGAGTGGTGATTGCGATTGCCGAGGACGCCCAAGACCTGGTCGGGCCACTACCCCCCGATGACGATGCGGCTTTGGCGGCGTGGTTTCTCGCGACCGCCGAGCGTGGGCTTTGGCATGACCACTTCTTGACCCATCACCGCGATGTCGCCAAAGCCAGCGCGCTCATGGAGTTGGCGGCAATGGACGCCCAGGAGGTTCTTGATCCAAGTAGTGCGGCTTTCGCGGCGCAGGAGATGCGGGGGCCCAGCAGGCGGTTAACGGTTGCCATCGACGCGACCTGGCTTGGGCCTTACGAAACCGGTGCGCAGGTGCTGACCACCGCGGCCATCACCGCGATGGCGACCGATGAGCGCATCGATTCGATCTACGTGATCGGCGTGAAGGAACTGCCCGCGTATGCGCAGCACCTAATGGAGTCAGATCGTGTGCGGATTGTTGCCCCCGGTGAGGTGATCGCGCAGTGCGACATTGTCTGGTACCCGAATCAGATCGACGGACGCAGCAATATCGGTGACGCTCGCGCGTTGGGCCGCCGGGTCATCACTACCTATCTTGATCTCATCGCCTATGACATCCCGCGCTACCACGGTTCACCCGAGGCCTGGGGCACCTACCGCGCCTTGCAGCGGCGTATCGCGCTCAGCGTCGATGGCGTCACGGCGATCAGCGCCGACGTCGCGAACAGGTTGCTGGCCGAGGTGCCGCGCCTGGAGCCGCAGCGGGTGCATCCGCTGCCCCTGGGATTGGATCACATCGTTGGGGCCAGTGCGCCCGAGGCCCCGGATGCCGATCTGGATCAAGTATTGGCAGCGCTCGGCGGCAAGAGATTTATCGCGGTGCTCGGCAATGACTTCCAGCATAAGAATCGCGACTTCGCCATCGCGGTGTGGCAGCGGGTGCTGCAGGCAGGCCAACCCTGCGACCTCGTACTCGCGGGTTTGCACGTTAAGAGCAGCAGCTCGAAAGTGGCCGAGGACGCAATGCTCGCAACGCATGTTGATCTACGCGGCGGCGCCCATACCACCGGCCACCTAACCGGGCGCAGCCGCGCGTGGCTGCTCGCCAACGCCGCGGCGGTGCTCTACCCGTCCAGCGCCGAAGGCTTTGGCCTGGTGCCCTATGAGGCCGCGATCCTCGGCACGCCGTCGACCTTCGCCGATTTCGGGCCGCTAAAAGAGATCGCCGGCGTGGCCGGGCTGCCAAGGCAGTGGTCGGTCGAGGCCTTCGCCACCGACCTGGAGCAACTGCTAGCGAGTGATACTGCCGCGCAGCAGCGCGTTGCGGATCTGCAGCGGGTTATTGCCGAGCACACCTGGCAGGGGTTCGCCACCGGGCTGATTGATTTCTTCCAGCTGATCTTGGCGCGGCCCACGGTATTGACCAGTGCGGTCGGTGGCACCGCGGCCGATACCGCGGCGCTGGCCTCGATTTTGTCGAGTCGCACCTGGCGGGCGACGGCGTCGCTGCGCAAAGTCGGATCGAAACTGCGCCGTAAATGACCCCGTAAATCTAATTTCAGGTATTAGATTTACGGGGTAAGATTCAGTGCGTTGTCAGGCGCATTAAGTAATCGCCGTAGCCACTCTTTAGTAGCGGTTCGGCAACGGCGATCATCTCACCGGTGGTGATCCAGCCATTGCGCCAAGCTATCTCCTCGACGCAGCCCACCTTGGTGCCGGTGCGATCCTCGATAACACGGACGAACTCACCGGCATCTTGCAGTGAGCGGAAGGTACCGGTGTCCAGCCAAGCGGTGCCGCGCTCGAGCACGGTGACGGTCAGGGTGCCGGCCTTTAAGTAGTGCTCGTTGAGGGTGGTGATTTCGAGTTCACCGCGAGCGCTCGGCTTAATCCCCTTGACGATGTCGACGACGGTTTCGTCATAGAAATAAAGTCCGGGCACCGCGTAATTGCTCTTTGGCGTTACCGGCTTTTCCTCGATCGACAGTGCTACGCCATTTTCATCGAAAGCCACGACGCCATACTCGGTTGGGTTCGCGACTTCGTAGGCGAAGACATGCGCTCCGGCCAACTCGGTGAGCTCGGTGAGCTTGGGCCCCAGCCCTTGGCCGTGGAAGAGGTTGTCGCCGAGGATCAGGGCGGCCTTAGCGCCGGCGAGAAAGTCCGCACCGATCAAGAAGGCCTGCGCCAAGCCCTCAGGCTTTGCCTGCACGGCGTACTCGATGCGCATGCCCAGATCACCGCCATCACCAAGTAGGCGCGCGAACGACTGTGAATCCTCCGGCGTAGTGATGATCAAGATCTCGCGAAGCCCCGCTTCCATCAAAGTCGCAAGCGGGTAGTGAATCATCGGCTTGTCATAGACGGGCAGCAGTTGCTTGCTGACGCCCTTGGTGAGCGGCCAGAGCCTGCTGCCGGTGCCACCGGCGAGAATTATTCCCTTCATGCCTGAAGGCTACCCCCGCCGCTTCGGGAACAAGCCCCGAGCGCTCGCTTTGGCCTTGGCCCAGCGATCTTCTTCAACCGTGACGGCAAGTGCGGTGCTCATCGCAAGTCGGCGCAGGGTGCGGAGGCCTTGGATAGGAGACTGCATGAATTCGGCGGGCGCGAGTTGCAGTCGATTGCGCACCATCGTGGTTCGGCGCGCTGCGCTATGGCCGGTTGCGAGCACCGTGCGCCCCAGCACCTGCACCGCCCGCGCACTACCGAGGCGGTGGGTGATGCGTGCATCACCGTCGACTAGCACTTGGTAGTCGAGCTGCCTTAGGTGCAGGCAGGCCGCCGCATCAACAGCATCGATGCCGAGGCGCTCGTCAAAACCGTCAATCTCCTGTAAAGCCACAACCGACCAAAGCCCACCGCTTTGCACGATCTCCGCGGTGGTGGCAAAGCCACTTGATTCGCGCGTCGGATACTTGATTTCACCGCCGCCGGTGTCGTGAATAACCGGACCAATCGCACCAACCAGCAGGCCGGCTTGCTTCGCCCCTGCGGCTGTCGCGAGCAACTGCTCGACAACCCCCGCTGGCAACCTGGTGTCTTGGTCCAATGTCAACAGCCACGAAGCGTGCAACTCACGGGCCAATGCCAAGCCGGCATTAAGGCTGCGCGCGATGCCGCGGTTGTTATCGAAGCGCTGCACCTTGACCGGAGTGCCAGCGATCACCCGCCCTGCGACCTCGCGCAGCAATGGATCAAAAGTGCATGGGCTGGCGTCGTCGACGACGATGGTGGTGACGGCCTCGTGGGCGAGGTCATCGAGCAGGGCCAGCAGGGATTCGGCCCCCGGGCGATAGGTAGCGACCACTGCAACCACCGGGCTCATCACCTTGCTGAGTCTAGAGTGACGGTAGGCTGACGGGGTTCGCATGCCACGGGTCGGAGGAAGCCTTGTCTGAAGCCAAACGCGCACTTATTACCGGTGTGACGGGCCAGGACGGCTCCTATATGGCCGAGCAGCTCCTCGAAAAAGGCTACGAGGTGCACGGGGTGGTGCGCCGTTCGTCAACCTTCAATCGCTCGCGCATCGACCACATCCACCATGATGACCACCTCCCGGGCAGGAACCTGCACCTGCATTACGGCGACGTCACCGACGCCGCGCGCATGTCGCAGCTGGTCTACGACATCCGCCCGCACGAGGTCTATAACCTCGCCGCACAATCACATGTGCGGGTCAGCTTCGATGAGCCGGTCTATACCGCCGAGGCGACGGGCGTTAGCACCATCAACATGCTCGAGGCGATTCGTAGTGTCGATACGAGCATCCGGTTTTATCAGGCGAGCACGAGCGAGATGTTCGGCGCCAGCCCGCCCCCGCAAAACGAGAACACCCCGTTCTATCCGCGCAGCCCCTATGGCGTAGCGAAGGTATACAGCTACTGGATCACGCGAAACTACCGCGAGGCCTACGACATGTTCGCCGTCAATGGTCAGTTGTTCAACCACGAGTCCCCTCGGCGTGGTGAAACTTTCGTCACGCGCAAGATCACCCTGGCCGTTGCGAACATCGTTAAGGGCAAGCAGAGTGAACTTTGGATGGGCAACCTCGACGCCATCCGCGACTGGGGCTACGCCAAGGAATACACCGACGGCATGTGGCGCATGCTGCAGGCAGAGGAGCCGGAGGATTTCGTCCTGGCCACCGGCACGGCTTATACGATCCGCCAGTTCCTGACATTGGCCTTTGAGC
>BJGE01000067.1 GCA_014190275.1 Actinomycetes bacterium | reverse complement strand
GACCAACTCGCGGTTGCCGAGCGGAAACCACGGGATGAAACCGATCTGATTCGCGGCGCAGTGATCGAGAAGTTCTTCAGATGCTCGGTTACCGGCGTGGTACAGGTTTTGCACGCTAACCACGTCCAAGACCTGCTGCGCAGCGAGTAGTTCAGCAACGCTAACTTCGGATAAGCCGAAATGCCGGATCAAGCCTTCGTCCTGCATTTCCTTGATGACACCGAATTGATCCGCGGCCGGCACATTTGGGTCAATGCGGTGGAGTTGCCAAAGGTCGATGCGCTCAACACCAAGTCGCCGAAGTGACATTTGCACGCATTGGCGAAGATACGCCGGGCTGCCGACCACCTCCCACCGATCTGGCCCCTGCCGGGTCAGTGCGCCTTTGGTTGCTATCAGCACGTCGCCATACGGGTAAAGCGCCTCGCGAATTAGATCCTCGCTCACATATGGGCCATATGAGTCTGCGGTGTCGATGAAGTCGACACCTAGTTCAACGGCACGGCGCAAAACTTTGATTGCGACGTCGTGGTCGGGTGGATCACTCCAGATGCCGGCGCCGGTGATGCGCATGGCGCCAAAACCCAAGCGGTGGATGGTGATCGGATCATCGGTAGTCGCACCGAGGGTGAAGGTGCCGCCGGCGGCGATCGGAGCGGGCATTACTACTGGGCTTTGGTCATCAACGAATGCAGGACAAGGGTTTGCTTTCCGGCTTTATGCTGCGGATCCATGTAGCCGATCTCCAGGCTCACCCCGGGGATCAGCACGCCCTCATAGGTACCATTGCCGTCAGCGCCCAGAATGTCTATATGGGCCTGCCCGGCTATCGAGTCCATGGCGATCAATTGCACAGGTGCGGGCTTAGACCACCTACCACCGGTTGGTTTCCATTGCCAGGTGCCTTTGGCGACACTGCCGTTGGCGGCCGTGATGATGATCTTCTCGCTGCCCTGCGAGTACTTGCCACCGTAATAGACGTCAGTGGTGCCAACCCAGGTGCCGACAAGTGGTGACGCCTGATCAGCCGCAGCGCCCGGGGCCGCGGCAACGAGCAGGCTCGCGGCCAACGCCCCAGCTGCTAATGATGGGAGCAATTTGCCTTGGGTCAGTTGCATTTGGGGCCCTTCATCAGGAGTCGCGCAATAGCCTGCGCAAAATCTTGCCGGATGCCGACTTCGGGATCGTGTCGACGAAAACTACGTCCCGTACTACTTTATAGGTAGATACTTTGTCTTGCATGAAGTCGGTGATATCTGCTGCCGTAAGTGTTTGATCGGCCCGGAGCACGACGAAGGCGCGGGGGATCTCACCTGCCTCGGTATCGGGCACCCCGATGACCGCAACATCGGCGACCATAGGGTGGGTGAGCAGCAGTGCCTCGAGTTCGGCGGGCGCGATCTGGAAGCCTTTGTACTTGATCAATTCCTTCAGGCGATCAACGATACTCACGTGGCCGTCGGCATCGATGGTGGCGACATCGCCGGTCTTCAGCCAGCCCTCGGCGTCGATGGTCAGCGCGGTGGCCTCGGAATTATTAAGGTAGCCCGCCATCACCTGCGGGCCCTGGACCCAAAGCTCACCTACGCCGCCCACCCCTTGGTCTTCACCGGTCTCGGGGTCGACGATGCGGCACTTGGTATTTGGGATGGTGACACCGACGGTGCCGGGCTTGAACTGCCCGGGCCAAGTCACATGGCTCACCGGCGACAACTCCGTCATCCCGAAGCCTTGAACCACATCGCAGTCGATGCGCGCCGCAGCCTCTTGGGCGAGTTCAGCACTGAGCGGAGCGGCTCCGGAGAACACCTGCTTAAGGCTCGATAAATCGTACTTGTCAACAAGTGGGTGCTTGGCGAGGGCGAGAACGATTGGCGGCACGGCGAACAGCCTGGTGATCTGCCGTTCTTGAATGATGCTCAAACATTGCTCCAGGTCAAAGCGCGGCACGGTGACGATGGTGGCGCCGCGTGACAGGAACTCATTGAGCAACACCTGCATGCCATAGATATGGAAGAAGGGTAAAACCGCAAGCACTATCTCGCCGTCATCAATCGACAGTGCATCCTCTACCTGCGCGAGGTTGGCGACCAGGTTGCGGTGAGTGAGCATCACACCTTTGGGCAGCCCGGTGGTGCCCGATGAATACGGGAGTACCACGACGTGGCTGTGGGGATCAACGTCCACCTGCGCGATTGGGGCCCCGAACATGTCGGCGAATGCGGTGGTGCCCTCGGGGGCGTCGCCGATGATGGCGATCTCGGTGACCTCGGTACCCCTTATTGCCTCTTGACCGGTTTCGAGGAACATCGCAATCGTGATGAGCAATTTGGCTTCTGAGTCAATTAGCTGAAAGCGGACCTCCTCAGCGGTGTAGGTCGGATTGATAGTGGTGACCGCCACCCCTGCTACCGCGGCACCGTGAAAGACGATCGCGAACTCGGGGATATTCGGTGACATCAAAGCGATAGTGTCGCCCGGGCCCAGGCCGCGGGCCTGCAGCCCGCCCGCGAACGCGTGGATCATCCCATTTAGCTTGGCGTAGGTGTAGCTGCGACCGGTCGGCCCGTCGATTAGAGCCTCGCGATCTGGCACCCGGGCCGCCTCGCGCATGATAAATTCGGTGATCGTGATATTCGGGATCTCGATATCGGCAAAGGGGGATGAGTGAACGATCATTTGAACTCCTCGGTCAGGTGTCGGTAGTCTCACAGGATCGGGCTTCGGGCGCGACCCGAATGAACTAAATACCGACCAGCAGCACGAGCAACACCGCGAACCCCGCCGAACGTCAGGCCCCTCAACTGAGGAAAGCGTCGCCCCTTGGCATCAGGTCGCGGGTGAGGCCATCGATAGGAGCCAGGCCTTGTCGTGTTTCGCTATTACTTTTAGGAGTTTTTCGTGTTCATATTTGGGGGCGGCCGTAACCAGCGGTGCCACGAGTGAAAGGAACCTTAATGCCAAGTGTTGACGTGAATTCCCCGATTAGTTCGGCGCCAACAAATCGGTTGGCCCTTGGTGTTGCTTCCATGCGGCCCGGTGCAGGCGATATCGGCGGCTCCGCAAGCCCTGCCACCTACCTCTAGATGAATGACACCTGTTTTGAGGGCGCTGACGAGTAACTCGAACTTCGTTAGGTAAGCCGTGTTGAGTGGTGAGTTGTTGCAATGAAATCTGTCTGAGATCTTATTACAACGACTCACCACTGAACAGCAGAAGAGATGCCCATCCAGCAGGCGAGCAGCACGAGCAATATCGCGAACCCCCGTTCCAGATAGCGCTGCGGGATCCTCGAATTGAAGGTGGCGGCAAGCACCGATCCGATCACCCCACCGGCTATTACCAGTAGGGGGATATGCCATGGGATTTGCTGCCACGAGTCGTACTTGAAAATCAGTGCGGTGGCACTGTTCAGCGCAATGACCACGAGCGAGGTGCCGGTTGCGATCGCGAACGGAAACCCGAAGACGAGAACCAGGGCCGGCACGATTAGGAAGCCACCACCGACGCCGAACAATCCGGTGAGCAGGCCGATCGCGGTCGCAACCACGGGTAATAGCCAGCGGGTGGGCTGCGTTACCGCGGGGCCTGACTTTTGGCTGGACTTGCGCCACATTGCATAGGCGGCGCCCAGCATTACGATTGCGAAGCCGATAAGGATCATTGACGCTGGGATCACCGTGGCTAGCCGACTGCCCATGAAAGTCCCGATGATGCCGAAGCCCCAAAACAACAGGGCGTGCCTGATGCGCACCTGTTGCAGGCGGATCCGGGTGACGGCACCGGATGCCGCAGAGACGGTGACGACCGCTAGGGATGCCGTGGTGGCTTGTAAGGCACTGAAGCCGAAGAGGTAGATGAAGGCGGGCACGGCGATAACCGCGCCACCGGCACCGATCAGCCCGAGGATGGCACCGATCGTCATCCCGACGAGGAGCGCTTCAAGCACAGCCAACTTTGCGCCCCTTGTGTCTAGGTGGTGCTACTACTAGCCGGCTTACTTGGCACCGATGCGGTGACCAAGGGGTGGCCTATCGATCACCAAGCCGGCTTTTTCGGCATTCGGGAAGTCGTCATCGACGTGAATCACTGCGACATCCACCGCCTCGAGTAGCGACGCACCAATCGACGCGCGGAACCCACTACCGCAGTAGACCCAGACCGGACCGCTGCCTGCATCATCGGTGGCCCAATCTTTTATCTCATCGACACGCCCGCGAAGTTCATGGAGCGGGACGTGTTTTGCGCCGCTCACGTAACCGTCATCGAACTCACTATTGCGACGCAGATCCAGCATTCGCAATTGCGCGTTGTCCTTAACTGCGGCAGCCATCTCGATGTGCGTGACTCGCGGGTAGCTTGCGGTGGGTGTGCCAGAGGTTGTTAAGTCACTTGGTGACCCAACCGCATGGGCCACCGGGCGGTCGATGCCGATCCGCACTAACTCACGTTGCATCGTGGTGATCTCGCTGACGTCATCGCCAATTAGCGTGATTGGGGTACCCCAGTCGATCATCCAGCCGAGATAGGTAACGGCATTTCCGTAAACATCGAAGGACAAGGTGCCGCGCAGATGATCCGCGGCATAGGCCTTGCGGTGGCGTAGATCAACAACCCACTCGCCGCGAGCGATGGCTGCGGCAATTTCTTGAGGGCTGGCTACCTGCGGCAGGGATAGGTCGATCGGTCCGGCGCCGGCTTGGTTCGCCGGACCCATATGTGCGTAGTAGGTCGGGAAGATATCCAGGCCCGCGATAAGTTCTGACACATAGATCTCTTCGTCAACGCTGAACACCGGGTTGGTGCGCATCTGCTCAGTGACGGTGGATGAATTGCCCACGGTTGCGGTGGCACTACAAAACGAGCCGAACCCATGCGTTGGGTATACCTCGGCCGAGTTAGTGACCTCACGTGCAATGCGTCGCATTGAGTTCCATTGGGCACGGGCAAGGGGTTCGGTCCATGCGGCCCCGAGGAGATCGGGTCGCCCAACGCTGCCAAAGAGCAGGGAGCCGCCGGTGAATAGGGCCACATCTGCACCGTCGTCATTGAGTGCGAACGAGAGGTGGTTGGGGGTGTGCCCGGGGGTATGCAGTACTCGAATAAGTGCAACGTCAGCCGCGATTTCGTCCATGCCGCTGACTTGATTCGCACTGAAGGCAATTTCCATGCCTGACGGCACGACATACTCAGCGCCGAGCACTCGCGCCAACTCGAGGCCGCCACTTACGTAGTCGTTGTGGAAATGGGTTTCAAGGACATGTGAGACGGACCACCCACGTTGCTCGAGGAGCTCTTCAACGCGGTCGATATCGCGTTGCGGGTCGATCACGATTGCCGATGAGCCACGGCCGACTAGGTAGCTGCGATCACCCAGGTTAGGGGTTTCAATTACTACTACGTCCAGATTACTCATTGGACAACTATGGCCCTTGCCGTGCCTTTTTGCGTTGCTAATTCGGCAAACTTCAGCCTGAAACCCGTTCCGCTGGCGGTGGGTCGAATGGTGGCCACTTGTTCTCTTAATTCGAGCTCTAGCTAGGTTACGATATACCCTAGGGGGTATATCGCGAAATCGGCCCGGTGGGTGCCGCCTAGAATTTGGCGGTGTGTGCGGATCCAGCCGGTGCGGACCTATCAGTAGTGGGGGAAGTGGAGGCTCTGCCGGTGGAAATTGAGCCGGCAGATTTCGTCCCGGCAGATTTCGTCCCGGCAGATTTCGTGGTGCCGGGGCCGCCAACCTTCGTTTTCGGCGGCGTCACCATGAGGCTGGCGCCCCTAGGCCCAGCACACTGTGAATCAGATTTGGCGGCGTGGACCACCTCCATCGAACATATCCGTTCTACTCCTGGGTTCCCTTGGCACGGCTGGCCACCGGCCGATGGCACCTTCACGGTCGCCGAAAATCTGGCCGATATGCGAATGCATGCGGAGCATTTTTTCACCCGCGTCGGCTTCACCTGGACGGTGCTGGTAGATGGCGAAGATGCGAGCTGGCGGGTGGTGGGGTGTGTTTATGTCTACCCCGATGCGGACCCGGAATATGACGCTTATGTGCGGACTTGGGTGACCGGGGAATACGGCGCCCTTGACGTACAACTGCGGGAGGCCGTAGTCGACTGGTTGGCCCGGGAGTGGCCCTTTCGGGCGGGCCGGTACGACAGTTCGGATTAGCCCTTGAATACGCGAGATAGAACCGGCTAATCCGCGAGAGTGCCCTCCAATTGGGGAGTTTTGGGTAATAGTTGGCCATGCGCCGAACCGTGATAGCAGTTGCCGCCGCGATCTTGGTGCTATTTGGCGTGGTGTATTACCTGACCCAGGTGAAAGACACCACTGAAGTTGCTGTGGCCTCGTCAGTCACAGCGACCATGGCGGCACCCTTAGCCTCGCCGACACCCGATCCCGCGGTGGCATTGGCCCGCTGGGCCGGTGGCGTTTGCGTGGCACGTGATGGCGTTGGAGCGACGTTGATTGACTTTGGTAAGGACCTAACCTTCGACCCGAACTCGGGGGTATCGGCCGCCGATCAATTCCAAGTTCAGCTAGATGCCCATCTTGACGAAATAAACGCTTCAATGGAGGAACTGGGTGCTGCGCTCGGGAAAGTCCCGGTTGATTACGCCGAAGCATCGACGATCCTCACCCAGGTTCAGGGCAGTGGTGATGAGTTGCTAAAGGCCCGCGATGACACCGCGAAATCAATTGCTGCGGTCCGTGCGGCAAGCGACCCGATTAGCTTGGCAGCAGCCTTGGTGCAGGCTGGGATTTCAGCAAAGGCGACTTTTGACGCCGGCAAGGAGTTCATCTCGGATCTAGATACGGCCACGGAGTCAACTCGAGGTGAGATCGGCGATGCCTTCGCCGCCGCACCGCAGTGTCAGTGACTCTTGCGCTTTCGCATTAGTGACTCCTGCACCACCGAGGCAACAAGTTGCCCGTTCCGGTCGTAGAACAAACCGCGTGCCAGACCGTGGCCACTGCGCGCCACCGGGGTGTCCTGCGCGAAGAGCAGCCACTGGCTGGTGTCGATCGGTGCATGAAACCACATGGCGTGGTCGATCGAGGCGAGTTGGAGTTCGTCGCGCATTTCGAAGTGGGGGCTAAGGGCGGTGCGCACCATCGTCAGGTCGGATAGATAGGTGAGGGCGCTGGCCTGAGCCAACGGGTCACTCGGGAGGGGCTCGGTGATGCGCACCCACGACATGCGCTCATAGCGGCCATCGCGCAGGAAAACATGGTGCTCATGGTCGACGATTCGCAGGTCTATCAATGCTTCGTCCGGGTAGTTCAAGCTAAGGGAGGTATCGGGATCAAGTGCCAAGATCTCGGGATATGACATCTCCGGCACCTCATCTGGCGCGGCCACCGCGGGTATCTCGAATTGGTGGTCCGGGCCGAAGTCTGTTACGGCGAAGGAGGCGGTCATCAAGAAGATCGTCTCGCCGTGCTGCACCGCCCGCACGATGCGGGTGGAGAAGGATCGGCCATCGCGCGGCCGATCTACCAAGTAGATGATCGAGTCTTTCGTGCGCCCAGGGCGCAGGAAGTAGCCGTGGAGGGAGTGCACCCGCCGGGCCTTATCGTCAACGGTCATCCCGGCGGCCATCAAAGCCTGCGCGGCAATTTGCCCGCCGTAGGCTCGTAGTGGTGCGCCCGAGTGGCAGGTGCCCGAGAAAATATCGCGATCCACGGGCTCTAGGGTCAGCCGGTCAATGAAGCGGCTCGCGCTGGCTGTCATGGCACCCTCCGAATCTCTTCGCGGTAGCGAAGTACCGGGTTGATCACCGGTTGAGTCCGGCAACTCCGCCACCTTCGGTGACGGCCAAGCCCAGCAGCAGCAAATTGTTGCTGGCATCGCCAATGAGATCACCCGAATGCTCGGCACTACCCAATTGCTCACCCGCCTGGCTGCGGTTCTTAATCGACTCAAGTATCGCCGCTAGCTTGAAACATGAAAGGGCCAGGCAGAAATCCAGGTAACTGGTATCAGCGTCGGTGATAGCGCAATACGCGGCGAGGAACTCGGCCCGGGTGTAGTACCCGGGCGAGGAAGTCACCTCTAGTGCGATTGGGATGGTGTTACGAAGGTTGTCATTGCTTTCGGTCATATAGAGCAGCGTCAAGGCGACATCGAGTAGTGGATCACCAAGTGTTGACATCTCCCAGTCCAAAACCGCCTTTATCTCCATGGTTATTGGGTCGATGATGGCGTTGTCTAGGCGGTAATCACCGTGCACTATGCAGGCCTTGGTCTGCTGGGGGATTGTTGATACCGCCCGCTGCAGCCAATCGATCAGGAGGTCGGCATTGGGGTAGTCGATCCTCTTCGTCAAATCCCACTGCTTGATCCACCGGCTCAGCTGCCTTGGCAGGTAACCGGCTGGTTTGCCTAAACCCTCGAGCCCGGCGGTCACTGGCTCGATGTTATGCAGGTCGGCCAAGCACTGCACAAAGTTCTGCGAAGCCCTTCGTGCCGAGCTCGGATCAAGGCCGCTTGCGCTCACCGCGTCGGCGATCACCAAGCCGTCGACAAACTCCATGAGAACAAATGGCGCCCCGATGACGTCCTTGTCCTCGCAGAAGGCGATTGGCCTCGGCACCGGAAATCCAACAGCTGACAAGCCCGTCAGCAACTTGAACTCCCGCCCCATGTCGTGGGCGGTGGGCAATAGGTGACCAAGTGGCGGGCGGCGCAGCACGAGTGGGCCGAAGTCACCGCCGTTCAACCGGTAGCTGATGTTGGATCGGCCACCGGGTAGCAGCCTCGGGTCAAGCCCATCGACATTGACACCGAACTGGGTGTTCAAGTAATTGGCCAGCGGTACGACCCGGAGCCCGCGCGGGTCTTCACCCGCTTTCGGTGTGAGCGCGCCGCCGTTGATCAAGTTGGTTAGCACCCTTTCAACACCGGGCGTGTATTGGATGGCCTGCATCCCGGCCAGTCGCGCTGCGACCACATTGCGGCGCATATCGTCAACGAAAATACAATCCTCGGCGGCGACGCCAAGGGCTTCAATGATCGCCTCGTACGCATTTAGGTCAGGTTTGCGAACACCCGCAAGATCGGAGAGCACTACCGCATCGAACTGCGCGAGCTGGTCGGCGGCATAGTGATCGCCATCCCAGGCATTTGACAGCACCGCGGTCTTCCAGCCGCATTCGCGAGCCAGGGCAACGACCGCCAGCATGGCCTTATTTGGCTCGAGGTGCGCGAACATCCTTGCCAGCAGCCCGTCGGCCGAAACGGGTTGTCCGGCCAAGGTGACTAGGCGGGGAGCAAGCGCCTGCTCCAATTCGTTGACGGTGATCTCGCCACGTTCCCGGCGGTGCAGGGGGCTATCCGGGGTGTCGTGGAATTCGCGCATCACGTGCATAAATGCATCGGGGTCGATTTGCGCTGCTGCCAGCCAACTGTCGAAGGCGGCCTGGACGGGAGTGGTCAGCACGCCACCCCAATCAAGTACCAGCACCGGGGCGGTGGGGTGGTGCAGCTGCTCTTGGGGCGCCATCGGGTCCAGCCTCTTTCCGTCGAGCCCCGACCCTACCCAGTGGCTACTAGTCCTCGCCGATGTCTTCGTTCCACAGGCTCGGATTCGCCTCGATCCAGTCCTTAAACATGGTCTTAGTCTCAATGTCGTCAAGCACGACAAGCTCGACCCCGTGACTGCGCAGTAGGTTCTCACTTGCCTGGAAATTTGAATTCTCACCGATCACCACCCGTGGGATCTTGTACAGCAAGATCGTGCCTGCGCACATGAAGCATGGTGACAAGGTGGTGAAGATTGTGGAGCGGGCATACACGCTTGCGGGTTGGCGTCCGGCATTTTCTATGCAATTGGTCTCGCCGTGATGGATCGAGCTACCAAGTTGCACGCGCTGATTGCGCCCGACCGCCAGCAATTTGCCATCAACCATAAGGCTGGCCCCGATCGGGATACCGCCCTCGGCCATGCCCTCCCGCGCTGATGCGAGTGCTGCGGCGTAGGCGGTTGCGTCGTCCATCTTGCTCCTAAAGGGTTTCAGTCAAGGCTCCAAGTGAGATCATGTACCACCAGCATGAGGCTGTCAGCCGCTCTGCTTCGGACCCACCGATAAATAACACCCGTGTAAGTGTCGGACCCCTGCGCTTTGCTCAACTCCAGACGATTTTGGTGGAGACCAGGGGGTAGCGGTGCAGGATCTTCGAACGGCGCGGCTGAATTTGCGGCTGACCCCGGAC
>BJGE01000066.1 GCA_014190275.1 Actinomycetes bacterium | reverse complement strand
CCACCTGGTAGGTGCAATTCGAAGGCCAACTCATGCCACGGCCCCGTAACCGTCGGCTGATCGACCCAACTGCGAATTAGTAATGCGGTTTGGACAGCTGCGGCGCGGATTAGAAGTCGATCAAGGGGCAAGGACTTGAGCCGGTGCAGCTGACTTGCCAATTGCAAAGTGACTTTTGGCCACATCGCGTCGGCATCAACGGTATGCAGATAGGCGCAGCGTAGGCAACTGGTCTGACCCGGGAGGACAATGGGCCCGACCACCGCCCTGGCACCATAAACCGTCGCCGGTAGGTGCGGGTGATCATGTAGTGGCGAGTCAACATCGTCAATAATGTCGGGGTGTACCCCGCCGGCAAGGACCACGATCAGCTTTTCGTGCGGAGGTATCACGGGCGCGGGGGTAGGTTGGCAAACCCGAAACCCGCAAAGATCTAAAAGGGTGTAAATCTCATTGGCTAATTGGGTGGCACCGGCGACATGGATGCTGGTCTCCCGGCGATTCTCAAAAGCGTCAAGGGCGGTGCGCCCGGTGGGGTAGGTGTGAACCGCGGCGGCCAAGTCACCCACCTGCTCATCGCGTTCAACCGAAGTCAACCAACGCCAACTATTGGGCATATCGGTGGCGTCGTCGAGTGCTCCTAGGCTTTGCAGGGTGCGAATTATTCGGCCGGCGGCAGCCGGGGTGATGTTTAGGTCTGCGGTTATCTGCCGCCAGGTGCGTAAGCCATCAAGGTTTCGTAGCCACGTGGCATGCACCTCATCCATGCGATCCAGTACCGCGCGGGTGTCGCTGGACCAGATCACCAAGTGACCAGTTTCACGCCAGACCATCGGAAAGTCCTGCCGGTAGACCGGGCGGGCCTGGGCCGACATCAAGGTGCTCAGTTGGTTGGGTAGTTCAACGGTTGTCATGACCGCAGATTGATGCCTGTTGCCTGTGGATTGCTAGTTGCTATGCACAGGGCAAATGCGGTAGGGGGCCCGAACTTCGGCCCTAGCCGCAATGTCCGGTTTATCCGGTTATTTCCCCTAATATACCCGGAAACATGGGCAAAATCCCGATCGAGCCGGTCGTGCCGCGGCGAAACGGGGGCCGGGTTGCCCTATCGTAATTGAGTCACAAACCTATTAGGTGGTCCACACCACCGGGCCGCCCCGAGCGGTTAGGCGATGAGATGGAGGTCCGCATGGCTGAGAGCTACACCGGCGAGGCGTACTGCGTTAAGTGCAAGGCGAAGCGGGAGTTCACCGGTCACGTTGAAGAGACCAATGGACGGCGTTTCGCCAAGGGTATCTGCCCAACTTGCGGCACCAAGGTGACGCGCATCCTTGGCAAGGCTTCCTAACCCTACTGACTTGGTCCAAGCGGACAGTCCAACTTCATGAGGCGAGGCCCCACTCGGGGTCTCGCCTCATGAAGTGGAACTGGTCAATTTTGTCTCGCCGGGCCGGCCCAGCCCACCCCAAGGACCAGGCAGGCCCCAGCTGCTGCGCCAAGGTGAAGAGGTCATGGGCCAACCACGAGGACAAACCCGGGTCCGGGTGGGGCCGCGGGGGCGGTACCTTGATCCGGTGAGCGGAAACCTGCCCTTTGGCTTCGGTGCCCCAGATTCCGGTGGCAACGGGTTCGATATGTCTTCACTAGGTGCCGCCTTGCAGCAACTGGGCCAGATGCTGCAAAACCCAAGCAGTGGTCCGGTTAATTGGCCGATGGTGCAAAACATTGCTCGGCAGGCCTTGGCGACGGCGGGTGATCCATCGATTGGCGATGCACAACGGCGAGCCGTAGCCCAGTCAGTGCGGCTTGCCGATCTTTGGCTTGACGAAGCCACCACTTTCCCAGCGGTTGGTCAGGACCCGCAGGCGTGGAGTCGCTCGGAGTGGTTTGAGGCGACGTTGCCGATGTGGCAACGTTATGTCGAGCCAATTGCCATTCAAATGCAGCAGGTCATGACTTCTGCGGTGCCAAGTGATCAAGAGGTGTCACCCGATGAACTGGAAGCTTTGTTGCCGGAACAACTGCGCGGACTATTCCCCGGTGGCGTCCCTGACGAGATGGCCGCGATGCTCCGTCCGATGCTGGGCATGGTGCAGCAACTCGGAGCGGCAGCTTTCAGCATGCAACTTGGGCAATCTTTGGCTGCCCTCGCCCAAGAAGTAGTTAGCGCCGGCGATATCGGAATCCCGCTGACAACTGATGCAACCTGCGCACTGTTGCCGAACAACATCGATTTGATCGGTGCGGGTATCGGAGTGTCGGCTGATGATGTGCGCATTTATCTAGCACTTCGGGAGTCGGCTCATCAACGCTTGTTCGCGCATGTGGCGTGGCTGCGCCCGCGCCTGGTTGGTGCAATCGAGGAGTATGCCGGCGGTATTCGCGTCGACACCTCACGTCTTGGCGATGCTATGGCCGGTGTTGACCTCAGCAACCCGGAGGCGTTGCAGCAACTTATGGCGTCCGGATTGCTGCAGCCGGCCGATACCGATGAGCAACGCACCGCTCTTGCTCGACTGGAGACTTTGCTGGCATTGGTCGAAGGCTGGGTTGATGACGTTGTTGAAATTGCGATTGGTGGTCGGATGCCGAGCGCAGTTGCGCTGCGCGAAACCATGCGCAGACGCCGCGCAGCTGGCGGTCCGGCCGAGAAAATGTTCGCGACTTTGGTTGGGATGGAGTTACGTCCCCGCTCCCTGCGGGAGGCTGCAACCTTATTTGCCGCGGTGCGCAGCATGGGATCGATGGATGACCGTGATGGGCTATGGGGCCATCCTGATTTACTCCCGAGTGCCGAGGATCTAACCGACCCGCTGGGTTTCATTGAACGCAGTAACCAGCCAGATGTGGAATGACGTCTACTCAACTTTGAGTTCGTGGACACCACCAAGCGGGTTGCAAGCGGTGCGTCGCGATGAATACCTTGAATTCTTGGCTGCGCACGCAGATGGTGTGTGGCGCGAGTGCCGAGTAGGTCACATCACCGCTAGTGCTTTAGTCATGGATGAGGATCGGCAGCGGGTCTTGCTCACCTTGCATCCCAAAGTCGGTAGGTGGCTGCAACTGGGTGGCCATATCGAGCACGGGGATACCTCACTGCGCGCTGCTGCGCTTCGCGAGGCGATCGAAGAAAGTGGGATCAACACGATGCGCATCAGTGCGGAGCCTGTCTGCTTGGACCGCCACCTGGTGCCCTGCGCGGGTGTACCGAGTGAGCACCTAGATGTGCAGTACTTAGTTTTGGTGCCACCGAAGGCTCAAGCGGTGCTGAGCGCGGAGTCTGATGACCTGCGCTGGTTTGCTTTGGGCGAACTACCTCACGGACTCGACCAAAGTGTGCGGACGCTCATCGAACTAAGCCAGACTTCGGTGAACTTGGGCTAACCGGCAGGCAAAAACCGATGTTTGGTGAAATAAAGTTTTTGTCCACACCCTGTGCAATGAGTTTCGCGGTCATTTTGCGTCGTATTTGGTTGTCATCCGCAGGTTTATCCACAAAGTTATGCACGATGTTTCCACGACTAATTTCATTATGTCAACACATTGTCCCCACCCTTGTGCACAGGGTTGTCCGGCAACTAGGGCGAAATCGTTGACGAAGCGCAGGGTAAGTCCATAGGTTCGGATCGCTGAAACCTCCGGGAGAACGGGTGCAGGTCCGCAAGGGGAAGGTGGACCTGTGCTGTGAGCCCCGGGGGTTTCGCTTTTCCCCGCCAAATAGGGGTGACGTAGTCTTAGGCGGTGTCAAACCTCACTTGGTGGCTGATCCCGATCGGGGCCACGATTTTGGCCGTGGCTTGGGCCGCATTCCGCAGTCGGCCGAGCCAGCCAACCGAGGCTGCTGCGGCCATGGAGAACCTGCGCCGGTTAAACGATGCCATGGCGCGCCCACTGCCAACTGAAAACCCCAGCCCGGAAATGGGTGATGACTCGAAGTCATCAGGTGGGCCTACCGCATGAGCGATGCGACCCAGGTACCAAGTGCTGAGGCTAAAGCTGAATCTGAGCCGCGCCGGGGCCGGGCGTTAGTGGTCAGCTCCGCCAGCTTGCTGATCTTGGTATCGATCGCACTGCTGTTGCCGGTGCCATTCGTAAAACTTGCACCAGGTCCTACTTACAACGTGGTTGGCAAAATCGATGGCACCGAAGTAATTCAAATCACCGGGACGCAGACCTACCCGACTACCGGCAGCCTGGACATGACCACGGTGCTGGAGTCCGGTGGCCCGCGTGGTGGCTTGACCTTCGTTGATGCAATGGCATCTTGGTTCAACGCCGCCGATGCGGTGGTGCCCCGTGAACTGATTTATCCGGATGATGTTTCAGGTGAGGACGTTAAGACGCGCCAGGCGATGCTGTTCAACACCTCTGAATCCGATGCCATCGCAGCAGCATTGAGCTACCTGGACCTGCCGCTGCGGACTGAATTAGTGGTGACCGCCGTTTACTCCGAGACACCAGCACTTGGCATTTTGGAGCCGAAGGATGAGATCGCCTCCATTGACGGCACCACGGTAACTGAACCGATGAACGTGAGCGATGCGGTGCAGTCAAGCCCGGTCGGAACCACATTCGTATTCGCGATCGTGCGCGATGGCGAACCCAAGAACGTCTCGGTGGTTTCAGCCGATAACCCCGATAAGCCGGGAACGCCTTACATCGGTATCGGGGTTGGGATGTACTACGCCGCGGAGTTCGATATTTATTTCACCCTGCAAGATGTTGGTGGCCCAAGCGCCGGCACGATGTTTGCCTTGGGCATCATTGACAAGTTGACTCCGGGCGAGCTGACCAAGGGCCGTCACATTGCCGGCACGGGCACGATGTCACCGGATGGCACCGTAGGTGCGATCGGCGGGATTCGACAAAAACTTGCCGGTGCCGCCGAGGCCGGCGCTGAACTATTTTTGCTGCCAGCGGTGCACTGCAAGGAGGCCGAGGGTTTCATCCCTGCTGGCCTAACTGTGACCCCGATCACTTCTTTGACCGATGCCGTAACGGCGGTCGAGACTTGGACCAGTGGAGGCTCTGTTTCCGCGTGCCCGGTAGATGGCATAGGTTCCTAGCATGACGTTTAATATGCCGGGTATGAGTGGGGCAGCTGATACTTCAGGTGCGGGCCCGAGGCGGCGTGGGGGAGTGCTACTTCCGACCTTGATCATTCTTGGCGTGCTCGTTATCGCGTTTGTACTGTTTACCGGGTTCTATACCGATTGGCTCTGGTACCAGTCGGTGCAAAAGACCCAGGTTTTCACGACATCACTGGAGACCAGGGCGATCTTGTTCTTCGCATTCGGTATCACGATGGCATTGGTAATCATGCTTGTCATGTGGTGGGCTTGGCGCACGCGCCCCACATTTCGCGGACTCACCCCGGATCAAGCCAGCCTGGAGCGCTACCGGCTCGGCATCGACCCGTACCGCAGGCGGGTCACGATCATCGCGGGTATCGGCTTGGGGTTAATAGCTGGGTTGGCGGCTGCATCTGAATGGGGCACTTTCCTGTTATGGCGTAATGCCACGGATTTTGGCATCGTTGATCCGCAGTTCGGCTTGGACTTGTCCTTCTACACCTTCACTTTGCCATTCATACGTTTCCTGCTGGATTTCAGTTTCGCTGTAACAATGTTGTCTCTGGTGGTAGCAGTCGCGGTGCAGTTCCTCTACGGAGGCCTGCGGGTGCAGCCGCGTGGTGACCGTGCCAGTGCCGGAGCGCAGGTGCAACTTTCCACGATCATCGCAATTATTTTGCTGCTGAAGGCTGTTGCCTACTGGTTCGACCGCTTCTCGCTCGCGACCCAAAGTCAGGCTTTGGTCACCGGATTCACCGGATTGAAATACACCGATGTCTACGCCGTTCTTCCATCATTGAATATTTTGACATTCGTCGCGATTATCGTGGCGGTGCTATTCCTCGTCAATATCTTCCGTCGCTCTTGGGTGCTACCGACCCTGGGCCTGGGGTTGATGCTCTTAACGACGATCGTAGTCGGCGCCCTATACCCATTTATCGTTCAGCAATTCACCGTCCGTCCGAGCGAACTGGTGAAAGAGCAGCCCTATATCGAGCGCAATATCAATGCGACTCGTGACGCTTACGGGATAACAGATGTCAGCGTCGCCGATTACGCAGGTACTGTCGAGCCGCCTACCGAAGAAGAAATTGTTGACAGTAAGGGCACGTTGGAGAACATCCGACTACTTGACCCTGCAGTCGTCTCGCCCACCTACAACCAATTGCAGCAGATTCGCGGCTACTACTCATTCAATAACAAGCTCGATATTGATCGCTACGACATTTCCGGTCAGCAACGCGGAGCGGTGGTCGCGGTTCGCGAAATAAACCTTGCGGGTATCCCAGACGGCCAGCGCAACTGGACTAATGACCGCGCTGTCTATACCCACGGATACGGGTTCGTGTCAGCGTACGACAACACCGCCCTTGGTAATGGTCAACCTGATTTCTTCGAAAGCGAGATCCCCTCCAAGGGTGATCTGCTCATTGACCAGCCACGGGTGTACTTCGGTGAACTTTCACCCAGCTACAGCATCGTGGGCGCACCGGCCGGCTCCGAGCCACGCGAATTGGATTATCCAGATGACGCCAGCCCGACCGGCCAAAAGACCAATACCTACCAAGGCACCGGCGGTGTGCCAATGGGCTCTATTTTGGGACGATTGGTTTTCGCCACCAAATTCCAGGACAGCAATATCCTGCTTTCGGATTTGGTCAACTCGGACTCGCGCATCCTGTGGGATCGTGATCCGTTGACCAGAGTGGAGAAAGTCGCACCTTGGCTCACCTTGGATCAAGATCCGTACCCCGTTGTAGCCGATGGTCGAATTAAATGGGTTATCGATGCATATACGACCTCGAACCAGTACCCGTACTCAAGTCGGATTTCTCTGGCCGATGCAACAAGTGATTCATTCGGTTCGCGCACTGTGCCATCTGGGTTGCTGCCCCAAGACCAGCTGAACTACATGCGCAACTCTGTGAAGGCGGTCGTTGATGCCTACGACGGCACGGTAACCCTCTATGCGTGGGAGCCGAGTGATCCAGTACTCCAAACTTGGATGAAGGCGTTCCCGGGTGTCGTTAGCCCGGTGGCCGACATGTCACCTGCGCTGCTGGACCATGTGCGCTACCCGCAAGATATCTTCAAAGTGCAAAGGGTGATCCTCAGCCGATATCACGTAACCGACCCGGCCACTTTCTATAACGGCACCGATGTCTGGATCGTGCCATTTGACCCGACTGTCTCCCCGGCCCAGGTGTTCCAGCCGCCTTATTACCTGACTTTGCAGATGCCAGACCAAGATGGGCCGGCATTCTCGCTGACGACAACATTCGCTCCGCAGCGACGACAGACCTTGGCGGCCTTCATGGCGGCGGACGCTGAGCCGGGGGAGGGCTACGGGAAAATCCGGGTGCTGCAGTTGCCGAGCAACACCACCATCCCAGGACCGCAGCAGGTGCAGAACAACTTCGAATCGGATCCCTTGGTGAGCTCCCAATTGTCACTACTACGTCGAGGTGGGTCCGAAGTTGATCTTGGGAACCTGCTTTCGCTGCCATTTAACGGCGGCCTGCTCTACGTTGAGCCGGTCTATATCCGCGCCACTACTGATGGCTATCCGCTACTTCGCAAGGTGCTAGTTGGCTATGGCTCAAATGTCGCCTTCGAGGACACCTTGTCGGCCGCGCTCTATAAAGTCTTTAATACCTCACCGAGCGCAACTGTCGAACCTATTCCCGATGACGGCTCAGGTGGTACGACCACCCCGACGCCAGCGCCAGCCCCGACCACGCCATCCTCAGGGGATCCAGCGACCGACCTTGCGTTTGCGATTGCCGATGCCCAGGCGGCCTATGAGGCCGGCCAGCGGGCCCTTATCACCGGTGACTTCACCGCCTACGACGTGGCCCAGAAGCAACTGGCCGCGGCATTGCAGCGTGCAGCGGATGCGCAGGCGCAACTAAGTGGCGCGCCGCCGGCGGATGCGATTCAAGAAGACGCTGCCACTGAAAATCCAACCGCCTGACCCAGTAGCGGCTCGGTGTTGAGCCAAGCCCCTTGATACGTCATTATTATTAGGTGTCTGCGGACCTAATCGTTAGTAAGGCTGTGGTGATTCCGCAGGCCGACCTGACATGGAAGTTTTCTAGGTCATCGGGGCCAGGTGGCCAGAGCGTCAACACGACCGACTCGAGAGTTCAACTCAGCTTTGATCTGAGGAATTCTCGGGCGTTGAGCGAGCATCTGCGGTCACGCGCTTTAGCGCGGCTTGAATCCAAGTTGATCGACGGGTGTTTGGTCATCACGGCAGCGGAGCAGCGCTCGCAATTACAAAACCGCAAGGCCGCCGAGGAGCGGCTCGTCGAAGTGCTCAAGGAGGCGACGGCGCCACCACCACGCGCCCGGCGGCCAACCCGGCCCACCAAAGCCTCGGCCGAGCGGCGTATCAAGGAAAAGAAAGGCCGGGGCCGCACCAAGGCGCTTCGCGGATCGTCCTCGAGCCGATACCCGTCGACTCGGCAGTCGCCATAAGGCACGGGTCACGGCAGTAACCCAGCGCGCCGTGGACAAGGCGATCGCCAAAAGCTTCGGATCTGATGCTCCCGGCCACGGCTCACGCTTCTGGGGCCCGCCTCGTGACAGCGAATTCAGATGAAAGGCGACATCTCAGTGAGCCCATCGAGCCAGCGGATCTTCTGCATCGGCGCACCTTTTGCAGAGTTTGCAGCAACAGTATTCATCAGGTGGGCAGCATGGCCTTCACGTCGGCCTCGAGTGCCTCAGGCTTCGTGGTGGGTGCGAAGCGCTTGACGGTGGTGCCGTCAGGTGCGACCAAGAACTTCGTGAAGTTCCACTTGATTCGCGACCCGAGCAGGCCGCCGCTGCGCGACTTCAGGAAGCGGAAGACTGAATGCGCCGTAGACCCGTTGACGTCAACCTTGGTGGAGAGTGGAAACGTCACACCGTAGTTAAGTGAGCAAAAGCCCTCGATCTCCGAGTCACCGCCGGGCTCCTGATTCATGAACTGATCGCACGGGAACCCGAGCACGACTAAGCCCTTCGGGCCGAGCTCGGCATACAGCCGCTGCAATCCCTCGTACTGGGGAGTGAACCCGCACTTACTTGCCGTATTCACGACCAGCACGGGCTTGCCACGGTACTGATCGAGGCTGACCTGCTGGCCATGGTTGTCGACAAAGGACAGGTCGTAGAGGGTCTCGTTGCTCATGGCGCAAGTCTCTCCCGAGAAGGGCAGGTGTGCACCTCGCCGCGAGGGGCGGGGGGGCAAGCCCCGATTTGGACGAATCCGCGCCCCCACGTATCCTTAGGGAGCAGTAAGCGACGCGGGGTGGAGCAGCTCGGTAGCTCGCTGGGCTCATAACCCAGAGGTCACAGGTTCAAATCCTGTCCCCGCTACTTTCCAAGGGTTCAGACCCCCCAGTGTCTGGGGGGTCTGTCCCATTGCAGGAGCAGACCGATCGCGATTTTGGATTTCATACTTGAAACTCTAATTCGAGAGATCCCCGATGTCTACGATTGTTCGGCAGCTGAGTCATATCTGGCTCTGTGCGGTGATGCTTTGCCCGCTAGAGCCTTGGTCAGGCAATAGTATGACGTACCAATCGAGTTTCATCCAGTCAAGGTGTCACTCCGCGCTTCGCACCAGAGCCTTTTACCGAAGTGGCTCGCGGTGAAAAAATCTCCCCGGTCATGATCGTGTTAGGCAACTTATTTGAGGGCACCCCCAAGTGAGGATAACCACATTTTTTTCGGCACCTAGAAAAGATTGATTACGGCCAAGGCTTGTAAGTGACGCTGCTTGCCCGAAAAAGACTTACTCTTATGGTGACAACTAATAGGGAGGGTGATCGAATGCTAGTTTCGATTGGTTCGCCGCGGAGAACACGCGGCAGTTTCATCGCGGTAGTCGCTACGACTGCACTCACAGTAGGATTTTTGGGCTTAGGGGCTGTTCCTGCATCGGCGGCTAATGGTTGCACCCTCACCGGGGCTGCTAACGGCCCAGTTGGGACAGCTCAAAATTTGACTTTCGCCGGTTGCTTGGGTGCCACGACACTCACCGCCACGAACCCGACCACTAACTATGGGCTAACTTCATCGATTTCTGTAGACGCAAGTGGAGCAGGATCACACTCGTGGACTCCGCAAAACTCCGGAGTTGCAAATCTCTCCTTGAATGCATCAAATGATAATGG